>NZ_VDCQ01000067.1 GCF_006265175.1 Paenibacillus hemerocallicola | reverse complement strand
CTTCATCGCTTCCTCTTTTTGCACGCTTTCTCAACAACCTCGCCCCACTTTGTGGGGTTATTTTGTTTGGCCGCGTGACTTTGCCCGCGTTTTCGTTACACGGGCTGCCGCTGGCGGCAACAAGGCCCGAAAACGATCGGAATGTCACAACAACGCAATGGATTCGCCTACAGGGATCGTGTCATGCTGGGCATACGGAAACGGCGTAAGCCAATCGAATATCCAGGAGGAATCGCTTATGAAGGAGAACGAGGATGCGGAGAAGAAACCGGAACCGATAAGAAAACGATGGAGCCGCCGCGAGGCGATGGCCGCCTTCGGCTTGACCGGAGCCGCGGTAGTCGCGGGCGCGCTGATGAACACGATGGGCTCGGAGGCGTCCGTTCAGCAGTCGGTGTACGGGGACGACGCCGAGGAGCTGAACGGGCGGATCGACGTTCTGTCGCGCAAGCTGACCCATCTGTGGATCGATTTGGAGGAAGACTTCCCGAGGCTCGAGACCGAGTCCGACGATACGGGGAGGCTGACGAGAGCGGTCCGCTACATCGAGGATAACAACTTGAACAACCGGAAGCTGTATTTGGCCAAAAGCGAGTATATCGTATCCTCCACTATCGTGATAATGAAGCGCGGTTTTCGCATCATAGGAGTGCGTTCCGGCCGTCCGAGCGATCCGTCGGGCAAGACGGAAGGCGGTACGCGGATCAATTACGCCGGAACGGGCCCTTGCTTCCAATTGGGATTGTCGACCGGCACCCCTTATAACGACATGGTACAAGGCTTCGCCCTGGAGCAGATCACGCTCGCTTACGCGGGAACGAATACGGCTCCGCTCAACAACCCGATGTCCGTCTCCATCGGCAGGGGCACTTACGGGCCCGGAACGTATGCGGTCAAAGATTACGGCAATGGCGGCATCCAGTTCCGCGACGTGCAGATCGAGCGGTTCGAATACGGCTTCTGGGGCGAATACAGCGACGTGAACAGCTTCGACACGGTCAATCTGTTCTACAACAAGATAGGGATGTATATCGGGGCGGGAAGCGGGCAGAACACGCTGCGGGAATTGTATACGATCGGCAACGACACGGCCTTGTCGATAATGGGGGCGGGCGGCATACGGGTGCAGGACTGTCAATTCGTCAAGGACGGCAGCTCTGCGGAAGCGCCCATCGTGATCGTGCTAAGCTCCCCGCACAATTCCGCTTATTTTCACAGGTGCTGGTTCGAGGTAGGCTCGTCGCACCGGCTGGATGCCTTCGTCAAGATTTCGTGCGGTCCGAACGCGCCTGCCTCCAAAAGCATCAAGTTCCGCGATTCGTATTTGGCTATCGGGGCCAAGGTGAACGGCGAGCCGTTGTGCAGCTATTTCGTCATGGTGGGCAATGCGAGCCATGTCGTGATCGAGGAGGTGACGAATTATCCGCATAATTTGAAAAAGCTCGTCGCCTTCGAGGGCAGCTTCGCCAGGCAGTCGGTGTCGTTCCAAGGCTGCGTCGATTGGGATTACGGGGACGGGACGCTGTTCGACAATCTGGGAACCGGCGAAGCCAAATTCAGCGCGCAGCTGCTCACGAGAGACGGCGTGAAGTTCAGGGAGAGCTTGACGATCGAACAACCGAGCCATGTGCGCGCTTACCGCGGAACCACCCAGTCGATACCGGCCGCGACATGGACGAAGGTGGCTTACGGCACCGAGTCCCGGGACAACTGGGGGGAATTCGATGCGGCAGCCGGCACGTTCACGGCCAAGGCGGCGGGGATTTATCTCGTCGCCGCCCAGGTGCAATGGTCGCAGCCGGCGGAGGCGAACCGGACGAGGCTGGCGATCCATCTGGACGGCGGCGCGGGGGCGTTCGCCTACCTTGACGACGGAGTGACGGAGGGAAGCAGGTCGTATTTGGCCAAGGGAACGATGCCCGTGCAATTGAACAAAAACCAAACGCTGGATATCCGGGTATGGTCCGAGCAGGCGATGACCATTCAGCCCGGCGCCGGCTCCACGACGCTATCGATCGTGAAAATTTCGTGACGGCTATCCGATATCGCCCAAATATTTGCTGCGGTATTCCTGGGGGGTAACGCCCGTCATACGTTTAAACATTTTAGTAAAATGGGACACGTTGCGATATCCGGACTCTTCGGCGACCTGCACGATTTTCATGTTCGTTTGCGACAGCAGGCGCCGGGCTTCCTCCATCCGGACTTGGCCGATATAGTCGGACAGCGATTGGCCCGTTTCTTTTTTGAACAGTCGGGATAAATAGGAAGGGTTCAGGTACACCTTCTCGGCGAGCTCCTCCCGCGACAAATCGTCCTTGAGATGGGCGGCGACGTAGTTCATGATTTTCGCGACGATGCCGTCGTGCTGTTGGTCCGTTTGCTGGAAGCAAGGTATTCCTTTATGAACAACCGCAAACGTCCAGCGCTTCAATTGCAGGACCGATTTCAAGGGTGGAGCCGGAGGATTCAGATCGGCCGCCTGATAGACGCTGTACACCGGTATTCCGTTCTCATGGAAAATCGTATACAACGTGTATAAAGTTCCATAGTAGATGCCCTCCATCGCTTCCTTCGCCGGGGGAACTCCCTGCTCGAGCCGTCCGAACGTCTCCTCCAGCTTCTCCCGGACGCTGTCCCATTTACCGAACTTGAACGGGATCGCCCAGTCCGGCAGCCAATACAGAGACGGCAATTGCGCCGAGAACGACTTCATATCCTTCTGGTAATAGACCGTGTTGGCCGCCGTAACATGATGCCGCTCCAGCTCGAGCAGCGCGTAATAAGTTTCGCTCAGCTTCAGAAGGGGAGACGGTTCGCCTACGTAGCAGCATAGCGAGCTGCAAAAGTATTGCAGGCAGGCGTCCAAATAGCTCGCGCAGTTGCGGTCGATTTGCGCCTGGATCGTCTCCAGCTTGCCGGCTGCGTCGGCTTCGAGATAAACGAGGGCGAAGATCGTGCCGTTCCGGTCTTGAATGACGTCTCCCGACAGACCGTTCAGCACAATGTCCCCTGCCGCATTGCGCAGCGCGTATTCCATCGTCGTCTCGTCCTCGGCCGATATATGTTGCTTCCATTGGGAGGCGCTGATGAGGATCGGGATGACGAAGCCGTCGGAGGCGAGCGGCTTTTTGAACAGCGAAATCATCGTCTCCAGCCGTTCCACGTTCAGCAGTTGGCGCCCGCTCAGCAAATCCTGCCAAAATTTATCGATAATGACGGGCCGCTGCGTCTCCCATATATCGATTTCCCGGATTCTCGCGACCATTTCGTTGAAGCTGTTCAACACATAGCCGAGCTCCCCTTTGTCGCTGCTGTGCAGCGTGACGCTCAGGTCTCCTTTCCCGACCTTGGCCATTCCCCGCAGCAGCGTTCTCATCGGCTTGTACACGACGTTTTGCAGAACGGCTATGAACAGCACGATAATGAGGGCCGCGGCGAGCGGAATGAGATATATCGCTTTCTGGTAGAAGAGGAGCGAGCGGAATAGCTGCTGCTCCGGAATGGACACGGCGATCGTAAAGGGGGCCAGCTCGGACTGTTTGGCGATGACCAGAAATTTCCGCTTATCCGGTCCGATCGCCTCCGAATAGGTATGGCCCGTTTCGGGAGCCGTCAAGCCGTTCGTCGCGAATCTGGAGGGGGTGAGCGCCTCTCCTTCCCGCGACAAGATTACCGCCTCCGATTCCGAGCCTTCGACCGATTCGACCGACTGCAGAGGTGCGATCAGCCGGTCCAGCCGAATCCAGGCGCCCGCGACCAGATTGACATCGGCCGGGACGAGCTTGATCAAGGCCGCCTCTTGGCGGCTCCGGACGATGATCCACCGGTCGGTTCGGTCTGCGCGAATCGTTTCCTTGAAAGCCGGCAAATCGAAATTGTTCAGAAATTTGTCCTGAAATTGGCTTGTCGCGATAAATTCGTCCCGGTCCGTCCGGTAGACGAAGAAGTTTTCGGCGTCGGGGAATTCCTCCAGCTCGACGCCCAGCTTGCCCATCAGCAAATATTTGGCGAATATGTAGTCGCGGCTGGCGTACGGATGCAGGCCGAGCGACTTCAGATCGGGGTCGTTCAGCACGAGCTTGTACAAGAAATCGCTTACCCTGTCGATATTTTTGTCGATGCCGTCGAAGTAAACCTGCAGCAGGTCGTTTTTGGCCTGAGCGGCCTGAGCGCGGATCATCTCCATACTGTAATAATTCAAGTAGGACAAGAAGCTGACGAGGGGTGCGATGACGATGACGAACCCGATAATCATTTTGATCCGCAGTGTGTGTCTCAGCTTCACGAGCCGTTCCCCCTATTCGATCTCTTTCCTCATCATACAGGCGAGGCCGGATTGAAGTCTACCGCGCCGGCGTGACAAACGTATCGCTCTCGTGACTGGCAGAAGGAAGGCAAGCCCCTTCCCGGACGGATAACGAGAATCGGATGCCAAAGCGACGGATATGTCACAACAACGCAATGGAAGCAAGGGAGGGAGGCGTGTCATGATGAATCCGTCGCCGCCGATCGTCCGGACAGGAGCTCATCCGCCGACGCGCGGCGACAAGTTCAACCGGATGACAGAGGGGGAACTTTCACGATGGAGGAGGAGAAACGAATTGATCAAACGGATTGCGACATTGGCTCTGCTCGGCGCTCTGGCGACCGGATGCGGGAACGGGAACAAGAACGGGGCCGAGCCGGGGGCGGCAGCCCAAACGGAGCCGGTCACCCTGTTGTTCTACACGGCGCAGAACGGGAACTACGCCAAGGAGGAAAATTTCGAAAGCGACATCGGCCAATTTATTAAAGCGAAATTTCCGCACATCAAGCTCGAGCATATCCATACCGCCAAAGGCTCGGAATATCAGGATCTGATCGGCGCGGGCAAAATTCCGGATATTGTGCTCGATTCGAGCTCCAACGTTACTTCCGCGATTATCCGCAACGGTCTGCAGCACGATATGACCGCCCTGCTCCAGAAGCAGAAGTTCGATCTGAACCGGATCGACCCGGCGCTGCTCCAGGTCGTTCGCAATTACGGGGACGGGAAGCTGAACGGACTTCCTTTTCTGGGAAGCAACTACTTGATGTTTTATAATAAGGATGTGTTCGATAAATTCGGCGTTCCGTATCCGCGCGACGGCATGACGTGGGACGAGACGTATGAGCTGGCCAAGAAGCTGACCCGTACCGACGGGGGCGTGCAGTATAACGGCTTCCAGGCCGATCCCGGGCTGCTGCTGAAGTATAATCCGAGATCGCTCGGATTTCTCGATGCCAAGGAGGACAAACCGGAAGTCGCAACGGAAGCGTGGAAACAATACGTTGCCCATGTAAAGCGGTTTTACGATATTCCGAACAATCCGGTCAGCAACGTGGACAATTTCCCGAAGGGCCAATACGCGCTGGCCGTCCATGTCGCCGAGAAAGTAATCGGATGGCCGCAGGCGAATCCGAATCTGAATTGGGACGTGGTGGCCGCGCCGGTGTTCAAGGACGCTCCCGGCGTAGGTCTCCAGTCCAACTTCTACTCGCTGTTCGTAACCGGCCAATCGAAGCATAAGGACGAAGCCGCCGCCGTCATCGCCCATCTGCTGTCCGACGAAGTGCAGACGCAGCTGTCGAAGAAAGGGCTGATCACGCCGTTGGTCGGCAAGGACGTGCAGAAGGCGTTCGGCGATAATATGCCCGAGCTGAAAGGGAAAAACGTGCAGGCGGTCTACGCGAACAAGTACGCCCCGCCGCCTCCCGCGCGCGCGAACGGACTGACTTTCGTAGACGGCTCCTCGAAAATGCGCGCCGCATTCGTCGACATGATGAAAACGAACGAGGATATCAATACGGTGCTGCGCAAGGCGGAGGACGCGATCAAACAGGACATCGCCGCCGCCAAGGCGCTGCAGACGAACAAATAAGTCGATTTCGGCCGGGGAAATGACGCAACGGGCGAGCGGTCTGGGAAGGAACGGTGTTGACGGATGAATATGGCGCGTTGGGCGCTCCTTTTGATGACCGCTTGGCTGCTTGCCGGGGCGATCGGCTGCGAAAGAGACGGAGAGCAGGCTGGATTGCCTCCTCCGAATGAGGAGCCTCCGCTTGCGGTCGGCTTCATGAATATCGCCTGGAGGACGGCGAAGACGGATACGGAATTTCAGCGCGAGCTGGAGAAGCGGTTGAACGTAACGTTTACGCCCAGCTTCATCCCCCGCAGCGATTACGAGCAGAAGCTGAAGGTAGCGCTTACTACGGGTCAAATTCCCGATCTCGTCCAACTGCTGCCCGACGGGCCCCAGCATTATACGTCCGTACAGGTGAAGGCGATCGAGGACGGGATGTTTGCCGATCTGACCCCGTATATCCGGTCGGCTTCTTTTGCCCGGGACTATCCGAATTTGGCCTCCTACCCGGCCTCCGTCTGGGACAAATTGACGTATAAAGGCAAAATATACGGCATCCCCCGCTATTTGGAGCCGGAGACGTTCGACGGCTTCTACATGCGCAGAGACTTGCTGGACGCGGGCGGCATGAAGCTGCCCGAGACTGTCGACGAGCTCGCCGACACGCTGATCCGGCTTAGCTCGCCGCCCGACCGGTACGGGCTCGAGATAGGCGGCGCCAAGGCGCTCGACGGACCGGGGCTGAAATCCGTTTCCGTCGCTTTCACCGGCGTCATGAATTGGGGCGTCGACGACAAAGGAAACTTTACTTATCAGAACTTTATGCCGGAGTACAGGCAATATTTGCTGTGGCTCAAAAAACTGTACGATGCCAAGGCGATCGATCCGGAGTTCGCGCTCGGAGCCGACGCCGACGCCTATAAGAAGGGCGAAGCGGCGGCCAAAGCGCACCGGTGGCATTCGTACGCCCCGGCGGACAACCCGCGCATGACGACCGTTCCTTTCGCCGCCCATGTGAACCCCGCCGCGGACAGCGTGCTGATTCCGCCGGTCAGAGGGCCCCGGGGCTGGGCTGTAGACGCGAATATCGGGTTCTACACGCAGACGGTGATTCGCGCCGAGGGCAACGAAGGACAAATTCCCCGCTATTTGAAGCTGATCGACCGATTGGCTGCGCCGGAGTACAGGGAGCTCGTAACGCACGGGGTGGAGGGCGTCCACCATTACATCAAGGACGGCCGAAAGAACAACCTGCCCCGCTTCGAAGAGGATTGCGTGGCTTGCTGGGGCTGGTTTCAACACGAGGCGCGGGATATTATGGCGGATACGCTCCAGCGCGGTCTGAAGAGACCCGAGGAGTTTGCCCAGACGGTCGATACCATATATGCGAGATACAAGGAAATGGGCTTGACCAATCCCCACTATTCGCTCGAATCCGATACGTTGATGACGCGGTGGGGGAACTTTACGAAAGATTTGAACGACAACCGGGTGAAGGTCGTCATGGGCATCATGACATTGGAGCAATGGGACGATTATGTGGACGGGCTCGTCGCCTCCGATATATACAAGGACATCCAACATGAGCTGAAGGCGGCGTGGGAGCAGTCTCAATAAAGTGTTTCGGATAGCGAATGATTTATATCGTTAAGAAAGCCGCTCTACCGGCAATTTGGGCAAACCGATCCGGCTGAATGAGCCGGCAACCCCGCCGAATCGGTTTGCCCAATCGACCCAAGTTGCCAATGGGGCGCTCTATTTGCCGGGCGGAGTCCCGCTATGCACGTTCAACAGGAACGAGGCATGTCTCTGCTTGCCGGTTAACCCCGTTAATAATTGCGCATCGTCTCGTCCAGCCGTTCGGCTGATACGGCGGCCTTTTGCGCAGCCTCCCCTACTTGGCCGACCGCTTCGACCAACGATTTCATCTCCTTCTCCGCCTTGCCGATCTCCAGCAGGCCGCTCTCCAGAGAGCGGACGATCTGCGCGAACGTTTCGCCGGTTTGCGCAGATTCGCGCTGTCCGGCTTCCACCTGCCGCTGTACGTTCTGAATCGAGTCGACCACCTGCTGCGTAAATTCGTTCGACCGTTCGATCAGCTTGCTGATCTGGGACACTGCCTCCCGTGTATCCTCGGACAGCTTCTTCACCTCGCGGGCGACTACCGAGAAGCCGGCGCCATGCGTCCCGGCCCGGGCCGCTTCGATTGAAGCATTGAGCGACAGCAAATTCGTCTGGGTGGAAATGTCCTTCACGATCGTGACGATTCCGCCGATTTGCCGGGAAGACTCCTTCAGTCGGGTTACCGCCGCTTCCACCTGCTGCGAGCTGTGACGAATCGTCTCAATGCGCGTCCGAAGCCCGGTCACCTTGAAGGTGCCGGCGTCGGCCAACTGCCGGGATTCGATCGCTTTGCCCGCACTGTGGGCGACCGAATCGTTCACTTGGGCGCTGGCCGCCGCGAGCTCCTGCGTAGAAGCGTTCGTCTGCTCCGTTATGGCGGCCAGCTCCTGGCTGATCGCGCTGATCGCCTGCTTCAATTCCCCTTTGATTTGATCGTATTGCCGTTCGCGCTGTTCGGTATTTTTTTTCTCGTAAGCTTCCAGCACGAGCTGCTGCTCGAAATTAAGCAGCTTCGTGACCGCTTTTCCGACGAGCAGGCTTTCTTCGCCGTTGCGGACGTAGGGCTGGATGACGGAAAGGAACGTGTTCTGCAGGTTTTGGAAGGCGCCCATGTACCACTTCGGTTCAAGTCCGATCCTCTGGTGCACTTCGGCGATCTTCAGCCGCTTTCGCACGAATTCGTCATCGAGTCTCCCGCTGAACATTTCGGTCAGATGATGGCGCAGCGTCTCCCGCAGCCGCTCGACCGTACTGTGCTTCTCAATAATCGATCGGAGTCCTTCCACATCGATCACCGTTTTGTAGAAAGCGTCGACGACTTCGTCGATGCGCTCCAGTATGAACGGCTGTATCCCCCGGATGATGCGAAGATCGTCCTCGGTCAGATCGATCATTTTGAGCTGATCGGTCCATTCGGGATTGCCGAGCGTATCGCCCTTCGGGGCGGCATCCCGTTCCCGCAAGCGGATCTCCGACAAGACGGGGCCGGCTTCGGGCTTGGCGGAGCTACTATTGCGGAACATGGAGGTAAAAGCATGATACGGACATTTAGTCATGGCGGATGCTCCTCGGGGACTTGTAGTTCCTTCCTCTATGCTTATTGTATAGGAGATTTTCATAACTTTCTAATTCAATATGTATAGAAATGGAAGCGGAAGGCATGATTTTGCACGTTTGAATTTTCGGATGAAATGAAATAGGCGGAGTAGTCGATGCTGCGGCGCGGAAGCGCTGTCGAAAGCGGGATGACTCGGCGTCGCCTCCGATTTATTACAACGGCAACAATATTATGGAAACGATCGACGATAATGATCATAAACGATTCGGTCGGGCAATGCTGTGATGGAAATCACGGGATACCCCAGCCTGCGCTGAAGCGGTCCGACTGACTGTTTACATTCTGTTCGGCTTAGCGGTACTCCGATCAAACGGAGATTCGCGCTCCACCAACCTGTGGGCGTCCGTATGGCTGCCGTGAAATCAAGTGCACGGTCCGTGAATTTTTTGTGCATAGTCATGGAATTGTTCTTTCCCTATGATGAAAGAGTGTACACGGCAGACAAATAAAAGCGAGGCCCCGCATTCAAGGAGAGAAACCTATTGGATATCGAACAAACGGTCAATCGAATCAGGCTGAAGACGCAATTGCTGATAGCGGGAGGAGGCGTCGCAGGTGTGGCGGCAGCGCTCGCGGCGGCGCGGAACGGAGCGAAGGTCGTGCTATGCCAGGATCGTCCGGTTCTCGGCGGCAATGCTTCCTCGGAAATTCGCATGCACGTCTCGGGATCGTCGCCTAGAGGGTCGGAGCTGCGCACCGAAGGACGGGAGACCGGGATTTTGGAGGAGATCATGCTGGAATGCGCCGTGCGCAACCCGCAGCGGAGCCCGGCGATGCTCGATCTGATCTTGTATGACAAATGCCGGGCCGAACCGAATTTGACACTGATGCTCAACACTACGGTAACGGGCGTCAGGATGAGCGGCAACAGGATCGTGGCTGCCTATGCAAGCCGGGAAAGCACGGAAGAGCGGTTCGGGATCGAGGCGGATTGGTTCGCCGACTGCACCGGGGACGGCCGGCTCGGGTACGAGGCGGGAGCTCTGTTCACGACCGGAAGGGAGGCAGCGGGAGAATATGGGGAGACGGCGGCCCAGACGGAGAGGGACGATTACCGGCTCGGTTCGTCGCTTCTGTTCATGGCCAGGGACATGGGCAGGCCGATGCCGTTCGTCGCCCCCTCCTGGGCGCGTACCTTCAGCGAAGAGGACTTGAAATTCCGCAGTCACAGCTCGTGGGAATACGGCTACTGGTGGATCGAATTCGGCGGCATGCTCGATACGATCAAAGACAATGAAACGATTCGCGACGAGCTGCTGGGTATTATGCTGGGCGTCTGGGACCATATCAAGAACAGCGGACATCATCCCGGATCGGCCAATTGGGCGCTGGACTGGTTCGGCTTTTTGCCGGGCAAGCGGGAATCGCGCCGGTTCGTCGGCAAGCATGTGCTCACCCAGACGGATTTGGAGGAGGCGGTCGATTTTCAAGATGTAATCGCTTACGGCGGTTGGTCGATGGATACTCACCCGCCTTCGGGGATCGAAGCCGTGGATGCAAAGCCTTGCAACCAGCCCTATACGCCGTATATGTACGGGATACCGCTGCGCTCGCTGGTCAGCGCCAATATTGCCAATCTCATGTTCGCCGGCCGCAACATGTCGGCGACGCATATCGCCTTTTCCAGCACGCGGGTTATGGCCACTTGTTCGGTTATGGGAGAAGGGCTGGGAACGTTCGCCGCGACCGCCATCGAGCTCGGCAAGACGCTGGAAGAAGCGTGGCGCGACGAGCGGGTCGTACGGGAAGCGCAGCAGCGGCTGCTTCGCCAGGGCGCTTATTTGCCGGGCAGGCTGCTCACGGACCGCAATCTGGCCGATGAAGCGAAGATCTCCGCGTCCTCGGAGCAAGAGCTCGGCGCCGTCGCGCAAGTTGTCGACCGCCACAGCCGTGCCGTGTCGGGACCGAGAGGGGTACGGAGCGAGCTGACCGCCCCAGGCACTCATCGCTGGATGTCGGAGCCGGCCGACAAAGAGCCGTGGCTGGAGCTCTGTTGGGAGCAGCCGGTAAGCCTTCGCCGGATTACGCTCGTTCTTGATACCGGCTTGCACCGGTACCTTTCCTTGACCCAGCAGGACGCCTTTCATGCCAGAATGGTATGGGGACCGCAGCCGGAGACGCTTAAGGAATTTCGGCTGCTCGCGGAAACGATCGGGCAATTCCGCGAAGTCGTTCATATTCGCGACAACTACCGGCGTCAGCTTGAAATCGGGACGCAGCTGGACGAGGTCTCCCGGCTCCGGCTTGCAGTTATCGCCACGAACGGACTGGACCACGCGAGACTCGTGGAAATTCGCTGCGAATAAGGACGTATGTCCGATAAGTATACAGCTAGCATACGAGCTTGGAAAAGGAACAAAGGGGGTTCGGTATGACCGGAAACAGGAAACGATTTGTAGCGCTCGCCCCGCTTCTAACCTTCGCGATTGTACTGGCGGGCTGCGGCGGCCGCGATGCGGGGAATGCAAAAGAAGAGAGAGCCGAGCCGGTAACGCTGCAGCTTGCGAGCCAGAGCGTAGGCACGCTTCTGGACGAGGATTTTCAGGAAGTGGTCCGGACGCATCTCGGCAAGAAGTACCCGCATATTACGATCAACTACAACCCGGAAACGAAAGGCACCACGCTAACGGAACTGATCGCGGCAGGCAGCGTCCCGGATATTGTCGTAACGTATACCGGAGTGCTTCCCTCTTATCGGGATATGCGGCTGGTTATGGACATGACGTCTCATTTCAAGAATCAGGGCGTCGATTTGGACCGGTTCGAGCCGAACTACATGACAGACGTCAGAAAGGCGTCGGACAAGGGAGAGCTGTACGGGCTGCCGATCAATGTCAACTACCATGCGATGTACTACAACAAAGACATTTTCGACAAATTCGGTGTTCCTTATCCGACGGACGGGATGTTATGGCAAGGCGTCATCGACTTGGCCAACAGGGTGACGCGAATGGACGGCGGCGTGCAATACCGCGGCTTCGATCCCGGCAGCACGGTACAGTGGATGTCGCAGCCTCTGGCGATCGCGGCGATCGATCCGCTAACGGACAAAGCGACGATGAACAACGACAGCTGGAAAAGGGTGTTCGAGCTGGCCCGATCGATCTACAGCATTCCGGGCAACGGTCTCATAGCCGAAACGCCGAAAAACCAATTCATGAAGAGCCGGACGCTGGCCATGCTGCTGGATCTCAATATACTCAACCAGTTGGCGGCGCCGGAGAACGCGGGATTGAACTGGAATGTCGTGCAGTACCCGAGCTATCCGGAGAAACCGAATACGTACGGCAATGCCAGCGTATATACGGTGATCGCCACAAAAGCGAGCAAGTATAAGGATGAAGCCGCGAAAGTCATCGATGTCATTACGTCGGAAGAAGTGCAGCTTGAGCTTTCGCGAAGAGGGAAGCTTTCCCCGCTCAGAAGCGAGAATGTCAAGCAGGCGCTTGGAGCGGCAAATTCTTCCCTGAAGGACAAGGGGCTACCGGGCATTTTCAAAAGCAAGCCGGTTCCGTACCCCGTCGCCTCGACCTATCGGGGAAAAGCCGAAGCGATCGCCATCGCGAAATTCAAGCTATATCTGGAAGGGGCTCTTGACGTCAATACGGCGATCGCGCAGGCCGACGAAGAAATTAACAAGAGGGTCGATGCGGAAAAAGGCTCGGCCAAATAGTCCATATTACGAGAAGGAGCTGCGTTAGCAATGAGAACTCGTTTCTACAAGCTCATAACCATCTTCTTATGCATGACTCTTATTTTTCCTCTGTACCTTTCTACCCAGAACCGGATCGCGTTAGCCGACGGGATGAACTACAATGTCGGCGGGCCGGTGAGCGCCATGCTGCAACTGATAGACGGGTATGAGGATTCCGGGGACATCAACCCGACATTGGCCGAGCAATTGCGATACCGCCTGACGATCATCCGCCTCTTGAAGGATCAGCAGGCATACGCGCAGGCGAACGCCTATGCCGCGGATATGCTGCATTATATCCAAGATCCGTCGGTGCGGCTGCAAAACCTGATCTCCGCTTCGGCCGTGTCGGGGATAGAGTGGGAGGCGAACGAGCTTATGCATATGCTGCAAGCAACATCCGATCCGCTGCTTATCGTGGAGAACGGTGTCTCCAAGGCAGTGGTCATCATTTCTCCGCCGCCTAATGCCGACGCGGTCGAAGCCGCGCAGCGACTTGTCCATTATGTGCAGAAATCTACGGGCGCCGCGCTTCCCGTCATGACCGAGCAGCAGTTGGACGCCACCCCTGGCCCGTTGAGCGGCGCGGTGCGTCTGTACGTCGGCACAACCGCTTCCGCCGGCGAAGCCTATGTCGAATCCGTGCTCCAGCACCTGGATCGGGACGGCTTCGTTATTCATCCGCACGGGAATTCCGTGACGATTATCGGTCCGAGCCGGTGGGGAACGCTTAATGGCGTACACGCGTTCCTGGAGAAATATGTCGGCGTGCGCTGGCTTCTCCCCGGTCCCGACGGCGAGGATGTCCCCGTGCAGGCGGACATTGCCGTGCCGCGCGACCAAGTGCTGGAGGAACCGGCGTTTACAGAGCGGGTCATCAGTCCGCTCAGCGGCAGTCCGTATGATACCACGAGACCCTTGCTGTCGCGTCAATATTACGAATGGGCGCAGGTTAACCGGCTGCAGGGCAACTACAACCGCCCCGTCGAGTTCCATCATAACTTATACTCGTTGTTCTCCGTAAGTCGGTACGGAGCGAGCAATCCGGAGTTTTATCCGAAGGGAAAGCCGCCGGCTCAGGGCGTGACGGCAGGCTGGCAGCCGTGTTTCTCCGAGCCCGGCACGGTGGCGGCCGCCGTATATGGAATTGTTCAATATTTTCAGACCAATCCGGACAAAACATCGTACTCGCTTGGCGTAAACGACAGCCGGGGATTTTGCGAAGCCGACCCCGCCCATCCGGCCTACCCGAACAAGACCAATTCGCTCGGTCTTGCCGACCTGTCCGACCTGTATTATGGATGGGTTAATGAAGTCGTCGGGCAGGTAGCGGCCGTATATCCCGATAAATGGTTCGGACTGATCGCTTATCAGAATGTGGTCGATCCGCCTTCATTCCCGTTGCATCCGAAGGTGATTCCGTTTTTGACGAAGGATCGGATGACCTGGCTCGATCCGGTCATGCAGTCCGCCGAGCATCAGCGGCTGCTGCAGTGGGAACAGAGAACCGGCCAGACCGGATGGTACGATTATATGTACGGATCCAGCTATGTGGTCCCTCGCGTTTACCCGCATCTGGCGGCCGATCATTACAGCTTGTCCTTGGAGCATGGAACGACTGCTCATTATGTGGAGATGTACCCGAGCGGAAGCGAAGGTCCGAAAGCATGGGTGACGGCCAAGCTGATGTGGAACCCGGAGCGGGATGTAGACGATTTGCTGGAGGAATGGTACGAGCGGACGGTCGGGACGGCGGCTGCGCCCGATTTGGCGGCCTATTACGATTTGTGGGAAAGCTTCTGGACCGAGCGGGTTCCGCTCTCCCCCTGGTTTCAAAACGGTAAGGCAAAGACGTTCCTGCCCTTTACCTCCGGAGCTTATCTGGATCTGGTGACCGAGGCGGATCTGACAGAGAGCAGGAGCCGAATGGAGGCGGTAGTGGATAAGGCCGGGACAGCCGCGCAGCAAGTACGCGCGAATAAGCTGATGCGGGCCTTCGAGCTTGTGGAAGCGGCGGTGCTCAGTTATCCGAAGCAGGGGGAGCCGCCGACAACGATCGGCGATGCTATGGACATACTCGACCATACGGAGGCAACGATCGCAGTAAAGCTGCAAATGGCCGATAAGCGCGACCAACTGATCGAATCATTTAAAAACGATCCGATACTGGCTCTTCCGTTCGTTCCCAACGTCGAGGCATCCGGATGGAACAAGCATAATTTGTGGGATATGGTCGATTATGTAAAACGCGAGGAGCCTGCGGGAGGACCTGTTACGGATCGGATCGGGCAAATCGCGGCCGCAGGCATCCCTTCGCCGATGCGCGACTTCGCCCGACTGCTGAAAAGTGCCGCGGAGGAAGCCGAGTCGCTAACCGAAAATTCGTCGTTTGAGACGGGATCGACCGGCGTTGCCCTATGGAAGCAGTGGATCGTATCTACCGGAACGATGAAGCGTTCTGTCGGTGTAGCCCGCACGGGCAACGCCAGCATGCAAATTACAGGGCTGGAGCGCGGTGGACCGTATCAGACTTTCCCCGTCAATCCGGGACTGACTGCGGCGCGCGTTCATTATTATGTGCCGGCCGGGTCGACGACCGATGGCACGATTCAGCTTAGTATGAATATCAGAGGAGATACGAGCGCGAATTTGGCCACGGTCACTTCGGAAATCCGTTCGCTTTCGGATACTGCCGGGGAGTGGGCTACACTTGGACTGCTGGAACAAATACCCGAAGTCATCAACAATAAACAGGTGAAGCAAATCCAATTTATTGTCGTGGTCGACGGTCTCTCCGTCACGGAATCGGTATATATCGACGATGCCATTGTATTGCAAGGCATATAAGCCTTGGAATAGAAGCCTTGGCAGCCCGGGTCCCTCTTGAGGAGGGGGTCCGGGCTGCCGTCGTTTCAAGACGTGTTATATGCGGTGTCCTTGTCGGTACTGCGACGGACTTATGCTCATTTTTTTGGAAAATATCCGGCTCAAATACATGCCGCTTTCGTATCCGCACCTCTCGGCAATCTCATCGAGCGTGAGACGGGTCTCGAGAAGCAGCGTTCGCACCCGGTTCAGTCTTATGGCGGTAAGGTAATCGATCGGAGTCATCCCGAACGAAGCCTTGAACCTGCGCGTAAACTGAACGGCACTAAGTCCGAATTTGCCGGACAGCGCTTTCATACTGAACGGCTTCAAGGCGTTATCCCGTAATATCTTCTCCGCTTGCCGAATCAGCGGATCATCCTGACGGCCGATCTTCTCGCGTTGGGCGCAACTCCACTCCCAGGCAAACAGCTGCCACAAGTCCTGCAGCAGAAAATTTCTGCGACTCCGGCTGAACGGATCGATAAGATCGGCCGCTTTGAGCAGGTGCGCGTGAGTGGAAGCGAGCCGCTGGATGTCTTGAATCATAAATTTGCCTGTCGGATCGGGAGTCAGTTGCCGTTCGCTGCGTACCGATTCCCCGCTCGGGGAATACCAGTTGAAGTTGGCGACGAGAAACGTCGATGGCTTCAGCATTTCACGCTGAAACGGCGTATCGGGAGGACACAGCAGCAGGTCATCCGCTCCGGCCGTGCCCTGATGCTTTCCGATTTTGAACCGGAAGCCGCCGGCGACCACGATAAAAATGATCCACAACGGAGAGCGCTCGTTGGCATGCTTGAAGCTCTCTTTGTTTTTCCATTCGGCCACGTGGATCAATTGCGGCAGAAGCTGTCCGGGATTGTATTGTTCCATAAACGCGTTCTCCATCGTAATCGGATTGTAACGGATAGACGGGACGGAAGGGTGAACGATCCGCTCTTGTTCCCGTCATACGCCGGGAAGAGACAACTTCAGCTTACCTCACGGACGAAATCTTGACCACTGTTTTACAAACTATATAAGATGAACTAAAGACCCAGCTAAGAGTTGCCCAATGCAATGGAAGAAGGGAATTGCCTTGTGAGCGAGTTTTGGCTCCCAAGTTTCAACCTTGGCCGCAGGCTATTCATTCAAAGAAACTCAAAACAACCTGTCTGAAGCTGCAAGGCAATCCCTTCCGGAATGGAATGAACGTTAAAACCTTTAGTTTAACTTATATAACGGTAAGAAATGCGAGTGCGCCACTAACGAATGCCGGTTTGACTTCGCGATTCCCGATTGCTACATTAATGAAAACACATTATGCCGCAAGGGTGGGACCAGCTTGACCGGATTTTTGCTTCTGTTAGTCATCGGCCTCGTATCCGCCACCTTCGGCAGCATCGTCGGGCTTGGCGGGGGCATTATTATCGTGCCGGCTCTTCTGTATCTCGCTCCGATCATGCTGGACAGGGACATTTCCACGGCTGCGGCGGTCGGTACATCGCTGACCGTTCTTATTTTTACCGCGCTCTCTTCCACGCTGACGTTCATGAAGGAAAAGAAGGTCGATTTTCGCAGCGCCTGGCTGTATTTCATCACGAGCGGCCCGGCCGCTATGATTGGCGCCTCGCTGACAGGCAACTTCGCTCCGCGTCCGTTCGAGCTGACGTTCGGCTTCTTCATGCTGTTCATGGCGCTGCTGCTCATCCTGCGCAACAAGATGAAGCCGGCGGCCATCGATTGGCGCATTTCAAGGACGTTCACGGATGCGCACGGAGATACTCACCATTACGGCTACAACATACCGGCCGCTCTCGCGGTCGGGTTTTGCGTAGGCTTCATTTCCGGTCTGTTCGGCATCGGGGGAGGGTCTCTGTTCGTGCCCGTCATGGTGCTGCTGTTCCGCTACCCGCCGCATGTGGCGACGGCCACTTCGATGTTCGTCATCTTCCTGTCCTCGATCCTCGGGAGCATAACGCATGGCCTTCACGGAGAAATCGACCTGTACAGCGCGATCGCACTCATTCCCGGAGCATGGGTCGGCGGCTGGCTGGGCGCGCGGATCGTCCGCAGAATGAGCGGGGGAGCGCTGCTGTGGGTGCTGCGCATTACGCTGGTCGCGTTCGCGGTCAAGATGATAGGGGGATAATTCCCGCGAAGCCGGGAAGGAAAGCGCTTTTGTCGGAAGCGCCTAACCGATTTGGGTGAAACTCCGAAGAAATGTTGACGTATATGTAATATACTAATCTCGTACCGCAGATTTGAAAGAGAAAGTATGAATGAAATGAGTGAGCGATATTGGGCAACGATCAAAAAACACCCTTTACGGTAAGCGGCAAAAGCTTCACCGCCGTCGCCATCAACACGGCCGCCAAGGCCGGAGAATGGATTAAGCTGAAGCTCGGGGCGCATGCATCGCTAACGACGAAGAGCACGCCGCATGACCTCGTAACCGAAGTGGACAAAGGCTCGGAAACGATGATCCGCAACTTGATCAAGACGCATTTTCCGCATCATTCGATATTGGGCGAAGAAGGAGTCGCGCCGGGAGCCGAGGCTTCGGCCCAAGCGCTGAAGGAGCTGCAGGACGAGGAATATTTGTGGATCGTCGATCCGATCGACGGGACGACCAACTACGTCCACGGTTTCCCGTTTTTCTCCGTCTCCATCGCGCTGGCGCACCGCGGCGAAGTCATCGTCGGCGTCGTCTACGATCCGAACCGCGACGAGCTGTTCGTGGCGGAGAAGGGCAAGGGCGTCTACGTCAAAGGCAAGCGGTTGGACGTCTCCAAGGAAAGCAAGCTGTCCGAAGCTTTAGTCGCGACCGGGTTTCCGGCGGACAGCAAGTTCGCCCTTCCGGTTAATATGAAAGGCTTGCAGGCCGTTGCGCCGAGAGCAAGAAACGTTCGCGTCGCGGGCTCCGCCGCCCTGCATATGGCTTATGTGGCCGCGGGCCGGTTGAGCGGCTTCTGGGAAATCGGCTTGAACAGCTGGGATATCGCCGCCGGCGCGCTGTTGATCCAGGAAGCCGGCGGTCAAGTGACCGACACGGCCGGACAACCGTATTCGCTGGCCGTCCGCCACGTGCTGGCCACGAACGGGGCGATTCACGAAGAGCTGCGGGAGACGCTGGCGAAAGCCCAAGCGACGGGGTTTTAGTCCGGGAGCAAGGAGATGACACGGCTTCTCGGCGGAGGGGCCGGATGTTTCCCTTATATGCGTCGCATCCAGCAGGACCGTCGGGCGTTTTCGAGGCCACTGAAAAAGACACGTTTTTTTCGTGAAGCATCGATTATTAAGCTTGATGTTACAAAAAAACAACGAAAAGACCGTTTAAAGCCATCTTACGGCTAAACACGGTCTTTTTCATCTTTGAAATAAGTCGAAAGGACTTTTTCAGTGGCCTCTCAGCTTCCGGACGGTTTTGTGCGGTTCAGACGGCTAACGGTTATCGGACCTGTCTGCCTCATCTTTTTCCTGTTGCTTTGTACCGCGTTTTGCTTTGTGCGTCCCCTCCAACCCCTTCAGTTCGGTGACTACGTCGATTAACTGTAAAACATGCCGTTAATTCGGTAGCGAATCACCCTTCAGCTGTTATTAACTGGAAAATGTACAGTTAATTTAGCTCGTTATTCTTGTTTGGCGTTATCGTGAACATTTACCTGCATGTATTCCAGTTATTTCGAATAATTTCGGTTTTTCGCTGTATTTACCTGCATGATTTCCAGTTGTTTTACAGAGGGCCGAATCCGGCCGGAGATCGCCTCATCCAAAGGCTTTCGCGGCCTTGGCAAGTGTCCCGTTTTACTGTCCGATCGGAAGGGACGATCGTCACCGCCCGGATCAAGAGAGCGGGCTAGCCCGCATAAGTATAATTCTCCGGGATCTGCATCAACGGGGGCTAAATGTGCCTACTGTGTACCGACGGACTATTTTCAGCAATTGACACACTCATAATCGACTGCTTCGTCTGCGCTTCCTTATCGCAAAGAACGAAAACAGGGAAACGCCGGATGAGACTCCTATCACAGCCCGTAATTGCCGCAGCCGACGAAAATCCATTCCTCCGCACAGTAAAATCCATTCCTTTCCGCTGACGAGTATGGTATATTCGCAAAGAAAAAGCGATAATGAGATTCATTATCAACGAATGCTGCCACATTAGATGCGGGAGGTTGAAAGGATATGAGCTTGGCCAGCACGGAAACGGAATTGGCCCGAATTATAAAGGAACGCCGGTCGGTGCATCAATTCGACAGCAGGGAAGTGGAGACCGATCTCGTTCGCGAGCTGCTTGATACGGCGGTATGGGCGCCGAACCACAGGCTGACGCAGCCGTGGCGATTCGTGCTCGTTCATGGAGCCGGTCGCGAGCGGCTCGCCAATATCGCCCGCGGCAACATCGAGAAAAGAGAAAGCGACCCGGCAAAGCGCGAGGAGATGGGACGGAAGTTTTACGACCGGTTCATGAACGTTCCCGTTTTTCTGGTCGTCGTGCAGAAGGAAAATCCGAATATGGCGGTGCGGGAAGACGATTTCGCCGCCATGAGCTGTCTTATCCAAAATTTCAGCCTGCTGGCGTGGGAGCGGGGGCTCGGACTTGTCTGGGAAAGCTATCCGCTGCTTGCACAATCCGAATTCCGCGAAACGCTGGGCATCGTTGCCGGCGAGAGGGCGATTGCGAGCCTTCACATCGGCTACCCGGCGAAGGTGCCGACCGCCCAGCCGCGGATTCCGGCCGCCGAGCTGCTGACCGTAATCAATCAGCCGTAAAGCTTCGCAACAAAGTACAGGACGCTTGCGTTACCCGACGGCGATACGGCCTTGCCCGCGGTGAAACGCGGGCGTTTTTGCGTAGACGGGGCCGAGACGTCCGGCTCGCCTTTTCGTGGACGAGAGGGACGTATTTTGGAATCCTAACTATTCAAACCGGACGTCTACAGGTATAATTTTATAGATAATGATTCTAAAGAAAGCAGGGCCATCGGAATGAGAAGCAGGTTCAAATTTACTATCCGCACCAAAATCGTACTAGGGTATATGGCAGCGATCGTATGCTTCATCGTTTCGCTTGTTTTCGTGGACAACCAGATTACCGTCATGCAGCAAGAACGAAATTACGTTATCGAGCACGATATCGGCGTCCACGACTTGACGAACCGGATCGAGAAGCATTTGCTGGATATGGAGACGGGCCAACGGGGATTTACGATTACCGGAGATCAGGAATATTTGGATCCCTATAATAACGGGAAGTCGAGCTGGAGGCAGGATTACCTGCAGCTGTACGACTTGCTGGCAGACAACCCCAGCCAGCAGAACAAGCTGGTGGGCATCAGGGCGCTCATCGAGCATTGGATTGAAATTGCCGGTGATACGGCCGTCAACCTGAAGAAGGAGAACCGGACCGAAGCGCTGGCCCAATTTTACAAAAAAGACCCGGGCAAGCAGGATATGAACGAGATCCGGGCCCAATTCGAAGCATTCAGAAATACGGAAACCAACCTGACCAATGAACGGGCCGCTCAGTTGAATGAGCGGAATACGGCGTTGAAGATAGTGCTATATATAATGCTGGCCGCGATTCTGCTCATTTCCACGGCGCTTGCGACCTGGATCTCCGGATCGATCGTCAAAACGATTCAGGAGGTCATTCGGTCGATTACCGAAATCGCCACGTCCGGAGGGGGCCTGGGCAGACGGATCGATGTGACGACCCGGGATGAGATCGGCGAGCTGGGACAAGCGACCAATGCGCTGCTGGAAAGCCACGAGCGCAAAAACTGGCTGAAAACGAAGCTGGCGGAAGTCGTCGGCATGTATCAAGGCATCGAAGACATGTGCACGCTGGGTCAATCGTTTCTGGCCAAAACGGCTCCTCTGTTGAACGCGGATTACGGGGTGTTCTACATCCGCTCCGGCAAGGGCGAGCAGCGGCGGATGGTTCGGTGGGCATCCTACGCTGCGGCGGGCGAAGCGGCGGGCACCGAAGGCTTCAAAATCGGGGAAGGACTCGTCGGACAGTGCGCGGCGGAAAATCGCGTCTTCCATATGACTCGCGTCCCTGACAACTATATCCGGATTGCTTCCGGTCTTGGACATACCGCTCCGCACAGCGTGCTGATCGCCCCGGTGGAGTTTGACGGCGAAGTAACGGCGGTTATCGAATTGGCCGCCTTGGAACCATTCACGCCGCTTCAGCAGCAGCTGCTGGAAGAGCTTCTGGACACGATCGGACCGGCCATCAGCAGTGTGGAGAGCCGCATGGAGATCGAGAGGCTGCTTCGGGAGTCCCAGGCGATGACGGAGGAATTGCAGACTCAGGCGGAAGAGCTGCAAACGCAAGCGGAGGAGCTGCAAACCCAGCAGGAGGAGCTGCGCGTGTCCAATGAACAGCTGGAGGATCAGAACCGCTACTCGGAGCAGAAATCAAAGGAACTGGAGCAAATCCGCATCGAGCTCGAGGAATATACCGAGCAGTTGAAGCAGAGCTCGAGGTACAAGTCCAATTTTCTGGCCAACATGTCCCACGAGCTCCGAACGCCGCTCAACAGCATGCTTATTTTGTCGCAGCTGTTGTCCGAGAACGCCAATCTCACTCCCGACGAGCAGCAGTATGCGAAGGTCATTCATTCGGCCGGCAACGATCTGCTCAATTTGATCAACGACATTCTCGATCTGTCCAAAGTCGAAGCGGGCAAGGTCGACATCGTCCCCGAGGAGATGAGCTTGACCGAGCTGCCGACGATCATGCAGTACCAGTTCGACAAAGTCGCCGAGCAGAAAGGGATCGAATTCGCCGTCCGGCTGGACCCGGAAGTGCCTACGATTTTCTGGACGGACGAACGCCGCCTGCATCAAATATTGCGCAATTTGCTATCCAATGCATTCAAATTTACCGAAAGCGGCTCCGTCACGCTCTCGATCGGAACCGTCGATCCGAAGCAGTTGGCGGGCTTGCTCCCGGTCAAACGGAGCGGACTCGTGCTTGCTTTTTCCGTCATCGATACGGGAATCGGCATCCCGAAAAACAAGCGGGAGGCGATATTCGAGGCGTTCCAGCAAGCGGACGGGACGACGAGCCGCAAATACGGCGGGACCGGGTTGGGCTTGTCCATCTGCCGCGAGCTGGCCAAGCTGTTGGGGGGAACGATCGTCGTCGACAGTATGGAAGGACGGGGCAGCACGTTTACGCTGTATTTGCCCTCGGTCGAGAACGGGCATATGCTGGAGCTGGTCCAGGCTTATGAGGAAGCGGCGGCGGGCGTCGAGCTTGCGGAAGCCCCCCTTCGGGCGGGTAGCGCCGACAAGAGCGGAGACGAATGGAATGCGGAGATCCACTCCGAACCGTCCGACAAGTCCGTCTTCGAGCGGAAGCGAGTGCTGGTCGTCGATGACGACACCCGCAATATTTTCGCGCTCAGAAGCATACTCGAGGAGTCGGGGATCCGCGTAACCGTAGCGGGCAACGGTCAAGAGTGCCTGGAGCTGCTGGAGAAGGAAGAGCGCTTCGATTTGATCCTGATGGACATTATGATGCCGGTGCTGGACGGCTATGCGACGATGCGCCAAATTCGCGAAATTCCGCAATTCGAGACGCTGCCGATTATCGCCCTGACGGCGAAGGCGATGAAGTTCGACCGGGAGAAATGTTTGGAAGCCGGTGCTTCCGACTATATAAGCAAGCCGCTGAACATGCATCAGCTGTTTTCGTTGATGCGCGTCTGGCTAACGAAGGGGTGAGTCATGGACGATCAAACGAAGTACGAGGGCGTCGACCCGGATGAGGACCAGACCGCAAACGAAATCGAGAACGTCGAGATCGAGCTTCTGCTCGAAGGATTGAATCGGCTTTACGGCTTCGACTTTCGGAACTACGTGCGATCTTCGATTCGCAGACGCATACTGAACCGCGTACGGATGGACAATCTTCCGTCCATCACCGCCCTTCTGGAGAAGGTGCTGCACGATCGGGCTGCGGCGGGCAAGCTGTTCGAGGACTTTTCGATCAACGTGACGGAAATGTTCCGCGATCCCGATTTCTTCTTCACCTTCCGGAAGATGGTCGTCCCTCTGCTCCGGGCGCTCCCGGAAATCCGCATCTGGCATGCCGGCTGCTCCACGGGGGAAGAAGTATACTCGATGGCCATTCTCATCCAGGAGGAGGGGCTTGCCGACAAGACGCAAATTTTCGCTACGGACATGAACGAGCGCATATTGGACAAGGCGAGGACAAGCGCCTTCCCGCTGACGCGGATGCAGGGCTACACCCGGAACTATTTGCTGGCCGGAGGAACGCAGGAGTTCTCGGCCTACTACACGACGGACAACGAGTATGCGTACTTCCACCCGGAGCTGCGGGAGAACATTATGTTTTTCCAGCATAATCTCGTAACGGACCGTTCGTTTCACGAATTTCATGTGATCGTGTGCCGGAACGTCCTGATTTATTTCAACCCGACGCTGCAGGCCAAAGTGCACCGGTTGTTCGACGAGAGCCTGCATCAGACGGGCATTCTGGCGCTGGGCAGCAAAGAATCTTTGATCTATATCGACAATGCGGACGGCTACGAGCCGATCGATTCGGGGAGAAAAATATTTTGCAAAAAGCAGAAGTAAGCCGCGCCGGGCATTTGCTTTCTGCTAGTCCTTGTTTTCTTTATCCGAACGATGAGCTTCCCTGTATTGCGTGGGGGTGATCCCCGCGCTTTTTTTAAACAACCGGCTGAAGTAGAAAGGGTCGGCGAATCCCGTAACGCCGGCGATTTCCTGGATCGGCTTATCGCCGGAGCGAAGCAAATGCTTGGCCAACTGCAGACGAAGCGACTGGATATACTCCACGATCGTCACACCTGCAAACTGCTTGAAGACATGGCTCAAATATTCGGAGTTGCGGTCCAATGCCCGTTCCATCTCGGCTTTGTTCAGCAGCGGGTCGCAAAACCGCTCGTGAAGCAACAGCAGCAGCTTGCGGTAAGTCAAGTACGAGGTCGGCGGAGAAGTTTGGGCATGGTGGTGATGAAGCCAGTCGTCCGCCAGCAGCTCGAGAAATTGTCCCAGCACGAGCGAAGCGCGGAAGCGGAAGTAGCCTTGCGGGAATTTCAGCCCATGTACGATACGTTCCAGCAGTACGAGCAGCTCATACTGATTGGAAGGCAAATACCGGCGCGGCAGCAGCAGCTTGTCCTCATCGGGAAACTCCCCGGTTCTCAGATTGCTCCCGGCCAGCATTTTTTTGAGGTCGATTTCCTGTTTTGTCCATTCGCCGATTCGCGCCAAGGCCGGGCACGCTTCGAACTGGAGCCAGAAAAATCCGCTGTTGTCGCCGATCCGCCTCCACCCGCCATGCTGCTCCCACGGCTCCAGCAGCACCATTTCCCCCGACTGCAAAGTCATATTGTCCCCGACCGCTTGCAAATAAACGGGACCTTCCGTCACCATAATCAAGTTGAAATAAGGATTGGCGTGGGGTGTCTGATAAAACATGCCGTCGCCCATGTGCCGGTCCGCCCATTTCACATCAATTCGGTTGTGCGTAGAAAGCGTATAAAACATCCTGTTCTCTCCTCAGTTCCGCATACCCCATTATCGCAACTTACACTATGTTGGCCTGCTGTCCGGTCCGCTATAATCGACTTGAACCGGCATTCAAATTCATTATAGCAAAACCGGCAGGGGAGCGATGACAGACGAAAGCATATGAGGTGGCCGTTTATTATTTTCCGAATTATCATTTGGATCCGCGCAACGAGCGATGGCACGGAGAGGGCTGGACCGAATGGGATCTGGCGCGTGCCGCGACCCCGCGGTTCGAAGGACATCAACAGCCCAAGCTGCCGTTATGGGGCTTCGAAGATGAAGCGGATCCGGGCGTGATGGCCAAAAAAATAGCGGCCGCCGCCGATCACGGGATCGACTGTTTTATTTTCGACTGGTACTGGTACGAGGACGGGCCCTATTTGCAGCGTGCGCTCGAAGAAGGATTTCTCGGAGCGGCGAACAACGGGAACCTGAAGTTTTCGTTGATGTGGGCCAACCATGATTGGGTAGACATTCACCCCGCCCAACGAAGCCGACCCGCGAACAAGCTCGCCGGCGGGACCGTTTCGGAGCAAGCTTTCCTGACAGCGACCGACCATATGATTCGCCGCTATTTTACGCATCCCTCTTACTGGAGAGTGAACGGGGGATTGTACGTTTCTTTGTATGAAATCATGAGCCTTATTCGCGGATTGGGCGGGATCGATAAAACGAAATCCGCTCTGCAACATTTTCGTGAACGGGTCAGGGCGGCCGGTCTGGGCGAGCTTCATCTCAATGCGGTCGTATGGGGCAAACAAATTTTACCCGGGGAACAAGGCATGACGAATGTGAATGACCTTCTGGACAGTCTCGGTTTCGACAGCATCACCTCCTACGTGTGGATTCATCATCAAGCGATGCCGAATTTTCCGACTACCTCGTATGACGAATACCGGGAGGCCAATGTCGCGGATTTCGGGAAATTCACCGACTTGTACAGGCTTCCTTATTACCCCAATGTTACGATGGGATGGGACCCGAGTCCGCGCACGATCCAGACCGACCGATATGACAATGTGGGCTATCCGTTTACGCCGATATTGGCCGGGAATACGCCGCAGTCGTTCGAGCAATCGCTGTTGGCCGCCAGACGATTTCTCGACTTGGGCAAGACCAAGCCGCCGATCGTTACGATCAACGCATGGAACGAGTGGACGGAGGGAAGCTACCTGGAGCCCGATACGGTGAACGGTTACGGTTACTTGGAAGCAATTCGGCGCGTGTTCGGAAGCCGTTAACCCGTCGGGACGAAGTCGCTTGATAATCTCGCGGGTGGAGGCCAGGTATGCGTAAGGATGGATGGAAGCGTCGAGACGATCGAGAAGATGGGACTGGACGAATAGTCGAACATCCATCAGGATGTTTATGCAGTTTGGAAAAAAAGGAAAAAAGAGAGAAAAAGGGAACAGGAAGGAATCCCCGGCATGGGACTCCTTCCTGTTTTTCGTTTCCAAACCATTATGCCGCAGCAAGCTACATCCCCGCCGTCGTCACGATGACGACATGGATTTCGTCGATGGCCCGGCGCACTTGACGGACGATGCTCCAGTTGTTGACTTGCCGTTCCTGAAGCGCCTTCAGCCTATCGCGGAGCTCCTGCTGCTCGTACGGGGAGAAATACGCCTTCAGCAGCTTCGAGGCGTCCAGCAGCATAACGAGCAGGACGGTCGCATCGTCGGCGGGCGGCTGCGCCAGCATGCCGGAGCGGATGTGCTGTACGATCCGGTGGACGGCGGCCGGATCCGGAGTTTGGACCGTCCTGGGAAAGACGAACAGCACCTTGCGGCGTTCCTCGCTCATCAGTCCGTCAGCGACCAGCGGCGCCATCTCCGCATCGCAGAATGGAACGCGGAACCGCCGGTGAGCGTACAGATCGTGTATCCATTTCCGTACCGTTTTCGGTTTGGCGGCAGCCGAGCATTGGGCGAGCAGCAGATCGGCGCCCGCCGAGCCGGTCGGAGTGGCGTTAACGACTTCGAGCTTGCCGTTCTCGTGCAGACGGAGCCGGCCTTCCAGCAGCAGACCGGCTATGCCCGCGCCGCAGACGTACGTTTGCATCACCTGCTTCACCGGCGGAACCAGCTTGTGTACGGCCGGATCCGAGGCGAGCAGCATATATTGTTGGGACAACGTCAGCCCGGACATCGGAGCCCTCCTAGCGGCAGATTGCGTTCCGCATCCTATGCCTATTTTTTTCTGCGACAGCACAATTCGCCTACGGGCGTGCATGTGCGGCATGATCGGTGAAGGCTGGCTGCCTTGGCCGGCGTTTTGCGGGACCGCGAATCCAACAAATAGCGGAACTAGAGTATGCTATTGACCCGACCACTCGTATGGATTGCAAAATAACGGAAAACCGTTCCGCTATTCTGCTGTTCCTGATCATACTCACCCCGGAAGATCGAGATAACGAATGTCTGTTCCGTTATCTTCAAGAGTATAACGGAATTCGGGACCATAACGGAACATAGTTCCTCTAATTACAGCAACGCGCCGTACCCGCTTCATCATCAAGGGGCCTCCAGCTTGTATGCGGATTATGCTGTCGTAGTTTTTTACGTTATACAAAGTTTAACATCGCCACGGCACGAAAGCGAGATGCTACTTTCCCTATCGCGAAAACTACCGCTATTCTCGGGAGCCAAACTTGTGCTATTCTCGGGAGCCAAACTTGCGCATTGTCGGGATGGCGAAAATCGTGTACAATCGGTTCTAGTCTAATTGTTAACCAAATATCATTATTACAGGTTGACAATTAAACGGGACGTTTGCCTGCAGCAGCACAATAGGGAAGGCGGGAAACGATGAATCGACGAGGACTGTTTATTACGGGAACGGATACGGGCGTAGGCAAAACGAGGGTTGCGGCCGGAATGGCCGCCGCGCTCCGGCGATTGTCCGCCGAGGGCCGATTCCCCGCCGCCGAAATCCGGGTGTGGAAGCCGGTGCAGACCGGAGTCGTATCGGCCGGACATTGCGATGCGGACAGCTTCCGGCTCGCGGCGGAAGGCGGTCTGGCGCAAAATCCGCGGGATATCGCCACGTTAACGTATGCCGAACCGTTGGCGCCATGGATGGCTGCGCGGCGGACCGGCGAGACGATCGATTATGCCGCGCTGCTTGCCGACGGGCGCAGGCGTTTGGGCGACGGCGATTTTTTGCTCGTCGAAGGGGCGGGCGGGCTCGCCGTGCCGATTACGGACACGAAGCTGATCGCCCATCTGGCGGCGGAGCTTGGTTTGCCGGTTCTCATCGTGGCTCGTGCCGGACTGGGCACCGTCAACCATACGCTGCTGACGGTAGCCTTGGCACGACATAGCGGCATACGCGTTGCCGGGGTCGTTCTGAACGGGGCGGCGGCTCACACTGAGGCGGATCGGCTCTCCGTGGAGGAAAATGCGGAAATGATCGCAGCCTTCGGGGAAGTCCCGGTCGTGGGCACGCTGCCGTGGACGGAGCAGGCAGACGGAGCCAGTTCCCCCGACTGGATCGACACGATGATAACACGGCTCGATTGGACGACATTGCTCGGAGAATAACAATAACGATATAAGCCATAGGAGGAGATACGCGTGATCGAATTGCGTTCGAAATGGGATATGTTCGCCGAGAAGGCGCTTCGCGGGGAACGGTTGACGATGGAGGAAGGACTTGCCGTGCTGGAGGCGGACGATGACGAGCTGCTGCCGATGATGCAAGCCGCTTTTCAGGTGAGGAAGACGTACTTCGGCAAAAAGGTGAAGCTGAATCTGATTATTAACGCGAAGAGCGGGCTTTGCCCGGAAGATTGCGGCTATTGCTCGCAGTCCATCCTGTCGAAGGCGCCGATCTCGAAGTACCCGCTGCTGGAAAAGGACGTGCTCGTGGACGGCGCCCGCAAAGCGATGGAGCTGAAGGCGGGCACCTACTGCATCGTGGCCAGCGGCCGGGGACCGACCGGCAGGGAGCTCGATCAGGTCGTCGAGGCGGTGAAGGAAATCAAGTCGACGATGCCGATGAAAATATGCGCCTGTCTCGGCATTTTGAGCGAGGAGCAGGCCGTTCGGCTGAAGGAAGCGGGCGTGGACCGCTACAACCATAATTTGAATACGAGCGCCGGCAACTTCGCCAATATTACGACTACGCATACATACGACGACCGGGTGAATACGGTGGAGAAGGTGAAGGCGTCCGGCATGTCCCCTTGCTCGGGCTGCATCGTCGGCATGGGCGAGACGAACGCCGAGATCGTGGAAGTCGCCTACGCGCTGCGGGAGCTGGATGCCGATTCGATTCCGGTCAATTTCCTCAATTCGATCCCGGGCACTCCGCTCGAGAACAACCGGGAGCTGAATCCGCGCAAATGCTTGAAGGTGCTTGCGCTATTCCGATTCCTATGCCCCACCAAGGAAATCCGCGTATCCGGAGGACGCGAAGTCAATCTGCGTTCGCTCCAGCCGCTCGGGCTATATGCCGCCAATTCCGTTTTCGTCGGCGATTATTTGACGACGGAAGGCCAAGAGGCGACCGCGGATCACCGGATGATCGAGGATCTCGGATTCGAGATCGAGCTGTGCGCGCTGTAAGGCCGGACGGGGATCATCCGATGCAATGGATGAGGATCGAACTGGACCGGTTGAAGGCGGAGGGGCAGTACCGGACATTGGCCGAGTCGGCTTCCTCGTGCGAAGACGGCTGGATTTGGCGGGACGGCAAGCGGATGCTCAACCTCGCGTCCAATCATTATTTGGGACTCGGCCATCGTCTGGATGAAGCGGCATTGGCGCGCTGGACGGAGAATGCGGGCGAAGCGGTCGCGGGGTTCGGGACGGATGCCGATGCGGCGATCCGGACGGGGGCGACCGCCTCCCGGCTTATAGTGGGAGGCGATCCGGCCATCGGCCGGTTCGAGCGCGACTTCGCCGCCTACAAAGGGACGGAGGCCAGTCTTGTCTTCGGCAGCGGGTATATGGCCAATGTCGGCATCATCGGAGCGCTGGTCGGTCGCAACGACATCGTGTTCAGCGATAAGCTGAATCACGCCAGCATCGTGGACGGTGCGGTGTTAAGCCGCGCGGAGACGGTCCGTTACCGGAATCGCGACATGGACCATCTCGAGTCGCTGCTCCGCAGGGCGGACCCGTCCAAGAAGAAGCTGATCGTCACGGATTCCGTGTTCAGCATGGATGGAAGCATTGCCCCGCTGGCCGAGCTGGCGGAGCTGAAGGAACGGTACGGCGCGATGCTCATGGTGGACGAAGCCCACAGCGGCGGCGTATACGGCCGGGAAGGAGAGGGACTGGCGCACGCTCTCGGACTGACCGGGCGGATCGACGTGCAGATGGGGACATTCGGCAAGGCATACGGCTGCTATGGCGCTTACGCCGCGGGTGATGCCGTCGTGATCGATTACTTGGTCAACAAGGCACGAAGCCTTATTTTCTCGACCGCGCTTCCCCCTATGGTCGTTCATGCCATTCGCGACCAGTGGAAGGCGGTCAGGAGAGACGGCTGGCGTAGGGAACGCCTGCTGAGCCAAGCCGAGTGGCTTCGGATGCAGCTACGGGGGGCCGGCTTCGATACGGGGGACAGCGAGTGCCACATCGTCCCGGTTATCGTCGGCAGCAACGAACGGGCGGTCGCGTTCGGCAGGCGGCTGCAGGAGGAAGGGGTGGCCGCCGTCCCGATCCGGCCGCCTACCGTACCGGAAGGGACGGCCCGAATCCGTTTCACGCCGATGGCGACGCACCGGGAGGAAGATTTGCAAATGGCTCTGGAGCGGATCGTTACCGTCGGCAGGGAATTGGGGGTTGTGCCAGGATGAATGGTTCCTGCTGCATATGGATACACGGCTGGGGCATGTCTCCGGGAGTTTGGGACGATCCTCGGGACCTGCTGCCCGCTGCGAGGCACCGGATGTTCAGCTATGCGGATTGCGACTCCGTCGAGCAGATGCGGGAGCGGCTCCGCCGGATGATCCGTGAAGAGACGGCGCCGGTCCATTTGATCGGCTGGTCGCTGGGCGGTATGCTGGCTCTCGAAGCGGCGTTGGAGCAGTGGGAGCGTTCAGCGCCGGGAGATGCGGGTGGCGCGGAGCACCTCCCGCATCCGATCGTTCGGGTCATCTTGATCGGCGCGACGCTTCGCTTCGCAGGCCCGGACAGGGCGAAATCGTGGCCGGAGCGCATCGTGCGGCGCATGAAGACCCAGATGGAGACGCGGCCCGAGGAGACGCTTCTCCGCTTTGCCGAGTCGATGTTTTCGGCGGCGGAGCGCGAGTACAGGTCGGAATATCCGCGGTGGATGGAGCGGCTTCGCATGAATACCGATTTTTCCCGTCAAGGCTTGGACGCCGGCTTGCAATATTTGCTGGAAACGGATTTGACCGGACGGTGGAGTCGATTTGCGTCCGGCCGTTCGGAGAACGGGAGTGCCGCATTGTCTGACGAGCATCGGCCGGACGTCGTCTGGCTGCATGGAACGGAAGATCCGATCTGCCCGTTTGGAGCGGTGGCGGATATTCCCGGCCGGGCATTGATTGTGTTCCGAGGCGCGGGACACGTCCCGTTTATGACGGAGCCGGACCTTTTTGCCGAAGCAGTGAGGAGAATCGTTCATGACTATCGATAAATCGCTCGTACGGCTACATTTCGACAAGCATGCCCACGAGTACGAGCAGTACGCCTCCGTGCAGATGGAGATGGCATCCCGGCTGACGGCATGCGCGGTCGAGGCGATGCGGACAGGAACCGGCGGGCGGCGGCCGGTGCGACGAATACTCGAAATCGGCTGCGGAACCGGCCGGCTGACCTCGATGCTGGCGGCGGCTTTCCCCGAAGCGAGGTTCGTATGCATCGATTTATCCGCCCGGATGATTGCGGTCGCCAAGCAAAATCTGGGTCGGACGCGGCTTGATGCGACGGGCGATGAGCGGATATTGTTCGTTGCGGGCGACGCCGAAAGGATTTTGCTTGAAGGCGACCGTATCCTTGCCGGGGCCGAAGAAGCGGAAGGCGGACAACAGGGGCGGCGGTTCGATCTGATCGTGTCCAACGCGGCATTCCAATGGTTCGCGACTCCGCGCGAGACCGTAAAGGCTTGTCTCGGCTTGCTTCATCCGGCAAAGGGGGCACTGGCCTTCTCGACATTCGGACCGGGAACGTTTCGCCAGCTGCACGCCTCGTTCGCGGAAGCGGAGCGGCTGTTGGGGCTTGCCCATGCGCCGCATGGACAGGCTTTCGCAGGTGGAGACGAGTGGAGGGACTGCTTCTCCGGCGAGCCCGGGACGTTTCAATGGAGCGGGAATGTCGTCACGGAGGTGAGTCCGGACGTGCGCTCCTTTCTGCACCGGGTCAAGCGGATCGGAGCGGGCAATGCGGTCGCAGGCGGCCGACGCGGCATGGGCGGCAGAAAGCTGCTGGAGACGATGGAACGCATCTATGCGGAAATGTTCGCGGCCCCCGGCGGCGGGGGAATAGAGGCCGATTACGAGATCGGGTACGGGACGTTCGTCCGGACTAATGGAGTGGCGGTACTGTAGACCGACCGAACCGTCGGTCTGGAGATTCGGGAACGACTGCGGAGAAGGAACAAATCGCGTTATGCGGTATCGCTACGTTTTGCGATAGTCGCGCGGGGACATGCCGTTTTCTTTGCTGAACCGACGGCTGAAATAGAACGAATCGTCATAGCCGATCTCGGCGGCGATTTGGTGGATCGGGATATGGGTGCTGCGCAGCAAAAATCTCGCCTGATCCATTCTCAGCCGATGTACGTATTCGCTTAAGGAATATCCGGTATGGCGCTTGAACATGCCGGCAAAGTGGCCGGGCGAGACGGACAGATGTCGGGCTAGCGTTGCGCGGTTCAAATCGTCCCGCAGATGGTCGCGGATAAAGGCGATGGCCGATTCGACCAGAACCGCATTCTGCTGAATATGTTTGGACGATTCGCGAGTCATGCGGATGACCAAATTCAGCAGCTGCAGCAGCTCGAGCTTGCAATGCCACAAGTAACCGGCATCTTTGCCTTTCCATAGATGCAGCAGACGGCGGTAAGCGTCCAGAAGAGCCCCGTTTTCCGTGAAAAACATCGTCGTCTGCAGCGGGATCGGGCCTTTTTCCGCTACGATCCAGCTATCGGAGGCGCTTTCCCAATGCATGTGATTATACTGGAACTGGCTGGAATAAAACTCGAGCGTGTTTGTCGGCTGTGTGGTCATTTTCATATAGCTTCCTTTTGGAACATAAAACAACACTCCGCTTCGCAGCTTGTGGCGTTTTCCGTTCAATTCCAAAAAACCTTCTCCGCTTCGCACCAGACCGAGCGTATGTCCGAGCGTCTCCTCGCGGACAATCGTATATTGAAAATGGACCCAAAACCGCTCCGGGCGATCCGACGCGTTCGTGAGCTGCGGCACGAAATTGTCCATAAAATCGTAGTTCATGCTGCGCGACCGCCTTCCCCGCCGTTCGAGATGATTTCTTCTTCCTTTCATTATAGTCAGTACGAGGTCGAGAAGGTAGCCCTCTTCAAGCAGTCGTTTCGACAGTAAAAAAGAAGGGGGCATGCAGCCCCCCGATAACCAAATTACCGATTGACGAATTCGACGTCGTCAACATAAACCTCAACCGAGTTCAGACTGTATACGAGTACGGCTAGTCTGGCCTTTTTCACCAGGACGTTGGTTCCCGGGAATTTCTCCGGTATGTCCACGTCCCAAGTTCCTTCGCCCCATGCGCCCGCCGATAGGGCAAGCAGATTTTGGGCTGGTTTGATGGCGGTGCCGTTCACATTTTTTCCTGTCGAGTCCAGCAAATATAAGCCGATGCCGATATTGGCATTCCCGCTTACCCCCGGTATGGCATTATACCGCAGCCTGACCGTAGCCGGCCCCGGCGAAACGTCCAACGTTTGCGCGGGTCCGCCGTATCCGGTTCCGGTGACATGAACGCTGGCCGTTCCCGAATAAGCAATCTCTTCTATCCGCCGGTAGTTCCTCGTCTGCGTAGTATTCGGGGACAAGATCCACGAGTCTGCCGAATCCGTTCCATGCTCGAAGGAAGGATTGACCGTGAGCGATGCCCCGAGCGGCGGACCATGAAGGACGAGATCGGGCGAGCCTGCCGACACGTTGCCTGCCGGGTCGACCGCATACGCCGTATACGTTCCGGCCGCGAACGAAGCTGTATTCAAAGCGCCCGTTGTATTGGCTTTTACGGATGTTTTCGTGCCGTAGACCGCGCTTCCGACCGTAACGGCGGCAGCCGCTTCGATTGCTGCCAACGTCGGTGCCGTACCGCTTGGCACCAGATAGATCCAGCCGTTTTCGGAGCTGGTCGCCCCGATTTTCGTTCCGATCGGCACCGGATCTGCCGCAGAGACGGAGAGAGCGGGAGCGATTTCGTCGCTCATGAACACATCGACGGACGCCGTTCCCCACTTCGTCAACTGGAAGGACGGCGACACGACCGGGCCATAGCTGGCATGCGTTACCGTTACGGTATGATCTCCGGGCGGGACATCTGCGATGGCATAATGCCCTTGCATGTCGGTGACCGCGCTATTGCCGGACCCTGTAATGGATACCGTTGCGCTTGCCAAAGGAACCGCGCCTGCCCCATATACGGAGCCCGTCACGATTCCGGCGCCGTTTGTCGCGGGGAAGCTATACAGCACCACGTCGTCCACATAAACCTGCACCGGATGATCGCTCTCCACCAGAATGATCGGCAGCAGCTTCTTGACCGGGACACTGCCGATTTTATCCGGAATTTCTCCGTTCAAATAAGCGGTTGCCCACGTTCCGGACCCTGCGGATAGGGGGAATATGTCGGAACGGACGGAACTGTTCTTGATAATATCCCCATTCTCATCGAGCAAATTGACGCCGATCTGGATCACGTCCCTGGCGTAAACGACCTCGGACACCGTCTTGTATCGCACTTGCATATTGGCGAATCCGCCGGAGCCCGGGACCATCTGTCCGGGGCCGCCCCAGCCGCTGCCATCGATCAGCAGACTTGCGTTTCCGGTACGTGCCGTTCCCTCTACCCGATGGAAGCTTCTGGTGTCGGTCGTCTTGTACACGGTCCAGGGCGGAGCTTGATCCGTGCCGTTCTCGAACGACGGATTCTCGATCAGATTGGGCGCCGCCAGCGCAGCGAGCAGCAGCTTCGCATATTCGCGGGAGGAGGGATCGAATCCCGCGGACAGATCGAGCGTTTTGCTCGTCACCGGCCCGCCTGACGGCTCGTACTGCCTCATGTAATCGGCCAGATGCCAAAATTCGTCCAGATTGTAGCCGGACCAGACTAGCGTGCTTTTCGAGTTGGCACTCGACATATGGATCAGAACGGGATCGTCCTTGAACTCATCCAGCAGGGCAAGCCTCTTTTCTCCCATCAGAAGCCGTTCCGTGAACGTGCCGGAAGCGTGTTCCAGAAGCGCCAGCGCCTCGATTTGGTCGGCGGGCGGGTCCGTTTGCTGCGGATAGCTCCATGCGGATGCTTCGAAATATTCGAAGGCTTTCAAAATAATGGCTGCGCGGGCCCGCTGTTTGTCCGTCTGCGCCATGGAGAAGGCGGCCTCCAACCATTGGCGGCTGTCCTCGATTTCCTCTGTCGTGACCAGCTCCAGGTAATCCGGACGAAGCGAGGAGGGCGACTGGAAGAATGGGGATTGCTTGATGCGCACCGTCCAGAAGTTTTCCCAATGATCGTAAAACGCTTTCAAATAGGGAGCGGCTGCCGAACCGACCGCACGCTCGTACCACTCGTCCAGCAGCTCGTCGACGTCCAGCTCCGGATTCCATTGAAGCTTGCTCGATATCCATGCCTTTGGGCCCTCTCCCCAGTTCGGATACAGCTCCGCATACTGTCCGATCACGTCGGCCTGTTCGGCGAGCTTATAATTTTCGGCCATTTGATGCGCGTAGATTCTCGGCAGCAAGTAAGGGTTGCCGTTCAAGTAGTCGTACCAGCCTACGCGGGAAGCCACCGCTTTCCAAGCGGCATGAAGCTGGAGGTCCGCAGCCTTTCGAGCGGGGTCGATCCAGTTCCAGCGGTCGCGGGTAATGTACACGATAATATTCGGGTTGAGCGCGAAGGTAGGGGGCTGCTTCACCTCCTGGTAAGCAAGCAGACCGAATTGTTTGCCCGGATGTACCTGAAGCACCCCTTCGACGATCTGATTCACCCACTGGTAGTAAAGCTCCTTCGGATTTTCCTCGCAGTACCCTCCGGAATCGTTAACCCCAAGCGAGTAGGCGGTCGCATCCGGATTGTTGTTAAAGTAAGCCGTAATGATCGCGATGGCTTCCGCGGCGGTTGCGTTGGTCAGGCATGGCTGCCAGCCGGCTCCTACCGAATCGTCCTTCGGCACGGTCGGATAATACTCCGGATGCGAGATTCCATATACGGAGGGCGGAAACATTTTATACAGGTTGTGGTGGAACTGATCGCGATAATGCATGCGATTGTATTCCGCCCACTTGATCTGTACGGAATAGCTGCTTTTGCCGTATTCATTGATCGGGCTGAATACGCGGCTTTGGAATTTCGGCTGCTGCACGATATCCCCGAGTGGCACCGACAAAAGGGTCGATTGCGGAATATCGGTTCCATTCTCTCCCGGCATCAGCCAGCGAACCCCGACATAGCGCTCGAGAAATTCATAGACGCCAAACTCCGTTCCCCATGATGTCGGGCCGATAATCGTAATTGTGCTGCCGTATGGGAAAATGCCGAATCCGTCATCGTCCAGCACGGACATTTTGTTCAAGGCGCCCGGATCGCCGCCTGCTCCGGTTGTCCCGACGTAAATCCGAGCTTTGCCGGCGAGACTCGGATCGGCTTCATAGGCGGCCGCGGTCATGACGGGCAGCAGCTGCCCGGTCGCTTGCTCAACATACTCGGCCAAAGTCTGCGCAGCGGCAATTATTCTTGCGTCCGCGTAGACCGAAGTAACGACTACTGCATGCGCCTGGCCGTTCGACACCAGGTCGATCGAAGGCGCGTCTTCACCGGATAGGAATCGATTGCTTTCGGAAGCGGCATTGCCCAGCGCGGGACAAAGCAGGGACGTAGCCAAAATGAGTATGATCCATCGGGACATTCCTTTCAGAGTTACTCCGATTTTCACATTCAAGCTCCTCTCTTAGCGTTTTGGCAGTTTGGAGCCGCTTATTTCGCTTTCGCGCTGTTGATCGTTTTCGTGGCTTCCTCTTCGGCCATCCGCAACGACGTGTTCAGGTCGACTTTTCCTTGCAGCATATCCAGCGCGGGCTTGATGTAATTGCTGATCAGGCTCGGATCGTACTCCGGCGCGTAAGCGATAGGCGCGGGCTTGACGAAGAGCGCCTTGTAGTTTTTGTCCTTGAACGGCGTGTCTTGGGCGTATGCTTTGCGGACCGCTTCGCTTGTCAAAGAGGACATCCATCCCTTGCGCGCCAGGCCGAGCTGAAATTCCTCGGAAACCATATATTTCAAAACTTCGGCAGCCGCATCGGGCTGCTTGGACAGCTTGGTCACCCCGAAAAACATCGGATACGATTGGGAGCCGACTCCCGGCAGTTCTTTAAAAACGGGCAAAGAGACAATATCCCATTCCATCGCTTTCATCTCTTCCGGATTCGTCAAGTACAGCTGGCTCGGGAAAGCGTACATCGCGGCTTCCTTCGTCTTGATAAAGGCATCCGACGCCGCTAATGTCGAATTTTCCGTGAACCTCTTTTTGTAGGCTTCGCCCGCCATCATTTTGCCGTACAGCGTTTCATAATACGTTTTCCACCTTGCGTCCGTGTTGATCGTCGGTTTGCCCGTCTTCGGATCGACCCGCGGCAGCGAGAACTGGTTCATGCGCAGCATATGATTGATCGTCGTGGTGTAGCCGTAATATTGTACGCCCCCGTCCTCGCGGGTCAGCTTCGCGGACAGCTCCGCCGCATTGTCCCAAGTCATGCCGTCCTTCGGGTAGGACACGCCGAACTTGTCGAAAAGGGATTTGTTGTAATATAAAATTTCCACGCTAGTCTGCACCGGCAGGCCGAAGATCGAGCCGCCGGTATTCAGCTTCATCACTTCGAGCAGCGTAGGCTCGAATTTCGAGGTGTCGATGCCGTGCTTTTTAATCAGCTCGTTCATATCGAGCTGGAGGCCGTACGATTGCAGCGCGCTTTCGAAGTTGCCGACAGTTGCGTAATAAATGTCGAATCTCGTACCGGAGGCGACCAGATTCTCGATTTCGTTGCCTTTCGTTCGTTGGAGATAGGCGATCTTGTAATCGGGAAATTTTTTGCGGATCGCATCGCCATAGTACGTGTTGAAGTATTCTTCAGGCTGTGTCGAGTTGCCGTAGAATACCAGCTCCACGGGCTCGCTTGGTTTCGGCGCGGGCGTATCCGCACCTGTCTTGCCATCCTGCGGGCCGCTCCCCTTGTCCGTCGAGCAAGCGGTCAATATGACCGCGAGCGATACGAAACCGGCGATTGCGGTTTTAGATCGGTTGCCTTTCCCATTCATCTTGCAGACCCTCCTAATAATTGTTGTCGGCTTCAATCAATCCTGTACTATGCCTAATCATATAAGGAAACGTTTGCAAAGAACATGAACAAGACGTTTCAGAAATCTGGATTTTATGAACCCGGTATCGAGAAAACGAGGGACGTCATTCGAAATGTCCATGATTTTGAGGCATTCCGTACATGTTTTTTTGTCGGCTTTGCAACTATGATTGATCGTGGGCCGGGCGGTGCCTGCGCGGTGCAAAGAAGAGAAAGGTGGAACGGAGAATGGAAGCTCGCGAACTGTTTGTACACGATAAATACGCCATAGCGATAACGTCCATGACCAAGCTGGGGGATAAGCTGTACTTGGGCTTGACAGGAGGAACGCGCTGTCTCGCTTCCTACGACATTGCGAAAGATGAAATCGTGATGGAAAACGAGATTTTCCCATGGATCGAAGGGCGCGGATACTGCGGGAAAATTCATAATGCGATGGGAGCTATGGGCGAGGACAGCCTCCTGATCGGCGAAGGAAACCATTTTACCTGGGACGGCATCCCGGTCGCTTACAACTACTTGTCCAAGGAGCTTCCCGAATCGATGCTGTACCGGAAACGGGAGCAAGGATTTCCCGAAGCGAAGTTTACCGACTTCTGCCTGCCGGATTTATCGAATTGGGATCGCCGAGCGAGCGACCCCGGCGGGAAGATCATCAAATACGGCACGAAAAACGGGACGGTCGAAGTCGTATGCTCGCTGCCCGATTATTTATACGTTCAGGCCATGGTGACCGATCCGGCACGGCAGCGCGCGTACGGCTGCACGATACCGGACAACCACTTCTTCTCGCTCGATTTGCCGACCGGGACGTTGACCGATTACGGGCATATTTCGGATTACGCCAACCACAATCTTGTCGTTACGCCCGATGGCCGGTGCCGTGGCGCATGGATCGACCGTTCCGACGGTTCGATGAAACTGCTGCAATTCGATCCGGACCGGGACCGACTGGAATATTCGAATACCGTCATCCTGAAAGATCCGGGGTCCAAAATCGCCGGCAACCTCGGGATCGACCAATGGCTGGTCTCGAGAGAAGGTAAAGTGTATATGGGGACGGTCGCCAACTCGCTCCTGTTCGAGTTTCACTTCGAGGAAGGGAGATTCGAATTGCTGGGACAATTGGCGCAAGGAGGACGCGTTACGTCCATGGATGAGGATGAGCAGGGCGTAATCTGGATCGGTGCGGGCTATCCGAATATGCATTTGGTCCGATTCGATCCGAAAGCTTCCGGGCGCGGACGTCTGATCGACTGCGGGCCGGTCAATTCCCGGTACGAGCGCTGTTATTTCCATGCATCCTCCTATGCGGACGGCAAGCTCTACCTCGGCGAGACCGACGGCTTCTCCCCTTCGCTCCATATTATCGATCTTCATACGCTATAAGAGAAGAAGGTGATGCAAAATGACAGACGGAATCGTGTGGGCATTCTGGGGGCATGAGCCCCTCCATCATTACCGCAGAATGGGCAGCGGCGCTGCGTCGATTTTTAAAAACGGAAAGTGGATCGAGCCTTGGTATGAACGGCTCCATGCCGAGGACACGATTCGGCAAGCGGCGGAATTGAAAATCAATCTTGTGTATACTCATTTTTTTAAAGGGTTCGGCCTACGTGCCGAAAAGGAACAGATGGAGCGCACGCGCGAACTGGTCCAATTGGCGCATCGATACGGCATAAAGGTGCTTGGCTACTGCCAGTTGAACTCGCTTCACTACGAGACGCTGCTGGACGAAGCGGACGATTTGGAGGACTGGGCCGGCAGAAATGCCGATGGCGGCATCGATTGCTGGGGCGGGGCTTATTATCGATGGGTTCCGTGCTTCAACAGCGATGCCTTCAAGCGATATATGAGGAAAGTGATCGCTTACGGCTTGCGGCACATCGGACTGGACGGATTCCACTTCGATAATTCTTACAACAAGCCCTGCTATTGCGATCGTTGTCAGCATGCTTTCCGCCGCTATTTGGCCGATCGTTTGCATGATCCGGAGCGTACACTCGGCCTCCGTCATGTAAGTCATGTGCGTATTCCGGCATTCTCGGGGGCGGTTGAGGCGATCTCGGACCCTTTGTATGGACAATGGTTGCATTATCGCAGGCAACTGACCGCATCGGTGCACGAAGATCTGTTCGGATATGTGAAGCGGCTGTCGGAGGATCGTGCCATTGTCGCCCATAATCCCGCATTTCCGCGTCATTACGGACATGTGAACCGAATCGGATACGAGCCGGCCTGTTCGCCGGATGCGGTCGACATCGTGTTCGCCGAAAACGACGGATTTATCGAAATGACGGAGCAAGGAATGAAGACGCAAATCGAGGCGTACAAATACGGCCAGCTGTTCGGTTATCAAGTATTCAACAGCTCCTGGCTGAAAGACGGTCAAGGGAATATACGAGTCCCCGAAACGTCGGAGGAAATTTGTCTGTTCGAAGCGGAGGCGTTGGCATTCGGGGGCATATGCGGCTCTCCGTGGCTTATGCGGCCGCTGAAAAACGGGAGCCGGTGCGTGATGGATCGGGCTGATCATACGAAGACTTTGGCGGACATCTTCGCCTACTTTTCCGAGCATTCCGCCTTGTATACGAATGTAAGAAGAACGAATCCGGTCAAGGTGCTGTATCACCCCGACAATTTGATGCTTGCCGTCAAGCAGGGTTACTTGAGCTTGCTCGCTGTCGTTCAGTCGCTCGTCCTGAAGGGGACGCCGTTCTCGTATTGCATGCTGGACGACATGCGCGAAGTCGGCGACAGCGATCTGATCGTCCTGCCGGGCATAGACTACATTTCCGATGCGGAAGTCGCCGCCGTCCGGGCTTTGTCGGATAAGGGCCACCCCCTTTTGGTGGTAGGCAGCTTCGCCGCTTATAACGAATGCGGGGTAGAGCGGGAGCCGGGTTCCCCCGTACTCGAAGAGCGCGATTCGATTGTTAGGCTTCCTTGCCGCTTCGATGCCGCCAAGTATGACCCTCGCAAGCACTTCTCGGCCATGAGCGCGAATATAGCGCATTTCGATCGAAGCTTTGCGGAAGTCGTCGGGGAAATGGTGTCCGGGGTACGGATTTCGTTCTCGCAACCGGGATTGTTATGTGAAACCGCATCGGATGCGAAAGGGCATTATTTGGTGCATGTGATCAATCCCGGGAACACGGAGACGATCGACAGCTTGACGGTCAGCCTGACGTTCCCTTTGGACGGGGGGCAGCCTCCTTATGCGCATTGCGAGCTGTATTCGTTCGAGCTTGCGGAATTGAAAGGATTCGAATGGATCGATAACCGGTTGGAGATCGACGTCCGGTCGCTCAAAACGTTTTGTACGTTAAAGCTGTACGGGTCTTCGGTTAAAGAGACGGCGGCGATTGGCGCGAAAGGGTAGACGGCGGAAACGAGTGGGAGATAGAATGAAGGGAAGGAGAGGGAGTGCCTCCGTGCCGCCTTCGCGCGGCGGCGTGGAGGCCGATCTGGAGGCTGGGGCGGACTGCGGGTCCGTGCCCGGGAGGAGGCGACGATTTGAACGGCAATCCTAATATTCGCAGCGCGGTGCACCTGTTTCTGGTGCGCGAGGGACGGCTGCTGCTGTCCCGGCGCAGCAATACGGGCTACGAGGACGGCAAGCTCAGCGTGGTGGCCGGCAAGCTGGACGGCGGCGAGCAGGTAGTGGAGGCCGCCAGGCGGGAAGCCGAGGAAGAGGCCGGGCTGAGGCTGCGGACCGAAGATATTAAAATCGTCGGTGTCATGCACCGGCGGACGTCCTTCGACGAATGGATCGATTTCTTCGTAGAGGTCGAGCGTTGGGAAGGGGAGCCGGTAAATGCCGAGCCGCACAAATGCTCGGAGCTGAGATGGTGCGGCTTGGACGAGCTGCCGGACGATGTTGTCGTTTATATGCGCCGGGCGCTTGGCAACTACCGGAACGGAGTATGGTTCGACAGCTATGGATGGGCAGCGTAGGAGCGCGGCATGAAGAATATTCGTTCCATAAACTAATAACGCCCGCCACGGGACGAGCTCTCCGCACCACACGGATTTAGGTAATTCAGAAAACAGAAATAGCGGAATAGATTTCCGCTATGGAAGTCATTTCCCGGTATTCCCCCAAATAAAGGAACTCCTTTCCGCTATTCGTCCGATTTTCCTGCCGAACACCCCCATTCGCGCCCGATAACGGAATGGTTTTCCTTTATTCGGTTTAGTTTTTTTCTATTTGGCGAGATAACGTACCTCGGTTCCGCTATTTTTGTTTTCTAATCAGTTAAGCGAGTGAGGACAAGTAGCTGCAATCTGATTCGCTCACCGGACTCGATTCGGTTCGGGGTTTTCCGTTCTGCCATTGAATTAAACGTTTAAACTTGCTAAAATGAGGACGAAATCGGTAAGATGAAAGGAAAGAGACGATAAAGGAACGGTTGTTTGTCCCGTCTCGAAACGTTCGGGGACGGCAGCCGGCCTATTTCCTATACAAATGACGGGTGGATGGTGCGATGATAGACGAACGGCCCAATCATAACGGCGCGGCCGAAGCGCCGGAAGTTGTTACCTTCGGCGAGACGATGGGACTCATGATGCCGACCGGGGTGAAAGGAATCGAGTATTCGGCCCAATTCGAGAAGTCGTTCGCCGGCGCCGAAAGCAACGTGGCCATCGGCGTGGCGCGCCTCGGACACCGGGTCGGCTGGTTCGGGCACTTGGGCGCCGATCCGCTCGGACGCTACGCGCTGAAGCAAATTCGGGGCGAGGGAGTAGACGTGACCCGCGCCCGGCTGGTCGAGGGCGCTCCGACCGGTCTGATCATCCGGGAAGTCGTGGGCGGCAAATCGTCCGTCTTTTACTACCGCCGCCATTCGGCTGCGAGTCTCATGCGTCCCGAGCATGTGGACGAAGCGTATATCAGCCAAGCGAAGCTGCTGCACGTAACCGGAATTACGCCGGCGCTCGGCGAAAGCTGCCGGGATACGGTACGGGAGGCGGTCCGTCTCGCCCGCAAGCATGGCGTAAAGGTTTGCTTCGATCCGAACTTGCGCCTTAAGCTGTGGTCGGCGGCAGAGGCGAGAAGCTTCTTGCTCCCGCTGGCCGAGGAAGCGGATTATTTCCTGCCGGGGCTCGACGAATTGAAGCTGCTGTACGAGACGGAAGACTTCGATACCATCGTCGAACGTCTCGGCAAGCTGCAAGCCGTCTCGATCGTCAAGGGCGGAGAAGATTGCACTTATGTGGTGGAGAACGGCAGCATTGCGTCCGTTCCGTATTTCAAGGCGGAGCACGTCGTCGATACGGTAGGCGCGGGAGACGGCTTCTGCGCGGGCTTTATCGCCGGCCTGCTGAAGCAATACACGCACGTCGAGGCGGTCCGCATCGGCAACTTGATCGGATCGATGGTCGTGCAGGCGCATGGCGACTGGGAAGGACTTCCGACCTGGGCGCAGGTGCGGGCGGTTCTGAACAACGAGACCCATGTAGAGCGTTAAGCGTCAGCGTTCCAGGGTGCGGGCGAGGTCCGACATTAGCGGAAACGGGTGGATGAGCGGATATGAAGAAGATCAAGCTGGTACAGCAAATCGCCGGGGAAGGCGTCGTCGCCGTATTGCGCGGGGAAACGCCGGACGAAGTCGTCCGCATGGCCGAGCATGCCATCGCCGGAGGCATCAAAGCGATCGAAGTGACGATGACCGTACCTTTTGCCTTGCGCGCGATCGAGGAGCTGGCCAAGCGGTATTCGAGCGCGAAGCCGAACAGCGACAACTACGCGATCATCGGCGTAGGGACCGTACTCGATCCGGAGACGGCAAGGGCGGCTATTCTCAGCGGCGCCGAATTCGTAGTAGGACCTTCGCTCAATCCGCAAACCGTGGCCTTGTGCAACCGGTACCGCATTCCGGTCATGCCGGGCGTCATGACGATTCAGGAAATCCAGGCCGCCCTGGAGCTTGGCGTGGACATCGTCAAGCTGTTCCCGGGCAACTTGTATTCGCCCTCGATGATCAAGGCGATCAAGGGGCCGATGCCCCAAGCCAATATAATGCCGACCGGCGGCGTATCGCTGTCCAATCTCGGCGAATGGATCAAGGCGGGGGCGATTGCCGTCGGGATCGGCTCGGATCTGACGGCGGAAGCGGTGAAGCAGGGCGACTACGCTCTGGTGGCAGAGAAGGCCGCGCAATACGTAGCCGCTTATCGCGAAGCGAAAGGAATTTGAGTGCAAGTGAACCGGAAGAGGAAACGGACCGCAGCCGCCAAGCGCTACGGTCTTTTTTTGTTCGTCTGCAGATGTAACGAGCCTTCCGCCGCATGAGGTGTGAAGAGGGAGAACGGTCTTTACCAGCCCTTATTTTGACGCGTGAGCCGCACGGGGCTTCCGCATAAATTGGCCTCCATCATGAATAGCGCGGAACGTCCGACCGCGATGGTAGCCGATAGCCAGGCCGCGCTATTCCGTGTCATCAAGATTTTCCGGCAGCTTGCAATCCGTATACCGGACGACATCTCCCTGATGGTGTACGACGACATACCCGAGCTGGAAATATTCGAAGTTTCCTTGACTACCGTGGGGCCGTCCATTATCAAATTGGCCGTTATGGCGTTGGATATTTTGACCGGTGAGGCGAAGCCGGAGGAAGGGACGAGATGGATCAAGGAGGTCGTAGAGGCTGAATTGATCGTAAGGGGATCGACGAGGGTCGTGCCGTCTTAAGAGCGCGGAGCCAGGACGTTGCTCTTTTCCGTCTGGCATATCGCGCCTTGACTAGTAGGAAATCGATTGCTAACCACGGAGAGGGGAATTGTCATGCCAAACATGGCGGATCAACGCGAGGAACACGGCAGCGCGGATATCGCCGCGACCCGCACCCGCAACATCTCCCATTGGCTATGCGTCGGCGACGGGGCTCCCGGTACGTGGCGCGCCTTCGGGAGCGGCTGGGGCACTACGGCGGAGCGGCCGACGCTAGCGGCAAGCGATGCGGGCTACCAGTATATGGACTCCGATTTGAACAAAACGATTTTATGGAACGGGGAGGCTTGGTTGGGAATATAGAGTAAAGAAAGCGTTGCGCCTTCAGAAACCGATTGCTATATTTAATAGGGAAATGGCCAATTGGGAAATTCGGGAGGAGTTTATTTATGTCCTACAGGTTCGCGATTCACGGCTGCCAACACTCGCATATCGCCACGTTCATCGATCAGATGCTGGCGCTCGGAGGAACCTGCGCCGGCATATACGAGAAGGAATCGCCGGGATTGGCACGCAAAATATCGGAACAACACGGTATTCCGCTCGTGGACGATCCGGCCGTATTCGAGGAGGAGTCGATACGGATCATCGGCTCCTCGGCGGTCAACAACCGCAAAATCGACGTCATCGAATGGTGCGAGCGGCACGGCAAGCATGTCATGGTCGACAAGCCGGTTATAACCGGCCGGGCGCAGCTGGAACGGCTGGAGGCGGTAATCGACAGGGGGCGCATTCAGGTAGGGGTCATGCTGACCGAACGATTCCGCCCCTCCGTCTCGACGTTGAAGCGGGCGATCGATGACGGGCGGTTGGGCCGGATCGTCAGCGTGACGATGCGCAAGCCGCACAAGCTGCTGCCGGCATCCCGCCATCCGTCGCATTTCTCCAAGGAAGAAAGCGGCGGGATCGTAATCGATCTGTTCATTCACGATTTCGATCTGCTGCGCTTCTTGACGGGACAGGAAGTAGCGTCGATTCATACCCAGTTGGCCAAGCATATTATGCCGGAGCATCCGTCCTTCTACGATACGGCGACCGCCCAGGTCATGATGAGCGGCGGGACGCTCGCGCAGCTGTATACGGACTGGCATACGCCGAGAAAAAGCTGGACATGGGGCGATTGCCGCATCTTCGTTAACGGCACGGAAGGCTGCGCAGAGCTGCGGTTGAATGGCGACCCGTCCGTTGCCGTCGAGGAGCTGTATTTCCAGATTACGGACAACGAGCCGTTCGAGAAGCAGGAGCTGCGAGCGCCGGAAGCTAACATTACGGAAGATTTTATGCGCAGAATCGAGAGCAAGCCGAGCGTGCAGACGCATCGGGATATTTTGGAGACATGCCGGGCGACCGTCATCGCCGACGAGAACGCGGTCGTGTTCGACGCGTTCCGGACTACATGATGAGACGCCACAACGGAATGACGGCCAGAGTGACGATCGCCGCGACGATCATCGAGATGCTCGCGATCGCTCCCTCGACGCTGCCCCATTCATAAGCCAGCGACGTTCCGGCCCCGTGGGCTCCCATGCCGAGGAGCACGCCTTTCGCCACGGGGCCGCGAATGCGCAGCAGCCGGATCAGATGCGGAGCGATTAGCGATCCGCCGATCCCGGTGACGATGACGAAAGCGGCCGTAACGGAAGGCACGCCGCCCAGCGATTGCGATACGGACATGGCGATCGGCGTAGTGACGGAACGGGGAACCATGCTTACGATCATTTGCGGACTCGCATGCATGAGCGCGAGAATAAGCACGGAGGAGACAACGGCCACCGAGGAGCCCAGCAGAACCCCGGCAACGATCGCAGCCGCATGCTTTTTGAGCAACGCGTAATGCCGGTACAGAGGTACTGCGAATGCAACGGTAGCGGGCTGAAGCAGATCGGTCAGCAGGTTTCCGCCCCGATTGTAAACGGCCACGGAAGTATGTGTAAGAAGAAGCCCGGCGATCAAAGTCAGCGGAACGATGACGATCGGGGACGAGTACCATTTCCGCATGCGGCTATGCAAGCTTTGCGCTCCCCAGTAACATACCACCGTAACGAGTGCCCACAACAAACCATCCATCATTTCGATACCCCTTTTCTGCGCGCCACCGCTTCGGCCAGTACGCCGGAGCAGCCCATGACCGCGAACGTGCCGATCACGATCGCCAGCAAGAAGCCGAGTCCGGTCAGGCCGAACAGCTCCCGGTGCCCTAGAATGCCGACGGCGGCCGGGATAAAGAACAACAGCATCTTCGAAAGCAGCCAGTTCGCCCCGGCTTCCAGCCATTCCGCTTGGACGATGCCCAGCCGGAGCAGGGCGAATAGGAGGAACAAGCCGATGATGCTGCCGGACACGGGAAGCCCGAGCGCGGCGGAGATCAAGTTTCCGATATAGGCGAAGCCGGCCAAAACGGCAATTTGCCGGACGATTGCGAAGGACGTTTTCATCGGGATTCGCCAACCTTTCACAGCCAGTATACAATTCCATTGTTCATAGGTAAAATACATATATGGAATCAAATCCATTCCATTTGTCTATGGCAAAAAGGCGGTGATCCGGACGGACATCCGGCATTTGAAATATTTTATGGAAGTCGTCAAGTGCCGCAGCTTTACGAAAGCGGCCGAAGCTCTTCATATTACCCAGCCGACGATCAGCAAAATGGTGAAAAGCATCGAGGAGGAACTGGGCGTCGTCCTGTTGAACCGGTCGGGAAAGCATGTCGAGCCGACGGATGCGGGGCTGGCGATTATGAATCAGGCGCAGCTGATCGTGAACTCGTTCGATAGCTTGTCGTCCGATTTGGCCGATATCGTCCAGCTGAAGAAGGGGGAAATCCGCGTCGGGCTTCCTCCGATGGCCGGGGCGCGCTTCTTCCCGAAGGTGATCGGCGAATTCCGCCGGGAATATCCGCTGATCCGGATCGAGCTGATCGAGGACGGGGCGAAAACAATCGAGAAAGGCGTGGAAAGCGGCAGTCTCGATATCGGCGTCGTCGTGATGCCGACGGATGACGACTTGTTTCAGTCCTTCCCTTTCGTGCGGGAAAATTTGATGCTGCTCGTTTATCCGGAGCACCGGCTCGCGAGGCGGAGCGGCGTGCCTCTCGAAGAGCTGAGCGAGGAGCGGTTCATTCTGTTCCGGGAAGATTTCGCCCTGCACGACCGGATACCGGCCGCTTGTATACGTGCAGGCTTTCAGCCGCAGGTCGTTTTTGAAAGCTCCCAATGGGATTTTATTAGCGAGATGGTCGCGGCCGATCTTGGCATCGCCATGCTGCCGGAGACGATATGCCGCAACCTCGATTCGCGGCGAATCTCCGTCGTGCCGCTCGCGCCGCCCGGAATACCGTGGCATCTGGCGATGATATGGCGTCGGGACGCTTATATGTCGTATGCGCTTCGGGAATGGATCCGTTTCGCCCGGGAGCGGCTGCAGCTGCGTTAAAGGAGCCTCGATTGCCGGAATAGTTAGACTTTTCCCCGAGTTGTGGACAAGGTGTGGATAAGTTTGTGGATAACTTGTTCCTACTTTTCGAGAATTAAAAACCTCCATGTTCGGCTGCACTTCAGCCATCGCATGGAGGTCTTTCTTTATGAAATAGTGGAATAGTTGTCCAGATCATATGAAGCTGAACCGGCTGATCGCCGGAGGTACGTCCAGCAGCTTCTTCAACTGCAAAAAGGCTTTTCTCGGCTTCACTTCTATATCGATTACATTATATTGCCACTCGGTGATAGCCGGAATATGAATCGCGTTAATGCCCGTCTCCAAAGCGGGTACGACATCGGTGCGGATCGAATTGCCGATCATCCACGTCTTGTCCCGGTTGAAGCTATGCTTCGTCAGGATCGATTCCAGCACTGTCGTCGTCTTATGGGAAGAGACGAACAGACGGTCGCCGAAATAAGCGTCCAATCCCATCCGGGTCACTTTGCTCGTCTGTATGCTATGATCGCCTCCCGTATATAGAAACAGCTCATGGCCTTGGTCGCGCAAGCTTCCGAGCGTTTCGGTCATATTCGGATAAGGCTCGATATTCGGAAAGTCGTATACGCTTTTGCCGAGAGAGGTCAGCTGCTTTCGTTCTTCCTCGCTGGGATGCCGTCCGGTCATCGCGGAGTAATGCTCGTACGTTTCTACGAGCGACTGTGGAAAATGACCGGCTGCAAAGCCCAATACGTGTATGCCCGCGGAATCGAACTCGTACTGCTTGCGCTTCACTTCGTCGGCGGTCAGCCTGTAGCCGCCAAACCACGTCGTCATCAGATCGGCGAATTGGTCGAGCACCTCGTCGAAATATTTGTTGCAATGGATGAGCGTATCGTCCAGGTCGAATAATATCGTTTGCTTGTTCATGTCGAATTCGCCTCCTTGCGCTTCTTGTAATCGGTGCGGGTACAACCTATTGTATCACGACAATCGGGGTATCCTAAAGAGGATTTGTTTGACACCCCACACCAGCAGCAGGAAAGGTGAGCCATGTTGAGAAAAATTTGCATCACGCTCGCGGCGGCACTCCTCGTTCTAACGGCCGCCGGCTGCCAGCAAGCCAATTACCGGATGAAGGAGCAGCGCAATCCGAACCATGATCCCCGCGGGATGAAGGACGAAAGCTATTTGGAGGACCGGGTCAACACCAATCTTCCGCAAGGCGGCACCTCGCCCAAGGACGAGCTCGATATGCAGCAGAACATACGCCCCGGCGACGCGAACGGCGGCAATCCGCCAACGGTCGAAGGCGGCAACATTCTCGAGCCCGGCTCGATGGGGAAGACGCCGCGTTAATGTCTTTGTACCGAGGGAGCGGCGGTGCTGCATGAATCGAAAAATAACGGAATTCGGTTCCGCTATTGGTATATTTCCCGACTTTTCCCGAAAATAAAGGAAGCCGATTCCGTTAAAGTGTCGGTTTCAGTGAGTTTTCTTGGGTCGCAGGCCGAATAGCGGAACCTGATTCCTTTGTTTTACTGTTGTGCTGCTTTATGTGCGAAATAGCGTACTGTGGTTCCGCTATTCAATGGTCTGAGGTTGAAGGCACCGAGGCCGCAACAAAGCCCCCGGAACATAACGTTCCAGGGGCTTTGGCGTTTAAGCTGTTACTCTGTCGCTACCGATTGATCGGCTTGCATGCCGACAGGAGAGATGCGGACGAAGTGGGAGTCCAGATCGCCAAGCAGCGCGTCCACCTTGGCTGCGGCTTCGGCTTGGCCGGAAGCTTGCAGCTCTTGGCGGTATACGCCGAGCAGGTCGGTCAAGTCTTTGCGGCTCTGCGCTCCGAGCGGCTGGATGCTTACCTTCGCGCCTTTGGCGACACGGCGTTCGATCGCGGCGGTATCGAGACCCATCTCCGGCACAAGGCGTTGATAGATGACGCCGCCGGTCATTCCCGCGCAAATCCATGGACCCGGGTCGCCCATTACGACGGCACGGCCGTTCGTCATATACTCGAACGCGAAGCCTTTCAGGTTGGCGCGGCTTGCAATCGAGCCTAGCTCGTCTTGCAGCGGCTGCGCAATTTCGCCGCCGAAGATGACGTCTGCGCCCGACAGCCGGATGCAGGCGCGGGAATCGGCTCCGCCCTGTACGATAAACGTGCCTTTTTGCGCGCCATAGCAGAACGATTTGCCGACGGAACCGTCGATATACGCGTTGTTTTTGCCAGGCGATTTCAGGATCGCTACTTTGCCGCCGAGCGACATTTTGCCTACGCCGTCCTCTGCGCCGCCATGAACGGTAATGTTCACGCCGCGCGCGTTGAAGGCGGCGAGACCGTTGCCCGGCACCGAGCCGTCGCTCAGCACGAGCGAAGCTTCAGGAAGCTTGTCGTAGCTGCCGTCGAAACGATCGCGTACGCGATGGCTGGAGAAGCGGGTGCCGATAATGCGCGATTCGGCGTCGATCTTCGACCAGTTCCGTTCAACCGATTTGTTGTACGAGAGCGAATCCGGGTAAAACTCTTGGCCTTCCGCCCCCGCCGCGATACGGATGTCGGACGAGATGGCCGCGGCCGCTTCCGCCTCGGCCGCCTGCAAGAACGACAAAGGTGCCGGACGGAGCAGATCGGACAGGTCGATGCGCGTAAGCTGAGCCGCTTGCTTCAGCAAATCGGAACGGCCTACGAGATCCTGCGCATTTTTGAAGCCAAGCTTTGCTACGATATCGCGGATTTCTTCACCCATGCCGCCGAACAGGCGTACAAGGGAATCGACCGCCAGATCGAATTGACGCGGTACGAAACGGCGCAAGCCTTTCTCTTCGGCTTCCTCCATCGAATCGATTTGCGTGGCGATCCCGACGTGGCATGTATCCAGATGGCAGCCGCGGCAAGTCGTGCAACCGATCGCCTGCATCGCGAGACTGCCGAAGCCTACGCGGTTTGCGCCGAGCAAAATCATCTTCACGACATCGGCGCCGGATTTCATGCCGCCGTCGGACCACAGCTCGACCTTGTGGCGAAGACCGGCTTCGATCAGCGCGACGTGGGCAAGCTTCGTGCCGATTTCCGTCGGCAAGCCGACATGAGTGAGCGAGTGGACGCGGGCCGCGCCCGTGCCGCCGTCGAAGCCGGACAACGTAATGACGTCCGCGCCCGCTTTGGCTACGCCCACCGCGATCGTTCCGATCCCCGGCACGATCGGCACCTTCACGATAATTTGCGCTTTGCGCCCGCTCGCTTCCTTCAGCTCGGAAATAAGCTGGGCCAAATCCTCGATCGAGTAAATGTCATGGTTGTTCGATGGCGAGATCAGGTCGGAGCCGATCGTGGCGTTACGGGCCGCGGCGATTTTCGCCGTAACCTTCGAGCCCGGCAGGTGACCGCCTTCGCCCGGCTTCGCGCCTTGACCGATCTTGATCTCCAGGAACGCTACGGCGTTAGCCAGCTCGACGTTGACGCCGAAGCGTCCGGAAGCGACCTGCGCGCCGCGCGTTTTTTTGTAGCGGCCGAGCATATCTTTGATTTCGCCGCCTTCGCCGTTCATCGTCACCATATTCATGCGCTCTCCCGCTTCGGCATAAGCGCGGAACGCGGTTTCGTTCTGCGAGCCGAACGACATGGAGGAGATCAGCATCGGCAAGCTGTGCTTGCCTACGGCTATGCTGACTTCAGACGGATCGACAGGCTTGCGTCCCGACTTCTCATAGTCGAATTCGGCGACGTGGCGGATCGAGATCGGATTTTTCTTTTCTTCTTCCTGCAGCTTGTCGCTGTATTCGCTGTATGGCGCTTCCCCGGAGGCTGCGTCGCCAAGCGCCTTCCACATCCGTTGGAAGAAGCGGAAGTTTTTGGCCGCCTTCGCCTTCGGATTTTGGGAGTCCGCGTACCGGGCTTCAGCGTCCTTCTCCAGCTCGGCATAGCCGGTACCGGCATTATCGCTGCCGAGATAGCTGACGATATCGAGCACTTCCGCGAGCTCCGGCTTCAGGCCGATAGCCGAGAAGAAGCGGGTGTAACCGCGCAGTTCGTGCGTTCCGATCGTCGAAATGACTTTTTCCAACCCTTTTTGCAGCGTCAGCAGCACTTTGCGGGCGGCAGCGGCGCCATCTTTGGCGGAAGCTGTCTCGAACAGAATATACGGCGAGACGATTTCCGCGCCGAGTCCGCAAGCGAGCGCGATGTCATGCAGGTTGCGGATCGAGGCCGAACGGACGGCGATCGAAGCGCGGCGGCGCAAATTGTCGCCGAAGCCGAGCTTGACGGCACGCAGGGCGACGTCGATTTTGGATATGGCCAGATGCGGGTCCATCCACAGGTTGTCGTCCTGATGGGCGTTCGCGTCGTCGAGCAGCACGAGCACGGCGCCGTTTTGAACGGCAGCCACGGCATCCAGAGCAAGCTGGTCGAGTGCCGCTTTCAGCGAAGAGCCGCGTTTGAACGTAATCGGAAGCGTAGCTACGGCATGATCGCCTTGCTTGCGGCATTCCGCGATAATTTGCTCAAGAGACATATGGCCGATTTCTTCGGAGGAGCCGATACCGTTGTCGCCTTCCAACACCATAGGCGCCATGATTTCGAAACGGGTTTCGCTGCACGGCTGTGCGTAAACCGAAGGACGCTGTCCGATTACGACGCGGGTGGAGAAGTGCTCCTGCTCGCGGTCGCGGTCGATCGCAGGGTTCGTGACGACGGCTACGCTCTCCTTGATGAAATCGGGAATGTTTTGACGCTCCCAATGAATAGCCGCATGAGGAGAATCGTGACCGAGCGAACGGATCGGTTCGGCTCCCGTTTGCGACATCGATTCGATCATTTGGATGCCGTCGCGATCCCAGCCGAACGCGCTGTACACCTTGTCGGTAGCGACGAATTTGGCGAACTTCTCTGCCGCGGCGTCGGTTTTGCCGAACGACAAATGCTTGCGCATGCCATCCAGGTTGAACCGTTTTTGCGCGCGCTCCAGTACTTTCGATTGCAGCTCGATGTAAGGGACGACGCGGACCGGTTGACCTGTCGTGAGCTCTACGCCGATTTTCTCGCCCGGAGCGATCGGCTTCGGTTCTGCGACCATTTGATCGACCGTAATAACCCCTTGCTCGGAGGAGAAGTAGAGCGAATCTTCGCTTTCCACCATCCATACCGGACGAAGGCCGAGGGCGTCGACGCTGAATACGCACTCGTTGCCGTAGCGGGATACGATACCCGCGGGACCTTGGGCATAGTGGCCCCAAATTTGGCGATAATACATATACAAGTCCTGCAGCTCCGGACGGAACAGCTTGATTTCGTTATGAATCGGCGGGAAGACGAGTTCCATCGCTTCGAACAGGCTCATGCCCGAACGGTGGATGAACGTCTCGATGACGCGGTTCATGTCCTGCGAATCGCTGCCGCCATCCACGAGCGGTACGCCGACCATATCGGCCTCGTAGCGCATTTTTTTGACGGTATTGATTTCCCCGTTGTGACCGAGCAAGGAAAACGGCTGAACGCGGAAAAAGTTCGAGAGCGTGTTCGTCGAATACCGGTTATGGCCGATCGTCACCTGTGCCGCGAACAGCGGATCTTGCGTATCTTTGAAATATTTGGGCAAAATGCTGGCCGCGCCCAATACTTTGTACGAAGCCGTTACGTTGCTGAGCGAAGCGACGTGAACGTTGAAGCGGTCTTCGATCGCTACATGAAGCTCGAACAGATGATCGGCGACTGCGACATTTTGCTGCTCGCACAATGCCGCCACTTGCCAGAAGCAAGGCTCGTCGAGGCGGCCGCTTTTGCCCAGCACGCTGCTGTCGGTTTGCGCTTCTTGCTCGAGCAGGATGCGGATGCCGCGTTCGGCGAACATCGAGCGGATGATCGTTTGAATTTCGGCAACGGTCTGGTCGAGCTTGCGCGGGATAAAGATGTGCGCAACCGAGAAGCGGGAGTCATGGGCGAGCTCGCCGGACAAACCGGCTTCCGTCAGCCGTTTGGCCCACAGGGCGCGCGGAATGTCGGTCAAGATGCCGCAGCCGTCGCCTTCGCCGTCGATAAATCCGGAACGGTGCTCCATTTTCACGAGCGCCTCGATCGTTTTCTGAATGTTGTCGCGGGACGGGTGCCCGTTTTTCTCGATAATGCAAATAATGCCGCAGCTATCGTGCTCGGTCTTTAACAGGTCTTTAAATCGACCTTCATTGATCATGTTTTGGTTCATATCTATTTCAGCCGGTACTCGTTCCCATGTTGCTTCCCCGGCCTACTGCACCTCCAGAATAGGATTGTAATGCGTTTCGCCGGAACGACGAAATAAAGCAGGCTCTGCTTGAGATAGTAGGGTAAGGGTTTAAGCTTATAGGGTTTTTGGGATGGGTTTAAGGGTTTTAGGTTTAAGGGTTTTAGGTTTAAGGGT
>NZ_VDCQ01000066.1 GCF_006265175.1 Paenibacillus hemerocallicola | reverse complement strand
CATTTTTCGCCGTTTTGCGGCGACCTCTTTAATATATCACAGCTGCCTATCTATTTGCAAGCTTTTTTTGAATTTCTTTTTTTCAGCTGCTTTTTGATAACAACCTTATCAAAGGGGCGAGTTATAGAATACCACGCCCATTCGACAGTGTCAACATCATTTAAATAAAAAAACGGGCGCATCAGCACCCATAGAGTATATCTATATTACTTCTTGAATAAATAGCTTCCGATCCACCGCCAAATTGATAATCGTCCCGTTCACATTGACCATAGGCCGGGTCGGATTCGATCGATCCGTAAATATGATTTCTCCTACTCGGTTATCGCTAAGCCGCACGATAGTACCGTGATGGAACTGCGTCACCTTGTTGATGAACGTCGATACGATAATCGGATCGAGCTTGCCGAACGACTCCTTCTGCAGCTGCTCCAAAACGAGATACGGCGATTGTGCCCTCTTATAGGTCCGGTGGCTCGTCATTGCGTGAAATATATCGGATACGGCGATCACTTTCGCGTACGGGTGGATTTTATCTCCTTTGACGGCAAGCGGATAGCCGGATCCGTCTTCGCGCTCATGGTGCTGCAGCGCGCAAAGCTTGGAGCCTTCGTTAAGCGCCGGAATATTTTTCAGGATCGAGTACCCGTATAGCGTGTGCCTTCGTACTTCCTCCACTTCCAATACCGTCAGCTTCGACGGTTTGGACAAAATGGCCGGATCGACTTTCGCATTTCCGATATCGTGAAGCAGTCCGCCCAATGCTATCGGCATCCAGTCCTTGCTCTGGAACCCATGCCACCGCGCCAAAATAAACGATGTGAGGGCGACCATGATGCTGTTGTGATAAATATACTCATCCGTACTAAGCATCCGGGGAGTAAACGTCAAAATGTTGTAATGCTGGATTTTGGAGATCAGATGCTCCATGCCGTTGCGGATGTCCAAGATCGGGATGGCCGGACTGGACATCGAGTCCTTGAACATCTTCTTCAACAGCTGGATCATCTTGTCGTATTCGGTATAAAACTGGATAAGCCCGGTGTCCTCGGCCTTGTACTCCTCCGCTTTATCCGTTGAATCGGCATCCGATTCCTTCGTCTCGATCGAGACCGAAGGAATCAGAAAAGCCCTCAATATTTCGTATTCCCTCGGGGTAACGTTAAAGCCTTTCTTGAATAAGACGTTGCCCATCTTCGTAATGACGTCTTCGACAATTCTATCGCCTATCTTCAACTGGGAGACGGAAACGATCGCCATCAATTTTCCCCTGCCTTACGTTTACGATTATCGAATCGTACCCGGCTCATTCTTCTTCTTCTTCCAGTTCAGCCGCCTCTTCGCTTTTCTCCACGCGAGTAACGGTTGCCACTTCATCGTCGTCGCGAGTATTGATGAGCTTGACGCCCTGCGTATTGCGGCCCATCGTATTGATTCCCGACATGCTCGTGCGGATGATAGTGCCCGAAGCGGTAATGATCATGAGGTCTTCCTCGTTTTTGACGACTTTCAAGCCGACGACGGGACCGTTCTTGGAGGTGATGTTCAACGTTTTTATCCCTTTGCCGCCCCGTGTTTGAATCCGGTATTCGTCCATCGGAGTCCGTTTGCCGTACCCTTTGGACGTGACAATGAGTACATCGTCATTCAAATCGACGACGTCCATATCGATTACGGCATCGTCATCGGAAATCGTTATGCCTTTGACGCCTGTTGCGGAACGGCCCATCGGGCGAACGTCGTCTTCCGAGAAACGGATCGACATGCCTTGCTTCGTCCCCATAATGATTTCCTGCTTGCCGTCAGTCAGCTTCACGCCGATCAGATCGTCATCCTCGCGCAGATGAATCGCGATCAAGCCCGCCTTGCGAATGTTGGAATAATCGTCAAGCGGCGTTTTCTTCACGATCCCGTTTTTCGTCGCGAAAAACAAGTATTGCTCGGAATCGAAATTTTCGATCGGTATGACCGCATTAACGGTCTCTCCCTGCTCGATCTGAATCAGATTGATAATCGGCGTTCCTCTGGCCGTGCGGCTCAAATCGGGAATTTCATACGCCTTTAACCGATACGCCTTCCCTTTGTTCGTGAAGAACATCAAATATTGATGCGTGTTGGATACAAACAAATGTTCGAGGAAGTCTTTATCCTTCGTATCCATGCCTACGACGCCTCTTCCGCCGCGTTTTTGGCTTCGATACGTCGTGACAGGCAACCGTTTGACATAGCCGGTATGGGTAATCGTAATAATAACATCCTCGCGCGGAATCAAATCCTCGTCTTCGATGCTTTCTTCCCCGATCGTAATTTCACTGCGGCGTTCGTCGGCAAACTTCTCCTTGATCTCCCGCAGTTCATCGCTGATGATGCCCAGGATCAGCTGCTCGTCGGCGAGAATGGCTTTATACTCGGCGATTTTCTGCATCAGCTCGGCGTATTCCGCCTCGATCTTCTCCCGTTCCAAGCCGGTCAGACGCTGCAAGCGCATATCCAGAATCGCTTGCGCCTGCTCATGGCTCAAGTTGAACCGGCTCATGAGTCCTTCACGCGCCTCTTCCGTCGTTCTGGAAGAGCGGATGAGCGTGATGACTTCGTCCAAATTGTCGAGAGCGATGCGCAGCCCTTCGAGAATGTGGGCTCTCGCTTCCGCTTTTCTCAAATCGTATTCGGTACGGCGGCGAATGACTTCCTGCTGGTGCTTCAAGTAATAATAAAGCATGTCCCTCAGGTTCAACACCTTCGGCTCGCCGTTAACGAGCGCCAGCATGATGATCCCGTAATTGGATTGCATCGGCGTATGCTTATACAAATTGTTCAGGACGACGTTCGGATTGACGTCTCGGCGCAATTCGATCACGATACGCATTCCCGTACGGTCGGACTCGTCCCGAAGGTCTGTAATCCCGTCGATATGCTTGTCGCGTACGAGCTCGGCGATTTTCTCGACCAGCTTCGCTTTATTCACTTTATATGGCAGCTCATAAACGATTATGCGCGCCTTATTGTTATTTTCCTCGATATTGACTTTGGCGCGCATGGTGGCGTGCCCGCGTCCGGTCGTGTAAGCTTGCCGGATGCCTTCGCGTCCCAAAATATAGGCGCCCGTCGGAAAATCAGGGCCTTTGATCGTCTGCATCAACTCGAGAGGAGTCACGTCCGGATTGTCGATCAGCATCTGCACGCCGTCGATGACTTCTCCCAAATTATGAGGCGGAATACTTGTGGCCATCCCAACGGCAATCCCGTACGAACCGTTTACCAGCAGGTTCGGATAACGGGCAGGGAGAACGGACGGCTCCTGCTCTTCGCCATCGTAGTTCGGCACGAAATCGATCGTTTCTTTTTGCAGGTCGCGCAAAAGCTCCATCGATATTTTCGACAGGCGCGCTTCCGTATACCGCATGGCCGCGGCGAAATCCCCGTCGATCGAACCGAAGTTGCCGTGACCGTCTACGAGCATGTAACGGGTCGAGAAATCCTGAGCCAAACCGACCATCGTTTCGTATACGGCAGAATCGCCGTGCGGGTGATATTTCCCGATGACTTCGCCGACGATTCTCGCCGACTTTTTATAAGGCTTGTCCGGAGCCATGCCCAGTTCGGACATCGCGTACAATATGCGGCGGTGAACCGGCTTCAGCCCGTCCCGGACGTCCGGAAGCGCGCGGCTGACGATAATGCTCATCGCATAATCCATAAACGACGCGCGCATTTCGGTGCCGATATCGATATCTCTCACTTGCGAACGGTTTTCTTCAGCCATGGAAACCTCCTAGAAGCTGGTACTCTGACAAAACAGGTGTGGAACGAAACGCTATACGTCCAAATTTTTCACGTATTTGGCATGCTGCTGTATAAAATCTCTCCGCGGCTCGACGTTGTCGCCCATCAGCGTATCGAAGACGGCGTCCGCCTCGATGGCGTCCTGAATGCTGACCTGCAGCATCGTCCGGCTGTCCGGATCCATGGTCGTCTCCCACAGCTGCCCCGGATTCATTTCGCCCAGTCCTTTATAGCGCTGGATGTTCGCTTTGACGCCTTCGCCGAATTCCTGCAAAATCACGTCCCGCTGCTTCTCGTTATAAGCATAGCGGACCGTTTTGTTCCGTTCTATTTTGAACAGCGGCGGCTGTGCGATATAAATATAGCCGGACTCGATGATTTGACGCATATACCTGTAAAAGAACGTGAGCAGCAGCGTCCGGATGTGCGCTCCGTCAACGTCGGCATCGGTCATAATAATAACTTTGTGGTAGCGCGCTTTGGCGATATCGAAATCGTCTCCGATGCCCGTACCAAGCGCCGTAATAATCGCGCGAATTTCCGCGTTGGACAATATTTTGTCCAATCGCGATTTCTCAACGTTCAAAATTTTGCCCCGCAGCGGCAGTATCGCTTGGAAGTGACGGTCTCTGCCCTGCTTGGCCGATCCGCCGGCAGAGTCCCCTTCGACGATGTACACTTCGCTGATCGAGGCGTCCCTTGACGAGCAGTCGGCAAGCTTGCCGGGCAGGGAGCTGACCTCGAGCGCGCTTTTGCGGCGAGTCAGTTCGCGTGCCTTCCTGGCCGCTTCACGTGCCCGAGCCGCTTGGATGCCCTTTTCTATGATTCTTTTGGCGATAGTCGGATTTTCGTTCAGAAACTCCTCGAACTTGTCAGCGAACAAAGATTCCACGATGCCTCGCACTTCGCTATTGCCGAGCTTCGTCTTCGTCTGACCTTCGAATTGCGGATCGGGAATCTTGACGGATATGATCGCGGTCAATCCTTCCCGTACGTCGTCTCCGGTCAGATTGGAATCATTGTCCTTGATCGAATTCGATTTGCGCGCATAATCGTTCAATATGCGGGTCAAAGCGCTTTTAAAGCCCGATTCGTGCGTGCCGCCCTCGTGGGTGTTGATATTGTTGGCGAACGAATAAATGTTCTCCGTATAGCTATCGTTGTATTGCAGAGCCACTTCCACTTGAATCATGTCTTTCTCGCCTTCGATATAGATCGGTGGCTCGTGAACGGCTTGCTTCGTCCGATTCAAATGTTCGACATACGAGACGATCCCGCCCTCGTATTTAAACGTGTTCGAGAGATCGTGGCGTTCGTCGGTAAGCACGATTTCGATCCCTTTATTCAAAAAAGCGAGCTCGCGAATCCGGGACTGCAATATATCGTAATCGTATTCGGTCGTCTCGGTAAAAATTTCCGGATCCGGCTTGAACGTCACCGTCGTCCCCGTCTCCTCGGTATCCCCGACTATTTTGACGTCGTATTGCGGGGCGCCGCGCTCATATTCCTGCATATGGATATGGCCGTTCAACTTCACTTGAACGATCAAACGCTCCGATAAGGCGTTTACTACCGATACGCCTACGCCGTGCAAGCCGCCGGATACTTTATAGCCTTCTCCGCCGAACTTTCCGCCGGCATGCAGTACCGTCAGAACGACTTCGAGCGTGGAACGTTTCAGCTTCGCATTCTCGCCGACCGGTATGCCCCGACCGTTGTCGATGACGGTGACGCTATTATCCTTGTGAACGATTACCTGGATCGTCGTGCAATATCCCGCCAACGCCTCGTCGATGCTATTATCTACTACTTCCCAAACCAAGTGGTGAAGTCCCCGGACGCCGGTAGACCCAATGTACATCCCCGGGCGTTTCCGTACCGCTTCAAGCCCCTCGAGCACCTGGATCTGGCTTTCGTCGTATGCGTGTTTGTTGACAGTCATTAGCTAGGTCACCTACTTCTTTGATTTGAAAAATTTTCGATATCGCTCATCAACAAGCTGCTGGTCCGTTTTTTCAAGGTCGTGGAGGAAATCGGGGAATAATACACTTTGTTCTTCGTGACGACGATCGATTTGCATTCCTCTTCCCCGATCACTTCCACGTTTTTTTCTTTCTGGGCGTGCTGGACGAAGCTTTTCGATATTTTCGAAGACTTCTCGATCGACAGATCGAATATGGCGATCAACTCGGACGCACGAATGATCTTTTCTCCGCCTAAATGAATGAACATGACGAATCAGCTCCCTCTTTCGATGATAGGCGAGTGTTAGGCAAGAACCAATTGACCGTTTCGCACATGAAAAATGGAGGCGTTCTCCAGTCGGTTCATCTGAAGGCTTTCCACGCCGGTCGTCGTGATGAACGTCTGAACTTTCGTCTGGAACGTCTCGAGAAGTTGGGTTTGCCGGTATGTGTCCAATTCGGACAATACGTCATCCAGCAGCAGGATCGGATATTCGCCGACTTCCTCCTGGATAAACTCGATTTCCGCAAGTTTTAGCGACAACGCCGTCGTCCGCTGCTGCCCCTGCGAACCGAACGTCTGAACGTCCTTCCCGTTAATGAAGAAGGCAAGATCGTCCCGGTGCGGGCCGTATAAAGTCGTGCTGCGGCGTATTTCCTGATCTTTAGCCTGTGATAACTTTATCATAAATTGCTCAAATAAAACAGAATCTTCTACCGAACCGTCATAGGCGAAGGAAGGCTTGTACTCGATTGCAAGCGTCTCCAGACCGTTTGTAATGCCGCGATGGATCGATTCCGCCCAAATTTGCAGCTTATTTATAAAGTTTTGACGCTTTTTCATGATTTTAATACTCAACCCTACGAGTTGTTCGTTCCAAACCTCCATCAGCGCTCCGTTTACCTGCGATTGCCGGAACGATTGCTTTAGCATATTGTTGCGCTGAACGAGCACTTTCTGGTATTGGCTCAAATCGTGCAAATAGGAGGGCTGTACTTGACCGATCTCCATATCGAGGAACCGGCGTCGTACGCCGGGAGCTCCTTTGACGATGCTCAAATCTTCCGGGGCGAACATCACGACGTTCAGAGCGCCGATGAAGCCGCTCAGTTTTTTTTGCTCCAATCCGTTGATACTTGCCTTCTTGCCCTGATTCGTAAACGTCAGGTCGAGCGTGCACGGACCGTATTTTTTATCCAGCTCTGCGCGCAGCATCGTACGGTCCGCTCCCCAACGGATCAATTCCTTGTCCTGGTGCGTACGGTGGGATTTCGTTAAGGCCAAGACGAATATCGCTTCCAGCAAGTTCGTTTTCCCTTGGGCGTTCGGGCCGACGAATAGATTGACGGCTCCTTCCGTGGCGAACTCGATCGATTCATAGTTGCGATAATCGCGCAGCGACAATTTTTTGAGATACAAAAAGAAGCCTCCTAGTTAACGCCGTTCGACTACGAACGTACCGCAGCCTTGTACCGATATGCGGTCTTTGGGATAAAGCTTGCGTCCCCTGCGGTTTTCCGGCTCGTCGTTGACGAGGATCGCCGTTTCTTTGACGAAAAACTTCACTTCTCCTCCGGTCGATATGCAATCCGCCAATTTCAAAAATTGTCCGAGCGTAATGTATTCCGTAGTTATCGTTATCGTCTTCATGTCCGATTCTCCATCTATTCGATTATCAGGTTGTCGTCCGGTAAGGCATGATCAGATGCAGCATGTTGGAATGGTCCTCCGGCTTCATGATGATCGGCTGCATCGGTCCGCGGAAACAAATTTGGATGAAGTCGCTGTCGATGACCTTCAAGGCATCCAGCATATATTTGGAGTTGAACGAAATGCTCAGCAAATCGCCGTCGAGCTTGTGGGTATCGATCTGCTCGGTCACTTTGCCGAGTTCGCTCGAGCTGGACGAGATTTCGACCGTCTTCTCGTCTTTCAACGTCATTTTGACAATATTCGTTTTTTCCTCGCGGGAAAGCAAATAAGCCCGGTCGATGGCGTCGGCCAGCTTCCTCGTATCGATCGTCAGATGGGTTTGGAACGACTGGGGAATCAGCTTGGACGTATCGGGATAGGCGCCGTCCAGTATGCGCGTGTAAAACTGGATTCGATCGATTTTGAACAGCACCTGATTGTTCGCAACGACAATGTCGATGGGCATGTTCTGGTCGGGAAGCAGCTTGTTGAGCTCGTTCAAGCTTTTGCCCGCAATGACGATATTGTGAAATTCGATTTCGCCCTCGGCTTCGATCTGCGCTTCGCGGGAAGCCATGCGCAACCGGTCGCAAGCGATCAGCTTGAGACGATCGCGGCTGAAACTCCACAGAACGCCGGTAAGGATCGGGGACGTTTCGCTCGTGGATACGGCAAACGTAGTCTGTCTGATCATCGTCTTCAACAATTCGCTCGAGACGGAAACGATGTTGTTCTCCTCCAATTGGGGAAGAAGCGGATATTCCTCCGGATCCAGTCCGACGATCTGAATCTCGGCCGAGCCTGAGCTGATCCACGTAATGAAATTGTCCTTTACTTCGATCGTTACGTCGGAAGACGGAAGCTTCTTGATGATCTCCGTAAAAAATTTGGCCGGCAGAACAACGCTTCCCGGCGTCAGGATTTGAACGATTTCGTTTCCTTCTTTTTCAATCGGAATATGGCTTTGGATGGAGATCTCGGTATCGGAGGCGGTGAGCGTAACGCCGTCCGTATCGACGTCTATTTTGATGCCGGTCAAAATCGGAATCGTTGTCCGGCTGGATATCGCTTTGGTTACGTGCTGAATGGATTCGTTCAAATGTTCTTTCAAAATATTCAATTTCATAACAATTCAACTCCCGGTTCTAAATGGTTCCCATTGCCGCATAAGATGGGAAACGTAAACTTCTTTCGTTCGGAAACGGTAATGGTGCCGATGCGATTTTGGCATCTCTATTATGCATAAGTATATATCTTTTAAAGTGATAGAAGTAGTAGGGGCCCTGAATATGTGGATATGTGGGCAAACCCCTAGAACAATAAAGCCTATCCACATGTGAATAGTTTGTGCATAGGCTCTTATCTATTAAGAGGACGGATCTTTGATTTTCTCGGTAATCGATTGAAGGATTTTGTATAAGTCCTGATCCTGCTGAAGGGCCGTAGCGATTTTTTCGTGAGCATGGATGACGGTCGTATGATCCCGTCCCCCGAATGCCTCGCCGATCTTCGGAAGGGAGTAGTCGGTCAGCTCGCGGGACAAGTACATGGCGACTTGTCGGGGAAAGGCGACAGCCTTCGTCCGCTTGCGAGCCTTGAAATCATCGAGCTTCAGGTTGTAGAATTCGCCGACACGCTGCTGAATGTCGTGGATCGTAATGATTTTCGGCCGACTCGACGGAATAATATCCTTCAACGCTTCCGCAGCCAGATGGGTCGTGATGTCCTGGTTAATAAGCGACGAGTAGGCGACTACGCGAATCAGCGCGCCCTCGAGCTCACGGATGTTCGTATCGATCTGATTGGCTATATAGATCATCGCTTCGTTCGGGATATCGAGGTTTTCCGCTTTCGCTTTCTTGCGTAATATGGCGATACGCGTCTCCAAATCTGGCGGCTGGATATCGGTATTGAGACCCCATTCGAAGCGGGAGCGGAGCCGGTCCTCGAGCGTCGGTATTTCCTTGGGCAGGCGGTCGCTCGAGATGATGATTTGCTTGCGTTCCTCGTGCAGCGCATTGAACGTATGGAAAAACTCTTCCTGGGTGCCTTCCTTGCCGGCCAAAAACTGGATATCGTCGATCAGCAGCACGTCGATTTTCCGGTATTTGTTGCGGAAATCCTCGCCCCGGTTGTCACGGACGGCATTAATAAACTCGTTAGTGAACTTCTCGGAGGAAATATAAAGGACGCGAGCGTCCGGATTGTGTTCAAGCACGTAATTTCCGATGGCATGCATCAAGTGAGTCTTGCCGAGTCCTACGCCGCCATACAGAAACAGCGGATTGTACGTCTTGGCAGGCGCTTCGGCTACGGCCAGCGAGGCTGCATGGGCAAACCGGTTGCCTGAGCCGATAACGAACGTGTCGAACGTATATTTAGGGTTCAACGTATTGTATATGCTGCCGTCTTCCTGGATGGGCGACTGTTTGACGGGCTGCGGTACGGCAATGGACTGGGCCGTCTTCGCGGGTGGAGCCTCGGTATCCTGCAGCACGAATTGGACTTCGACCTCGCGACCCAAATAATCGAGTACGGTTTTGGCAATCATCTTCTTATAGCGGCTCTCCAGCCACTCTCGGGCGAAATTCGTCGGTGCGCACACGATCAACTGCGTTTCGGTGAAGACGGACGCTTTTGTCGATTTCAGCCAAGTGTCGAAGCTCGGTTTGCTAAGTTTGGTTTGGATAACGGACAACACTTGTTGCCATAAATCGTGGGTATGACCGTCCACAGTTTGTTCACTCCTTCAATTCAATACCGGTCAGACAGGGGAGCTTGCTATGTGAATACTTGCAAAGATTTATGTCGGATATTATCCACAATGGTCATAGGATTGGGAATATTGTAAAAGTAGGTAGGGGGAAATTGTTCACAAACTTATCCACACCCTGTTGATAAGCGGAGAATTACACAAACTATTCACAACCGAAAACAATATCATAATAGCAGACTTGGCGCGTGTTTTCAAACATTATCCACAATATCTAGACCTTGTGCGCAAAAGTTGTTAACAGCACTACATATTGTTTATACCCTGTGCAAAAATCGACAAAATCCGTTTTTGGTCCGCAAAAAGTTATGCACAAGTGGATAAAATTTATCGAAAAAGCGCGATTCGGGATAAGTGGACGGAGCCGAGACGGCTTGGCTGTGCAAAAAATGCAAGCTGCCGGCGAATTGACTTTTGCGGGCGGAAATGATTTAATGTATAGAGGCGTCTTCAGAAGATGAACACGGAACTGTGCAAGGAGGTGCGATAGATGGGTCCTACATTTAAACCGAATGTAAGCAAGCGCAAAAAGGTACACGGGTTTCGCAAAAGAATGAGCACGAAAAACGGCCGCAAAGTATTGAAAGCCCGCCGCCAAAAAGGAAGAAAAGTTATCAGCGCATAACGGAAGGCCACTTCAAGGTGGTCTTTTCTTTTTATCGTCAAAGAACATTCAACTTCGCCAAACCGCCGAAGCGATGATCGGCTTCCGGCCGATGTCGCTAATCTTTTATTATAAAGAAGGAACGGTCTGGCGGCGATTCGTTTAAATTCCCGACAAAGTGTGAACGATAGGATCCGTATGGTTTTTTTTGTGGCGGATTTGTTTGCCGTGTCCCCAAGTCGAATAGATGGTGAGTCCGATGCAGAAGGAATTGAGGTTGACCCGCAAGGAAGATTTTAATAAAGTGTACCGTTGCGGCAAGTCGGCGGCGAACTTGCAGGTTGTCATATACAGTTTGCCGAATCCCCGGATCGAGCGTTTCCGGATGGGAGTGTCGGTCAGCAAAAAGCTGGGAAGCGCCGTTGTCAGAAACCGGATCAGACGAATGATGAAGGAAATCGTTCGATTGAATGCGGAGAAGATTCGTTCCCATTATGATTTCATTGTCATCGGCCGAAAGCCGGTCGCGGAAATGGACTACAAACAGATGGAGAAGAGCCTGCTCCATGGATTGAAAAGGGCACAGCTGCTAAGGAATCCGTCTTAGCCGCATACATACCCGGAGCGCCTACAAAAAGTTTTCTTTGGCGTCCAACATGTGGTATAGTTGATGTTGGATAGGAGGGCCGTTTCCCGTCCTTATGTTAGGCATGCTTCTTGAACGGGTTCGGTCGACTATAGATGTACGTATAGACAAAGATATTTGGGAGGAAGCTTATTTTGGCCCGTCGTCGTATACAACTAGCCCTGCTGTTTACCGCAGCCCTGGTCATCTTGTCAGGCTGCAGCAGCATGTCGGCGCAAACGAATCCGATCGATCCCGCGAACGGGATTTGGGACCGTTATTTCGTGCATCCGCTTTCGTGGCTGCTAAACTGGTTTGCGGACTTGCTATGGGGACAGTACGGCTTGTCCATTTTGGTCGTAACGATCATGATCCGCTTTCTCGTGCTTCCTCTTACCCTTAAACAATATCGCAGTTCCAAGGCGATGCAGGCGATCCAGCCAGAGATGAAGAAAATTAAAGAAAAGCATAAGGACGATCCGAAAAAGCAGCAGGAAGAGACGATGAAGCTGTTCCAAAAGAACGGCGTCAATCCTTTGGCCGGCTGTCTGCCTTTGATCGTGCAAATGCCGATTCTGATTGCACTGTACAATGCGATCGTCCGTAACGGGGAGATCAGTCAGCATAATTTCCTGTGGATGCAGCTCGGCACCCCGGATCCGTATTATGTGCTCCCGACGCTCGCCGCTATAACGACATGGGCGCAGCAAAAAGTGATGGCAAATCAAATGACGCCGCAAATGCAAAGCCTGATGTTTATTTTCCCGGTTTTGATTTTCGTCATGTCGATGAACTTCGCTTCGGCGCTGCCGTTATATTGGGTATATAGCAACTTGTTCACAGTCGTGCAATCTTATTTTCTATACGGTAGATCAAATCAAAAGGGTGGCCTATCGAAATGAAAACAATCGTTGTCACGGGTAAAACGATCGACGAAGCGATTAAATCCGGATTGAACCAATGGAACGTTCCGGAGGACCGGGTGAAGACGAAAGTACTGGAACAGCCGTCTAAAGGACTGTTCGGCCTTATCGGCTCCAAAGACGCAAAGGTGGAGCTGGAGCTGATTCCGGATGCGCTGGAAGAAGCCGTCGCCTTTTTGGAAGACGTATTTCGTACGATGGACATCCAAGTGAAAATCGATCGTGAACAAACCGCTGACGGCGTACAAATTAATTTGAACGGCAAAGAAATGGGAATACTGATCGGTAGAAGAGGACAGACGCTGGACTCTTTGCAATATCTCGTTAATATAGTGGCAAACCGCTACGCTGCTTCCCATATCCGGATCGTGCTGGATGCGGAGAAATTCCGGCTGCGGCGAAGGCAGACGCTCGAGGAGCTGTCCGACCGCCTGGCTATGCGCGTGATTCGAACCCGCAAGGAAGTCGTGCTGGAGCCGATGTCGCCGCAAGAACGGAAGGTCATCCACTCCCAGTTGCAGAACCATCCGGAAGTGAAGACGTTCAGCAAAGGGGAAGAGCCGAACCGTAGAGTCGTAATAGCAATCAGATAGGAGAAGTGAGCCATGCGGGATTCGACTGTTTGCTGCCAAGCAGTTGCTTCGGATGACCGGCCCGGTACGCTTCATTGCGGCTTACAAGCGCTAAACTTGCAATGACTCCGCGGGGCGGATGTCATTGCTTTTGTTTTTCCCGGCACTTACTCATGACCGGTGCGGGATCGTAAAAGGTGGTGCGTGATAAACAATGACGGAGACGATTGCGGCTATCTCGACCCCGGCGGGGGAAGGGGGGATTGCCGTCATACGAATAAGCGGAGCGGATTCGATCGAAACGACGGATCGTATATTCTCGTTCAAGGGAAAGCTGGCGGACGTTGCAACCCACACGGTCCATTACGGACATATCGTGCACCCTTCCAACGGCGAACGAGTCGAGGAAGTATTGGTGACAGTAATGCGAGGGCCGCGGTCGTTTACGACCGAGGACGTTGTGGAGATCAGCTGTCACGGCGGGATTATATCGGTCAAAAAAGTGCTCGGCTTAGTATTGGAGCAAGGAGTCCGTTTGGCCGAGCCTGGCGAGTTTACGAAGCGGGCTTTTCTGAACGGCCGGATCGACCTTACCCAGGCGGAGGCGGTTATCGACTTGATCCGAGCCAAATCGGATCGCGCTTTTAAAATCGCCTTAAAGCAAGTGGAAGGGAATCTCTCGAAGCAGGTCAAGGAGCTGAGGCATCGGCTCGTCGAACTGATGGCGCATATTGAAGTGAACATCGATTATCCCGAACATGACGTAGAAGAGCTGACGAATGCCTATATCAAGGATAAGTGCGCTAATGCGATTCTGGATCTGGACCGGCTGCTGCTCTCCGCAGAGCAGGGGAAGATTCTTCGCGAAGGGATCGTAACGGCCATCGTAGGCCGTCCTAACGTCGGGAAATCATCTCTGCTGAATGCGCTCGCCCAGGACAATAAAGCGATTGTGACGGACATTCCGGGGACGACACGGGACGTTATCGAGGAATACGTGAACTTGAACGGTATCCCTCTAAAGCTGCTGGATACGGCGGGACTAAGGGAAACGGAAGATATTGTCGAACGGATCGGCGTGGAACGGTCGAGGAACGCTCTGACCGATGCGGATTTGATCTTGCTCGTTATTAATCGCAACGAACCGCTTCATGAGGACGAGAAGTTATTGATGGAGCAAGTAAAAGACAAGCAAAGCATCGTAGTGTTGAATAAAAGCGATCTGCCTACGGCCGCCGACCTTTCTTATATGGAAGCGCGTTTCCCCCCGGAGCGGATCGTTCCGATGTCCGTGAAGGAAAACGAAGGCTTGGATCGGTTGGGAGAGGCGATTGCGAACTTGTTTTTCGGCGGACAGCTGGAGACGAACGATATCACTTATGTGAGCAATGTGCGGCACATTCATTTGCTGAATAACGCGAAGCGAGCGCTGGAAGAAGCTCAGAACGCAGCCGACCAGTTCGTGCCTATCGATATGATCCAGATCGACATCCGCAATGCCTGGGAAAATCTCGGAGAGCTTGTGGGTGATTCGGTGGGAGAGTCACTGATCGATCAAATTTTTTCGCAGTTTTGTCTTGGAAAGTAAATGAGGAACATATGTTCCATTTCTGGATTTTACATGCAAAGGAGGTTTTATCATGAACTATACAGCAGGGCAATATGAAGTCATTGTCATAGGGGCCGGGCATGCCGGCTGCGAGGCGGCTTTGGCTGCCGCCCGAATGGGCTGCGACACTTTGTTGTTGACCATTAACTTGGATATGGTCGCCTTCATGCCGTGCAACCCCTCTATCGGCGGTCCGGCAAAAGGCCATGTCGTTCGGGAGATCGATGCGCTCGGCGGGGAGATGGGCCGCAACATCGATAAAACGTTTATTCAGCTGCGGATGCTGAATACGGGAAAGGGTCCTGCCGTTCATGCGCTGAGGGCGCAAGCGGATAAATTTTTGTACCAGCATACGATGAAGGAAACGATCGAGAAGCAGGAGAAGCTTACGCTGCGCCAAGGTATGGTGGAAGAGCTGATCGTGGAGGATGGGATGTGCGTCGGAGTAACGACGAAGACCGGCGCCCAATATTTCGGCAAATCGATCGTATTGACTACCGGTACTTATTTGCGCGGCAAAGTCATTATGGGCGATCTGATGTATGAAAGCGGACCGAACAATCAGCAGCCGTCAGTGAAGCTGTCGGAAAGCTTGAAGCAGCTCGGGTTCGATCTCGTCCGTTTCAAGACGGGGACTCCGCCTCGGGTACAAAAGGAAACGATCGATTTCTCCAAAATGGAAATTCAGCCGGGTGACGAACAACCTAAATATTTCTCCTATGAGACAGAGCCGTTTGCAAGAGAGCAGCTTCCTTGCTGGCTAACATACACGTCGGGCGATACGCATGAGATTATTAACAATAACCTGCACCGGGCTCCGATGTTCTCGGGTGCGATTGAAGGAACAGGACCGCGCTACTGTCCTTCTATTGAAGATAAAATTGTCAGATTCAGCGATAAGCCGAAGCATCAAATCTTTTTGGAGCCGGAAGGACGTCATACTTCGGAATATTACGTCCAAGGCTTATCGACCAGCATGCCGGAAGAGGTACAGTTGGAAATTTTACGGTCGATTCCCGGTCTTGAGAATGTGAAGATGATGAGAACCGGTTACGCCATCGAATATGACGCTGTCGTTCCGACGCAACTGTGGCCTTCATTGGAAACGAAACGGATTCAAGGTTTGTTTACGGCCGGTCAGATCAATGGTACGTCCGGATATGAAGAAGCGGCAGGTCAAGGGATTATGGCAGGGATCAATGCCGCACGTAAAGTTCAAGGGAAGGACCCGGTCGTCTTGGATCGTTCGCAAGGGTATATTGGGGTATTGATTGATGACCTGGTAACCAAAGGAACGAGCGAGCCGTATCGTCTTCTTACTTCCCGGGCGGAATACCGGCTGCTCCTTCGGCACGATAACGCCGACTTGCGTCTGACGCCGATCGGCTATGAGATTGGGCTGATCGCGCAGCAAAGGTATGACAAGTTTTTGCACAAAAAGGCAACGGTTGCTGCTGAAATCGACAGGTTGAAATCGACAAAGCTACGCCCCGAACCGAATGTGCAGAAGCTGCTCACCGATGCGGGAACAGTACCGCTTAACAATGCGGTAGATATGATTACGCTGCTCCGTCGTCCCGAAATTACTTACAACGAACTGGTAGAGCTGGCCCCGTCCCCGTTCGAGCTCGACGATGAGATGAAGGAGCAAGTAGAAATACAAATCAAGTATGAAGGATATATCGAGAAGCAGCTCATTCACGTTGAACGTTTGAGCAAGATGGAGAAGAAGAAGCTGCCGGAAGATTTGAAATATGCAGAAATTCACGGTCTTGCCAATGAAGCCAAACAAAGGCTGTCGCAAATCAGGCCGATCTCGATCGGGCAAGCATCGCGTATATCCGGCGTTACTCCGGCCGACATATCGATCCTTCTCGTTTACTTGGAGCAATACAATAAAATGGCGGCGGCAAGAGGCTGATACGATGGACGAAGTGAAAAGAGCTTTTGACGAATTGTTGGCGGAGAAGAACATCGTATTAAACGAGAAGCAGTGGAATCAATTCGAAGCCTATTATCACGAACTTGTTTCGTGGAATGAAAAAATGAATTTGACCGGAATAACGGAGAGAGAGCAGGTATACATTAAACACTTTTACGATTCGCTCTCTCTTTCTTTTTTTGTGCCTATGTCGGGTGTCGCTTCGATTGCGGATATCGGTTCCGGCGCGGGATTTCCAAGTATTCCGTTGAAAATCGTATATCCTCACCTTAGGGTGACGGTCATCGATTCATTGAATAAACGGATTCAATTTTTGAATCATCTTGTGGAAACGCTTGAGCTGGATCACGTTCAGTGCATACACGGAAGAGCGGAGGATTTGGCCAGGAAATCGGAGCTGAGAGATTCATTCGATCTCGTTACGGCAAGAGCGGTTGCCCGCATGAATGTACTTAACGAATTTTGTCTTCCCTTTGTCAAGCCTTCCGGATTGTTCGCGGCGATGAAAGGCTCGGATCCGGAAGAAGAATTGCGTGAGGCGGAGTTCAGCTTGAAGCAGCTTCGTGGAGAGAAGAAATCGACTTTCCGTTTCGAGCTTCCTATAGAACAGTCCACAAGACATATTATTGTGATCAAAAAAACAAATGCCACTCCAGCAAAGTATCCGCGCAAAGCAGGATTACCATTAAAGCAGCCGTTAGCGTAGCTAGTTTCCGGTTCATTCGTTAATACCAGATTCATTGTTTCACGTGGAACAATTCCTAAATGTTTCTAATTGTCAGGCAGGATATCGCCGACTTTTGGAGAATTAATATAGTAAAGAACTGCCACGTATCGATCTTCCTTGGATGGCGGTTTTAACCCTGTAAAATGGCAGAACAAGCTGTGGTGAAATTAGAAAAGTTATTGCGTAACAGTTCCTAAGAGTCAGTTCAAGTAGATGGGTAGGATGACTGCGAAGAGCCGCGATATCTGGATGGGGAACCCTCGGGACAAGGCTTTCATTGCAACGAAAGGAATTGGGTGATTGGTTTCCATATGAAAGAACAAATCTCCAAACTATTCGGGTTCTCGGAACGAACGAACCAAGATGAAGTTAAAAATATTCCCGTTCGAGAAGTCGTGCCAAGTCCGTATCAGCCGAGAACGATATTTGACGACGATCGTATCGATGAGCTTTGTCAAACGATTAAAACACACGGAGTCATTCAGCCCATTGTTGTTCGCGTTCGGAACCATAAATTCGAAATTATAGCAGGCGAACGAAGATGGAGAGCCGTAAAGAAGCTCGGTATGGATACCGTTCCGGCGATTGTTAGAGAATTTAACGATGCACAAGCTGCCTCCATTGCTCTTATTGAGAATTTACAACGTGAAGGGCTAACCGCTCTTGAAGAAGCGATTGCATACCAGCAGTTAATGGAAATACACGGATTAACCCAAGAAAGTTTAGCTCAGCGACTAGGGAAAAGCCAGTCGACGATCGCCAATAAAATCCGTTTGCTGCATCTAAGTGAGCCTGTAAAACAGGCGCTTCTGGAGCGGAAAATAACAGAGCGCCATGCGAGGGCATTGCTTGCTCTCGATAGCGAGGAGCTTCAACTTAAAGTATTGAATGATATCATTACGAAAGAATTGAATGTTAAGCAAACCGAAGCAAGAGTGAATTATTATAAGGAAGCAGCAGCAATTAAGAAAAGCAAACGAGTTTCTTTCTCCAAAGATATTCGTCTTGCTCTAAATACAATTCGTCAATCGGTAGAAATGGTGGCCGGATCGGGTCTCCAAATCAAGACCGATGAGAAAGATCATGAAGATCATTATGAGATCGTTATTCGAATTCCGAAAAAACATTAAATATTCATAATCGACCATTCAGCTCCAATTATTGGGGCTTCTTTTCTTTTTTAGGCTTTTTTAATGGCGGGTAACGTGGTATCATATATAAGTTGGAAACAAAAATAGTGTAAGAGATTGGGAATATTTCAAGCGTTCAAGTACGGCTGATAGACTATTGATTGTAGTTATTTTAAAGGTAAGGGTTCGCCACTGCTTTAAATAATGCTTCGAATAAGCGGACTGCCAAATTGTGAACTAAAGAAAGGCAACCTCTTACTAAGAATGTACTTCATCGATAACGCTTCGATTTGAAGCCTTTCCTTAAGCTAAGGAGAATTTAACTTCCTTGCAAAGAAACACTTCTTCTTGATCTCTTGGCGCTGATCCTTGAAGTGCATCGGTAGATGTTTTTCTTTTTTTGTGGACCTCAATTACGGGTTCAATGCATTCGTGTACATGGCAATGCTGTGTATGGATTATCGATTGAGGTGAATATGTTGACTAAGATTATAGCGATTGCGAATCAGAAAGGCGGAGTGGGAAAGACGACAACATCCGTTAATTTGGGTGCATGTTTAGCCACTCTCGGCAAAAGAGTACTGCTCGTTGATATCGATCCGCAAGGGAACACGACTAGCGGAGTCGGCATTAATAAAGCTGACGTAGTCTATTGTATTTATGATGTCATCATTAACGATGTACATCCTAAAGATGCGATTGTGGATAGTGCAATCGAGAATTTGAAAATTATACCGGCTACGATACAGTTGGCAGGTGCGGAGATTGAGCTAGTTCCTACAATTTCGCGCGAAGTGCGGTTGAAAAAATCGCTGCATCTAGTTAAACATATGTTTGACTACATATTAATAGATTGTCCGCCATCCCTCGGCATTCTAACCATTAACTCTTTGACAGCAGCCGATTCGGTAATTATTCCGATTCAATGCGAGTATTACGCACTGGAAGGACTAAGCCAACTTTTGAACACCGTTAGACTTGTCCAAAAACATTTGAATACGAACCTTCAAATCGAAGGTGTATTGTTGACGATGTTTGATGCCAGAACCAATCTTGGGATACAAGTCATTGAAGAGGTGAAAAAGTACTTCCAACAAAAGGTATACCAAACCATCATTCCTCGTAACGTTCGTTTGAGTGAAGCACCGAGTCACGGGCAATCCATTATTACTTATGATCCGCGCTCCAAAGGGGCAGAGGTATATTTGGAATTGGCGAAGGAAGTGATCTCCTATGAGTAAACGTCTCGGAAAAGGATTGGACGCCTTAATCCCGTCGCTGAATGTAAGCGATGACGATAAGGTTATCGAGATTCCTTTAAAGGAGCTTCGTCCTAATCCGTATCAACCCCGGAAGACGTTTAATGAGGATTCAATCGGGGAACTGGCACAATCGATTAAAGAACATGGCGTTATTCAGCCGATCATCGTTCGGACCGTATTAAGAGGATACGAAATTATTGCAGGTGAGCGTCGGTTCCGGGCGTCACAACAATGCGGTCTAGAGAAAATACCGGCTGTCGTACGAAAGTTCACCGATCAGCAAGTAATGGAAATCGCTCTTATTGAAAATGTTCAGCGAGAAGATTTAAATGCGATTGAGATCGCCAACGCTTACCAAGGCCTAGTTGAACAGTTTCAATTTACACAGGAGGAGCTATCCGTTAAAGTGGGAAAGAGTCGTTCCCACATCGCTAACTTTCTAAGACTGCTGCAGCTTCCTGAAGAAGTGAAGCAACATGTTTCACGTGGAACATTATCGATGGGTCACGCGAGAGCAATCGTTGGAGTGAAGGACGACAAAATAAAGAAGGAACTCGCAAATTTAACGGTTAAGAACGAGTGGAGCGTCCGCTTCCTGGAGGATTACATAAAGCAGCAGGAAGAGGAAAAACAGCCGCAAAAAGAAAAGACGAAAGATAAGAGAAAAGATCCGTATATCGATCAGCTGGAAGAATCTTTGAGAGATCGTTACCGGACTACCGTGAAAATTAAACATCAGAATGACAAAGGTAAAATTGAGCTGCTCTACTATTCAAAGGATGATTTGGAACGGTTGCTTGAAATTTTGCAGGGTAAAATAAGTTAACAAGCCACGAACGCAGCATACCAGAGCTCATTTCCGTAAGGAGTGAGATAAACTTTGGTATGCTTTTTCAAACCGCTACAACTAACTCGTTCTTACTTTGGCCCGGGTTTGACGCTCTAAGACGCTGCACAAGAGGAGTAGATGCTCAATGAATATCAAATATTTTGACAATGCGGCCTCATCGTGGCCGAAGCCTCCGGCCGTGCTGGAAGCGATGACGGCTGCCATGCAAATAGGGGCTAATCCCGGAAGGGGCAGCCATCAGATGGCAGTCAAAGCAAGCCGGGTTTTATTCGAGACCAGAAGCGCGCTAGGCAAACTGCTCGGAATAAAAAATCCGAATGATATATCGTATGCGCTTAATACGACTATGGCTTTGAATCAAGCAATTAAAGGGTTTGTGAAGAAGGGCGACCATGTCATTTGCACAAACGTGGAGCACAATTCCGTTAGAAGGCCATTGGAGTATTTAAAGATAGAGAAAAATGTCCAGATCACTTATGTAGAGGCCGATCCGAAAGGACAAGTTCGAGTTGAAGATGTAGAAAGTGCCTTCCGGCAGAACACGTCGCTCGTTGTTTGCAATCATAGCTCGAATTTGTTGGGTACGATATTGCCGGTCGAACAAATAGCGGAAGTCGTCAAAAAGAAAGGCGCCAAGCTACTTGTAGACGGCGCTCAGACAGCGGGCATCATTCCGATACACGTGCAAAATATGGGTATTCATATGTTTGCTTTCCCAGGACATAAAGGATTGCTTGGTCCACAAGGGACAGGGGGACTCTACATAGACTCCGATATGGAGCTGGAGCCGCTGATGCATGGAGGTACGGGGAGTCAGTCCGAATCCGTCGTGCAGCCTGCGGTAAGGCCGGATCGGTATGAGGCGGGAACGCAAAATACGGTAGGAGTGGCCGGATTAAAAGAGGGAGTAAAATTTATCCTGAATGAGGGAGTGCAGTCGATCCATAATAAAGAATGGAGTCAAATCCAACAATTGATGGAGGGTCTGCAATCCATCGAAGGCGTTCGGCTGCTCGGACCTGAATTGGGTGAACCCAAGACTGGAATCGCAGCATTTGTACTTGATAAGGCCGACTCGTCGGAGGTGGCCTTTATTTTGGACCAAAGCTTCCAAATAGCGGTGCGGTCCGGATATCATTGTACGCCGCTTGCGCATGAAGCGGCCGGTACGAAGGAAACGGGAGCGGTCCGGGCCAGTGTCGGGTATTATACGACGGATGCGGAAATCAATGACTTTATCGGTGCGATTCGGGAGATATCCAAGCATTACCGCCAAATGGTGTGAAAGGGTTCAGTTGAACGAACTACTAAGAAAGAAGGAAAACCGAACGTGAACGAATGGGTGGAATTGCTGCAGCCTTCCTATTTACTAATTTTCGCGCTGCTTATTATTATTGTACTAGGTATTGTACTTATAGCCATGTGGGTAAAATTGAACAGGCTGAGGAAGACGTATGTGAAAATGATGGAGAGCATGAACGTAACTAACCTGGAGCAAGTGCTCATCCAGCTTCGGGAGACGATCGAGTCGACGGCGGAGAATTCCGAAGCTCAACAAAACCGGTTGAATGCGGTAGAAGCGGCAATGAAGAAGATGCAGTCGCGAATAGGAATTATACGATATAACGCATTCGGCGATCTGAGCTCAAATTTAAGCTTTTCGATCGCACTATTGAGTGAGCAGCAAGACGGCGTCGTGCTGACCGGAATCCACAATCGTGATGAAACGCATATGTACGCGAAGCCGATTGCCGGAGGTCAGTCCGAATACAGGCTGACGCCGGAGGAGAAGGAAGCGATCAGTCAATGTGTTCAGCCTGAGCCGAAGTAATGCGTCTTGCCAGCATAAGCGAACGGAAAATCGAACGGGATATAATTTCCGACATTCTCATGACGACGCTTAACCTTGTGTTTTGCAGCACGAAATATTCCATGAATCCGCCGACGTTTACTATACCCGTTACATGCATATTGCCAAGCGGAGGGAGCTCTTTCTGAACGCCGGCTCCAGGCTTGACGGGACCGTCCGCTACGGTGATGCAGCCAACGCTGGACATTTGCCCAAGGCACGCATCAATGGCGACGACGAATGGGGAATCATACAACCGTTCGATTTCAGCGATCGATTCGTTCAAATTCATTGCATGTACAGGCTCGTCCAATGTACCGAACAAATGAAGACCGCTGTAATGATGCTTCTGCAGATGAGTGCCGATTAACGGACCAAGCGAATCGCCGGTGGATCTGTCCGTACCGATACATACGAATACGATCTGTTGACGGGCAGGAACTTGGGTGAAATAATGAAATAGACGTTGGGTCAAGGAGTCCACGACATCCGGGTCGCTATAATTGAAACGGTAAGAGGCGGGATCGTTCTTATTGAATAATCCGAGCGAAAACTTCATGGACGGCATCCTCCCAAAAGCTTGCTGTTATTTTCTACTAGTATACGAAAAAGAGATCCTATTTATACGTGCGGAAAAGAGAGAATCGGAGAAGATTTGTGGCGATTGGAAATGAGCTTTTCATAAAGAGTAATCGTAAGTGTGTAAAGGATGTAGGGTGGGGGAATATGGATGGAAACGATGCTGATAGCATTTGATTCAACCCAGCAGGCATTGAGAACGGAGATGCTGCTCGAGTATGCCGATGTGGAAATTGATATACGGCCGACGCCGAAAGAGATAACGGCAGGATGTGCCTTATCGATCGATTTTCCGGCAGAAGAGCTGGATCGGGTAGCGATTATCATTCGCGATGAAAAAGTTGAAATTCGCGGAATTTTCAGAAAAGTTAGAGAAGGATACGATCAAGTACCGTTAGCTTGAATGGATCGGGAGGATAACTGTGGACAAGGAAACAGTAGTCGCAATGATTGAAGACGTGAGCGGTTGGGTCCAATTTAAACAAAGTACATGGAACTATATCGTGGATCCGGCGAACTGGACGACATGGCTGACGATTTTTCTGAAAGTGGCAATCATTTATATAGTGGGACGCATTATCAACGCGGTCACGAGACGTGCCGTCGCCCATATGGTGCAGGAGCGCGAGAAAAGCCCGCTGAAGTTCGATCAGAGAAGGACGAAGACGATAGGAAAATTGATCGGCAGCTTGATTTCGTCTACGGTTAATTTTTTCGTTATTATACTGGTCTTGTCCCAGTTCGGCTTCAATCTGGCTCCGATATTGGCCGGTGCGGGCGTGCTCGGATTGGCGATCGGTTTCGGAGCGCAAAGCTTGGTGAAAGATGTAATTACCGGATTTTTTATCATCTTCGAGGATCAGTTTGCCGTGGGGGACGTTATACAGACCGGGAATTTCAAAGGAACGGTCGAAGAAATCGGCATGCGCGTAACCCGTATCCGCAATTGGACGGGCGAGGTTCACATTATTCCGAATGGGCTTATAACGCAAGTAACGAACTTCTCGAGCCATAATTCGTTGGCGGTAGTGGACGTTACGGTAGCCTATGAGGCGGACCTGGAGAAGGCGCTGCAGGCCACCAAGGAGACGGTACGCCGCGTGTACGAGGGTAGTGATCTGATCGTGAAGGAGCCGAGCGTGCTGGGGGTCCAAACGGTCACGAATACGGATGTGACGCTGCGTATATCGGCAGAATGCCGTCCTAACGCCCAGGCGGAAGTGATGAGGGTTCTAAATGTGGAATTGATGAGAGCGCTCGACCAGCTTGGCTTTAAGAAAATAAGCTAATGAGGTACGAAGAACGGAGGGAAAGCGGTTGGAGAAGAAGAAGTTCGAGCTCGGCGATGTAGTGCAAATGAAAAAGCCGCACCCGTGCGGAACAAACGAATGGGAAATTATCCGGATGGGGATGGATATTCGGATCAAGTGCATTCATTGCAAGCATAGTGTGCTGATCCCGCGTGCGGAGTTCGAGAAAAAGATGAAAAAAGTGCTTAAATCGGCCTCTCCCGGAGACGAACAGAGCGACACGGAAACGCGGTAAAGGTAGTCGAAAAGAATGGACAAGACCCCTTGCGGAATTATAGGGGAGTGTGCTATAATTCTTCTTGTCCTCATTTTTTGAGGCGGGCCGATACGGAAAGGTACCCAAGAGGCCCAAGGGGGCTGACTCGAAATCAGCTAGGCGTCGCAAGGCGTGCGTGGGTTCGAATCCCACCCTTTCCGCCATACATACGAAACAAGCGGCTCAGCAACGAGCCGTTTTTTTGTTTGTCTTGTTGTGAGAATTCAACTGTTCATTGCCAAGTAAAAAAAGTAGTCCGCCTCTATGGAGAACGAACTACTTGTGTGAATGTAAATATGTAAACTTGTTGACCGGGATGGCGTGAAAATCCCGTTTTTTTTATTTATTACGATCATCGCTGTTGTTGTATTCCAATACATCCATAATCGCATGTGTTTGTGTCCGGTCATACGATCGAGAGTGCTAATTATTTACTCAGCGTGTCGAGATCGATTCGTCTCGTCTTGCCGTCGCACATTTCATAAATCAAATTGGGCCGGACTCTATTGCGTAATAATAATCAATCGGAATTATCCGTTGACCTTTGTGATAGAACAGGAGTGAAGTGTGTGAATAAGTTCTCAGGGACACCGCAGGTCGGAATTTGCCAGAAGGGGACAAAGCAGCAAATATGAAAAGCAAAAAAAACTTATCCACATGTGGATAAGTCCGAGAAGTCATGAGAAAAACTACGACAGCATAATTCGCGTCGGAAGTGAATGACGCATGTTGGTTTGGAGAGAGCTGGCGGTTTGGAGAGAGCTGGCGGTTAGAGCTGGTGGTCTGGAGAGAGCTGGGGGTCGAGAGAGAGCCGGTGGATCGGATTCGGTGAAGGATGGCTGCCTTTGCCGGTACTTCCGGGACCGCGAATTCATAAAATAGCGGAACTTGAGTATGCTATTGACCCGAGTACCCGTGTCGACGGCAAAATAAAGGAAGACCGTTCCGCTATTCCGCTGTTCACGGTCATTTTCATCCGAAAGAATCAAAATAACGGAAGCCTGTTCCGTAAAATTCTAGAGTGTAACGGAATTCGGGACTATAACGGAATACAGTTCCTCTATTTACGGAAATATATTGCAACCACTTCATCAAGAGAACTTCAGGTTGTATGATGTCGTAGAAAAAACAATTCCTGAGCTGCGGCAGGATACAATACAAGGCCTACTCGTTATTATCCGGAATGTACTCCAAAATGTCGTGGAATGTAAATTCGCGATATCCTTTTTCTTTGGCAAACTGATTTAAAGTATCAAGCATGGCAACGATAGTCGACAGCTCAAGTCTTTTAGTGTCCCCGCTGACAAGGTCCAAAATTGTGGCCGGCCGGGTTTTGGATTCTACGGCCAGCTTATTTCGCGTTATTTTCAGTTGATCCAACGTTTCTTTTAAATTGAATTGTAAGGAACCCATTAATTGGCCTGCTTTTTCCAAAAGTCATACTCTAAAAGTAATATTCATAATCAAATACGTCAATGAAGCTATTGACGTAATACCTCAGGAGTATTGTTATGTGCTTTAATAGTATTACTTTTAGAGTAGCACTTGGAGGTGATGGGTCATTCAAGATCTTACTTATTATTTTGAACGATTTATAATGAACCGCTCGGATGAAGTGGGAACAAGCCTTGTAAGAAATCATAATGAGTACAAAGCGTTGTCTTCAGCTATTCGAGACATCTTCAATGAATTAATCCTGATAACATCAGAGGAAAAGCAATATTTGTTATTCGAACTCGATGAGAAGAAAAACGAGCAGTCGTCTTTGAATATGGATTCTTTATATAAGCAAGGAGTATTAACCTTAAGTCACCGATTAGGAGGAATAATCGGTACCCGCAATCCAAGAGAGGATAGCTTGTACGATTGAGGAGTAACAACAAAGAAAACAAGCCTTCTCCATAGAGTAAGGCTTGCGAATACATAATTCAGTCATTGCCTTTCTTCGTCCATTTCCGGTCCTTGTTCGTCGTTTCCGGAAATTTCTCGCCTTGTTCCAGTTGAATTTGCTTCGGATTCGTAATGCCCATATGGAAATCGTTTTCGCCGATCTCGATGTAGGTTCCGCTGTTCGGCGCCTTCGCGCCTGGCTTAAACTCGGTTTGTTCTCCCATTGTGGTCACCTCCCGGTCAAGGTTTTATGGCGATACTTCCTTTATAGTGCATTAGCGGGCACCAAAACATGCCCGAAGCTGAAGTCCATTTTTTGCAAATGCCTCGTTGCAAATAAACGAGCCGTTTCGCTTGTGTTGCCCAGCTTGTTTTGATATAGTTATATGGTGCGAGTTTTGACTGCAAAGCCCGCTCCTTGCTTCCGGAATGATCCGGAAGCCGCTAAGTCCAAAAGGAGGTGAATATTCATGCGCAAATACGAAGTGATGTACATCATTCGCTCTGACATCGAGCAAGAGGTTGTTCAAGCGACGATCGAGAAATTCCAAGGCATCATCAACAACGGTGGCGAAATTACAAAGCATGACGTAATGGGCAAGCGCCGTCTTGCGTATGAGATCAACAAGTTCCGCGACGGGATTTATGTGTTGGTGCATTTCAACGCAAATACCGACGTTATTACGGAGCTTGACCGCGTGATGAAGATTTCTGACGAAATCGTTCGTTACTTGATCGTCAAAGACGTAGCTTAATCGTTGCACGAATGTGATGTAGTCGATCGTTAGGGAGGGATTTCGATTGTTGAACCGTGTTATTCTGATCGGCAGGCTTACGCGCGATCCGGAGCTGCGGTACACGCCTGCGGGCGTAGCCGTTACGCAGTTCACGATTGCGGTGGACCGACCGTTCTCGAACCAGCAAAACCAGCGTGAAGCCGACTTTATCCCGGTAGTCACATGGCGCCAATTGGCGGAAACTTGCGCGAATTATTTGCGCAAAGGCCGATTGACGGCAGTGGAAGGCCGGATTCAAGTTCGCAACTACGACAACAACGAAGGCAAGCGGGTATACGTGACCGAAGTGATAGCCGACAACGTTCGATTCTTGGAATCGGCGAACAGCGGAGCGAACCGTGACGAGTTCAGCGGTGGCGGAAGTGGCGGCGGCAACAATAGCGGCGGCAACAGTGGTGGAAGCGGTGGAGGAAACGGCGGCGGCAACCGATACGGCGGCGCGCAGAACAATCAGGATCCGTTCTCGGACGACGGAAAACCCATCGATATTTCCGATGATGATTTGCCATTCTAGGCAGAAAGGAATGAATCTCGCATGAACAACAGACGTGAGGGTGGAGAAGACCGCGGCGAACGCAAGTTCTCCAAAAAAGGCGGCCGCAACAAGCGCCGTAAAGTGTGTTACTTCACAGCAAACAAAATTACTCACATTGACTATAAAGACATCGAAACGCTGAAGAAATTCATCAGCGAGCGTGGCAAAATTTTGCCGCGCCGTGTCACAGGCACTTCCGCGAAATATCAGCGGATGCTGACGATTGCGATCAAGCGCTCTCGTCAAATCGCTTTGCTGCCGTATACGACGGAGTAGAGCTCGGATCGAATACAAGAAAGCAGGGCGGACACGCTCTGCTTTTTTTGTATCGCCATACCCCTTAACGCAAAAGGTTACGTAATTAAGAGAAAGTTAAGAATTCCGGTTCATTCTCCTTAAGGTTTGCGCTGTACAATTATGGCGTATTCCAAAAAGTGAAGACGAAAGAGGCTGGGCCGGATATGACACAAGCTGAAGAACAAATGTTCCAACATGTATATAAACAATATCAAGTACCGCTGCACCGTTATTTGGCGCGTAGAACCGGAAATGAAAGCGACGCGGCCGATTTGGCGCAGGAAACGTTCGTACGCATGTACGAGAAGCGCGTTCAGCCGGAAACGGCGAAAGCTTGGCTGTTCAAGACGGGTTATCATCTGTTCGTCGATCAGTGGCGGAAGAAACGGAGATCGATCCACGTTCCGCTGGAGTCGATTCCGGATATGCCTGTATTGGACGTGTCGCCGGAAGGAGCAGCCGTAGGGGCGGAGCTGCGCATGGAAATTAATCAAGCGCTCAACGAGCTGAAGCCGAGAGACCGTCAAGTGCTCTTGATGCTGATGCAGCGCGGGCTCTCTTACAAGGAAATCGCGGAGCACATCGGTGTTTCGGAAAATGCGATCAAAACGCTGGTGCACCGGGCGCGCAAACGGATGCGCGAGCTGATGGAAGCGAGATGACAATTTGGATATGAACTAAAAGGCCACCCGGTTCGGGTGGCCTTATGCATGTTTACGGATTGATGTAGGCGGTACGTGACTGCTGGACGTACTGAACGTCGAAGCCGAGCCCTTCGGCCATAAGGCGAAGCGGAATGTACGTTTTCGTCTCTCCGGCGCTTTCATGGGAGTGCGGCGGCGCCAAATCGATCTGCTTCCGGACGCCGTTGACCGCAATCGTAGTCGAATCGATCGTGAGAGCAACGCTGTTGCCGTTGTAGCGCACGGTAGCGGTTTTGGTGGAGTCTTCCCAGTCTACAGTCGCACCGAGCCCTTCCGAATACTCGCGAAGCGGCACGAAGGTACTGTCCTGGATCAGGGCGGGCAAATGGTTCGTCTGGACGGTACGGCCGGCTACAACGACTGTAATCGGCTCGGTTTTGGCCAAATCGGTCCGGTATTCGCCCCAGATCGATTTCGAGAAGATCTCGGCAATTTTGCCGTAGCCGCTTTGGTTCGGATGAATGTCCCGCATCGCTATGTGCGAATAAAGTCCTTCATTGCCAACGAAAGCTTCCGCTACGGGAACGGCCGTTATGTTATAGCTGTTTTTGCGGAACGACTGCTCGACCTGCTTCAGCGTGGCGGTGAAGCGATCTTTTAATTTTTGCGCTTTCGGATATTCGGATTTCAGCACCGCCGGGATCGGGGAATATTGGTCGGCCACATAGATGCGGACGTTTTTGTTGATCGTGAATATGTTTTGGAGCGCGGAGGTCAAATTATCGGTATAGGTTTTCATCCATTTCGTCGAAAACTCCTCCAACTGGGTGTCGTCCATCGTCGTGAGCTCCGACAAAATGCTGGCTCCGATGTCGTTGCCGCCTATTGTAATCGTAATGAGCGTGGCAGCGGCAATATCGGCTTTGATTTTGGACGTGTCACCGACGACTTGATCGGCCCGGGGATCGGGAAGCGACTTCTGGATATCCGCGCCTTTTACGGTGCTTCCGTCGACGACCGCTTGCAGCATCGCCTTCAGGCCCGAACTGGTCAAGCCTCCGATGCCGTAATTGGCGATTGTTGCACGTCCATGCAGGAGGGCTTGCTCATATAGACGATCGGTGTATCCGTATGGAACGGAGGTCGTCGTCATTCCGGGCTCAAATCCGATCGCCAGAGAATCGCCGAAGACAACGTATTTTTCCGCGGACGGAGAACGGGAATCGGCGGCCAATGCGGCAGGCGCGATCAAGGACAGAATAAGGCAAAAAGCCAAACAAAGAGAACATGCACGTCTTTTCAAAAAAAGGTCCCTCCCGAATTGGTATCGATCTTATATAGAAGCAATTCGCTTTCCCCGGGGAATTCCCCTGCTGGCCGCAAATGGAAATTCGTGTTTTTTACGGCCTAGGGCCGAACGGGACACTGTCATGCGTTTGTGCTATAATTTGTATCATAGCCGACTAGTGGAAGCCGCTCTCCGGGAACCGTGGAATCGGAATCGGAACAACCTGATTCGTTAAGAGGTGACGTTTTGGTAAACAAGCAAGCCTTGCTTTGGAGCCTCATCCTGGTGGTGCTGCTCTTGCTCATTTTTACCCCGTTGGTCATGGTGGCGATCAGCGTGGCCATGATCCCGGTGGTCTATTTGTTTGTCAAATTGGAACCGAAACGATTTGTTGTTTATTATGTATTGTCGCTGTTGGTCGTTTATGCCCTTACTGCGGCATTCGGGGCGGGTATTCTGGGAACGGTCGCCGCGATTTTCTCGCTGTTTCTGCTTATTCCCAGCATTGTGATGGGGGTTCTGTACCGAAAGAAGGCGGCGGCGCGTTCGGTCATCACGGGCGGGACCGTGGCGTTTTTGGCGCAAATGCTATTGTTTTTGCTGCTGCTTACGCTATTCGGGGTTCATGTCACGGATGAGATGCGGGTGTTCGTAAGAAGCAGCCTCGATACGTTCCCGGCCGAGTTCCAGCAAATGCTGCCGGCCAACCTGATCGACCAAGTGATCGAGATGATGATTCAACTGCTGCCGTTGTATTTGATCGGCTTGTCGCTGTATTACAGCGTCATCACGCATTGGCTTGCAAGAAAGGCGCTTAATCGCAACGGGGAGTCCATACCGGGAATGAAGCCGGCCAAGGAATGGATGCTCCCGAGATCGTTCGTCTGGTATTATTTGATCGCATTGGTGCTTAGCTTCATCTTCACGGAAGCGAATGGATCGATGATTGCGATGGTGCTTCTCAACGTAATTCCGCTCCTGATGTTCGCCTTCGCGATTCAGGCGTTCGGCTTTTTCTTTTTCGTTGCGGACGCGCGGGGGTGGGCGAAGGCGGTGCCATACGTTATCGTCGTCGTATCGATGCTGCTGATGCCGTTTTTGCCGGGATTTATGCAATTGCTCACTTTGCTCGGCTTGTTTGACGTCGCTTTCCCGATCCGAGGCAGATTGAAGAAATCATAGAAGTTTAGGAGCGAGCCGTATGCCGAAGTTTTTGTTGAATCGATGGCATGGACTTCATATTTATTGGTCGTCGATCGCCATCCTTCTACTGTCGATCGCGCTTTTCTTTTATGAGTGGGTGCTCGGTGTTGCGGGTCTCGTGATAGGGGGAGTTCTGGCGTATTACACGCTGGCCGCCGAGCGTGCGTTTCGCAAAGGGCTGAACCAATATGTCGGAACGTTGTCGCACCGGATCAAAAAAGCGGGCAACGAAGTGTTCAACGAGCTGCCGATCGGCATCATTTTGTACGACGAAGAACGGACGATCGAGTGGCATAACGGGTTTGTCGGAAAAATGCTGGATCGCGATTCGTTGATCGGGGAACCGATGCACGAAATATTTCCGGGTCTGAAGGGCAAGGACGACAAGGAGAGCAAGCTGGATCTGGCAATCGGGAAGAATATATTCCAGGTTCACGTGAAAGCGGAGCACCGCCTTCTTTACTTTCAGGACGTAACGGCTCATAAGCAGCTGTCCAAAAAATACGAGGAAGAAAAAATCGCGATCGGTGTCGTCATGCTGGACAATCTGGACGAAGCAACGCAAGGCATGGACGACCAGAGCCGCAGCGTCATGCTCGCGAAGGTGACGGGAGAGCTGACCGGTTGGGCCCAGAAGCACGGTGTCTATCTTCGGCGGACGGCATCCGACCGTTTCCTTATATTCATGAACAACAAATCGCTGCGGCAGCTGGAACAGACCCGATTCGAAATATTGGATGACGTTCGCGATTTGACAATCGAATACAAGCTTCCGCTTACGCTCAGCATCGGGGTCGGCGCGGGCTCGGAAAGCTTGATCGAGCTCGGGCAGCTGGCCCAAACGAGCTTGGACATGGCGCTCGGCCGCGGCGGCGATCAAGCGGCTGTCAAGGTCGGCCAGCGGCTGTCGTTCTATGGAGGCCGCTCCAATGCGGTGGAGAAACGCACGCGCGTACGGGCGCGAGTCATTTCGCATGCATTGCGGGACTTGATCCGCGACAGCGACAAAGTGGTCATTATGGGCCACCGGATTCCCGACATGGATTCGATCGGAGCGGCGGTCGGCGTGCTGAAGGCTGTCCAGCTTAGTCAGAAGGAAGGCTATATCGTCCTCGAAGGAATGAACCCGTCCATCTTGAAGCTGATGGAAGCGATTCGCGAGGATGAGAAGCTGCACAAGTGGTTCATTACGCCGGAGCAGGCGATGCAGATTACGACCCCGCGAAGCTTGGCTGTCGTCGTCGATACGCATAAGGCGTCCATGGTCGCCGAGCCGAGGCTGCTGCAGCAAACGCACCGCATTATGGTGATCGACCACCACCGGCGGAGCGAGGAGTTCTTGAACGAAGCCATGCTCGTCTACATGGAGCCGTACGCGTCTTCCACGTGCGAGCTTGTAACCGAGCTGCTGCAATATTTCCACGATCGGCTGTCGATGGACGTGCTGGAAGCGACCGCCCTGCTTGCGGGCATCGTGGTGGATACGAAAAGCTTCTCGCTTCGCACCGGTGCGCGCACGTTCGAGGCGGCTTCGTTCCTGCGGCGCAACGGGGCCGATTCGGGGCTTATCCAGCGCATGCTGAAGGAAGATTTGGAGCAGTACATTCGCAAGGCCGAAGTCATCAAGCATGCGGAGATTATGTACGAACATATTGCGGTTGCCTGTACGGCCGCCGGGCGCAAATATTCCCAATTGCTAATTGCGCAAGTTGCCGATACGCTAATAAATATGACCGACATTATGGCTTCCTTCGTAGTCAGCGAGCGAACCGACGGTTTGATCGGCATTAGCGCCCGGTCGCTCGGGCAGATCAACGTCCAGGTCGTGATGGAGCGGCTCGGGGGCGGCGGACATTTGACCAATGCCGCGACCCAGCTGGACGGAACGGTGGATGAAGCGCTCGAGAAGCTGAAGCGGGTATTGAAGCAAATGAATGAAGAGGAGGGGCTGTTCGAATGAAAGTGATATTTCTGAAAGATGTGAAGGGCCAGGGGAAAAAGGGAGAAGTCAAGGATTTGTCCGAAGGATACGTTCGCAACTTTTTGCTGCCGAAAGGGCTCGTAGCGGCGGCTTCCGAAGGAAACGTCAAGCAGCTGGAGCACCACAAGCAGTCGGAAACGAAGCGCAAAGATAAAGAAAAGGCGGATGCCCAGGAGCTCGCGGCAAAGCTCGGGGAAATGGTGGTCGTGATCAAATCGAAATCCGGCGAAGGCGGCCGGTTGTTCGGCTCGATCACGAGCAAGCAGATCGCGGAGGAGCTGGAGAAGAAAGGCATCCACCTGGACAAGCGGAAGATCGAGATGAGCGACGCGATCCGTTCCCTCGGAACGACGACCGTGAAAGTCAAGCTGTATCCGGAAGTAACGGCCGAGCTGCGGGTTCAAGTGTCGGAAGAATGAGAGCCTTTCGTACGAAAAGGAGTCTGACATGAACGGGGAACAGTTTCTCGAAAACCGCATTCCGCCGCAAAATTTGGAAGCGGAGCAAGCGGTACTCGGAGCGATCCTGCTCGAAAGCGAATCGCTGATCACGGTCATGGAGCGGGTCGGCAGCGACGACTTCTACCGGACGTCCCATCAACATATATTCGGCGCCATGCTCGAGCTGGCCCAGCAGAATGAGCCGATCGATTTGATTACGCTGACCGCCCGGCTGCAGGACAACCAACAGCTGGAGGATATCGGCGGGGTCAGCTATTTAAGCCAGCTGGCCAATGCGGTGCCTACCGCGGCCAACGTGGACTACTATGCGCAGATCGTCGAAGAAAAATCGATGCTGCGCCGGTTGATCCGCACGGCGACGCAAATCGTATCGAGCGGCTACGCCGGCGAAGATGACGTCAGCAGCCTGCTCGGCGATGCGGAGAAGCGCATTCTGGAAATATCGCAGCGCCAATCGGGCAGCGGATTCGTATCCATTCGCGACGTGCTGATGGAAGTGTTCGAGAAGGTCGAGTTTCTGTACAATAATAAAGGCGGGACAAGCGGAATTCCGTCCGGCTTCCCCGATCTGGACAAGATGACGTCCGGCTTCCAAAGGTCCGACTTGATTATCGTAGCGGCGCGTCCGTCCGTAGGGAAGACGGCGTTCTCGCTGAATATCGCCCAGAATGTCGGTGTACGGGCGAAGGAGACGGTGGCCATCTTCAGTCTCGAAATGGGCGCCGCGCAGCTCGTCCAGCGGATGATCTGCGCGGAGGCGAACGTCGATGCGACGAGGATGCGTACCGGGCATCTGGAAGGAGACGATTGGGAGAAGCTGACGATGGCCATCGGTACGCTGTCTGAAGCGAATATATATATCGACGATTCTCCCTCCGTTACCGTAGCGGATATTCGGGCCAAGTGCCGCAGGCTGAAGCAGGAGAAAAGTCTCGGCATGATCTTGATCGACTACCTGCAGCTCATTGCAGGCAGGGGCAAAGCCGGCGAGAACCGACAGCAGGAAGTATCGGAAATATCCCGGACGCTGAAACAGATCGCCCGCGAGCTGAACGTTCCGGTTATCGCGCTGTCCCAGCTCAGCCGGGGCGTCGAGCAGCGTCAGGACAAGCGGCCGATGATGTCGGACTTGCGGGAATCGGGCTCGATCGAGCAGGATGCCGACATCGTGGCGTTTCTGTACCGCGACGATTATTACGATAAAGAGTCGGAGAAGAAGAACATTATCGAGATCATTATCGCCAAGCAGCGGAACGGTCCGGTCGGAACGGTGGAGCTCGCCTTTCTGAAAAACTACAACAAGTTCGTAAGTCTTGACCGTGCGCATCAAGAAGCCGCAGCGGGATTTGGCTGACGGGGAACCTGTTCCGAATACGCCGCCAAAGTTTCTTCTTTTTTGTCGATTGTGTATGATTTCCGAACAATTACACGGTCATTCGTGTAATTGTTCGTTTTTCATTGACTTTACATAGTGGGACTGCTACACTGGAAATGCCGCCTTCGCTATTGCATTGCGGTGATCTCGGTGTGTCGTCACACCTTAACTGGGGGTATGCGCATGTCAACCGTAGTTGTAGTCGGATCCCAATGGGGCGATGAAGGGAAAGGCAAAATTACCGACTTTTTGGCCGAATCGGCCGAAGTGGTCGCAAGATATCAAGGCGGGAACAACGCCGGACATACGATTTTGATCAAGGATAAGAAGTATAAGCTGCACCTGATTCCATCCGGAATTTTCTATACGAATAAAGTTTGCGTTATCGGCAACGGAATGGTTATCAATCCGGCTGCATTAATCGAAGAAATCAACTACATTCACGAGAACGGCTTCTCGACGGACAACCTGAAGCTCAGCGATCGCGCTCACGTTATTATGCCATATCATTTGCTGCTCGACGGGCTGGACGAGGACCGGAAAGGCGCCAACAAGATCGGCACGACGCGCAAAGGGATCGGCCCTTGCTATATGGACAAGGCGGCCCGCAACGGCATTCGCATCGCCGACCTGATGGATGCGGAAGAGTTCGAGCGCAAGCTGCGCCACCTCGTGGCGGAGAAGAATACGCTGATCGAGCAAGTATACGGCGGCAAAGGACTGGACGCCGATTCGATCCTGACCGAATATTTGGGCTATGCCGAAGTGCTGCGCCGGTATGTAACCGACACCTCTGTCGTCCTGAACGACGTGATCGACCAAGGCAAGCGGGTATTGTTCGAGGGTGCGCAAGGCGTCATGCTCGATATCGACCAAGGGACTTATCCGTTCGTAACTTCATCCAACCCGACTGCGGGCGGCGTATGTATCGGTTCCGGCGTAGGGCCGACCAAGATCCACCAAATTATCGGCGTTGCCAAAGCGTATACGACGCGCGTAGGCGACGGACCGTTCCCGACGGAGCTGAACAACGAGACTGGCGATTGGATCCGCGAGAAGGGCAATGAATACGGTACGACTACCGGCCGGCCGCGTCGCGTAGGCTGGTTCGACAGCGTCGTCGTTCGGCATGCCAGACGGGTGAGCGGGATTACCGGACTGTCTCTCAATTCCATCGACGTTCTGTCCGGCTTGGATACGGTGAAAATTTGTACCCACTACGAATACAACGGCGAGAAAATCGACTACTACCCGGCCAGCCTGAAAATGCTGTCCGAATGCAAGGCCGTATACGAAGAGCTGCCAGGCTGGAAGGAAGACATATCCGGCGCCAGATCGCTCGAGGACCTTCCGGAAACGGCAAGACATTATGTGGAACGCGTCTCCCAGCTGAGCGGCATTCCCATCTCGATCTTCTCCGTCGGCCGCAACCGCGAGCAGACGAATCTTGTCCGCCCGGTATACGCATAAACATAGATCGCGCTAGCTGACAAGCAAGCCGCCCTTTACGGCCATAGGTCGTGGAAGGCGGCTTTTTCGTTTTCTTCAGCCCCTTTTTTCCCGATAACGCGGTTTCAAGCCTCCCGTTTCCGTCAATACTGATGCTACTGGCATGATTAAGCAGCGCAAAAGCGTCAAAAGGTGGGGACGGCAGCATGAAATTTTTTGGCTGGCTCGGTAAAATGATCGTAACGGCGATTGTGGTTGCATCGATATCCGCGGCAACGACTTTTTATGTGATGAACGTGTTTGTTCAGGAGATGTTGAAGCCTTACGAGGCGGTATTGCCGACAAAGCAGATGGAATTTTCAGAATTTGTTGCAAAATTGTGGACCGGGTCGAATATAGTAGGTCAGGGGGGAACGCCACAACAGGGAAAGGAGAGGGCGCCGCAGCCCGATGCAAGCAAGGACGCCACGACGCCGCAGGACGACGCCGTCGCCGCTTGGTCGCAAACCGGTACAGAGGAGGCCCGGAGCAAAGAAAAAGTGGTGATCAGCGCCGAACAGTTTCAGAAGAAACGGGAAATGCTTTCGGAGGAAGACAAGGTAACCATATTTTCTATGCTTATTTCCCAACTGCCCGAGCAAGAACTCCAGCATATTTCGACAAAACTCGAGGACGGACTCACCGCTACGGAGCTGGAGGAGATCGAGAAGATCGTGGGTCAATACTTAAAGCCCGAACAAGTTGCCAAACTGATGGACATAGTGAACAAATACTAGAATAGCCAGGTTATCCAATAGAAGCGATGGTCTCGTACGTTGCAGTTGCCGCCTGCCTTCACGATCCTCTCAAAGGTCTTTACCTACAGAAAGTTGAAACTGATAGACAGTCTGTGGTAAAGTAAAAACATTGGTGTCGGCTTTTGTTGCCGAATGTTGCCAAGTTTCGTAAAAAACCAATGTAAGAGGAGAAGCTCATGAAGTCATTCAAGGGTAAAGATTGGGTCATGGCTGCGCTGGACAAAACGAAGCGCATGTTCTCCAAGGCTCAATACGAAAGCTTGACTGAAAAAATAAAGGAACAACGGCCTCTTCATCGCACGGAGTCGTTGCTGCGGACCTACAAGCTCCGCTTATTGCAAGGCGTTGGCGCCTTGGGACTATTGGCTTCCATATCGGTCGGAGGCAATGAATACGTACAGCTGCACACCTATGAGGTGTATCATGTATATGTAGGCAGTCAGATCGCGGGTACGGTGAGTGATCCCAAGATTGTGGAAGACTACATTATAGGGAAAGTGAAGCAGCTGGAAGAGAATAATCCGAACGTACATATGGTGCTGAATTCGGACGAGGTCGCCTATAAAGCTGAAAAGGCTTACAAAATCCAAAGCGATGACGAAGCTGCCCTGATGAATCTGGACGGGTTGCTGAAGTCTCACGCGGTCGGCGTACAACTGGTCGTCAATGATAAGCTGGTCGGTATCGTGAAAGACAAAGAAATGGCTGAAGACGTATTGAATCGGATCAAAGGGAAGTACGTCCCCCAGAATCAGAAAAAAGACGGACGCGTCTCCGTGCTCTCCGTGGCTCCAGAGCCGCAAGTCGGAGAAACGGTGGTCCAATCGGCCGAGTTTATGGAGAAGGTCGACTTGAAGATCACCGAGATCAAGCCCGAGGACATTGCTAAGCCCGAAGACTTGATCGTCAAGCTGGAGACCGGCGACGTCGCTCCCAGCAAGTATACGGTCGAAAAAGGAGATTGCGTCGGATGCATCGCCAAGAAATTGGGCATCTCGAAGCAGCTCATCTATGAGAAAAATCCGTGGATTCAAGACGATAAGATCAAAATAGGCGATGTTCTCGATGTAACGATGTTAAAGCCTGCGCTCACCGTGAAGACGGTGGAGAAAATCGTCGAGAATCAAGAGGTGCAGCACGAAATTATCTACGAGAAAGACGATACGATGCGGGCCGGCCAAATTCAGACGATCAAGCCCGGCAAGAACGGCATGAAGAAAGTAACGTTTCTCGTGACGAAGGCGAACGGCTATATGATGGACCAAGAGCTTGTCGACGAAGAAATCATCGAGCAGCCGGTTCCGGAATATGCCAAGAAAGGCACGAAGGTGATTCTCGGCGAAGGCAGCGGCAAGTTCATCTGGCCGGTCGTAGGCGCCAAGCTCTCCGACTATTTCGGAATGCGCTGGGGCAAAATGCACAAAGGCGTCGATATAACCGGAAACCGCAACATCGTCGTTGCCGATAACGGCGTAGTCACGTATACGGGCGACAAAGGCGACGGCTATGGCAATAAGGTTGTCGTCGACCATAAGAACGGCTACGTTACCGTGTACGGGCATCTGAGCAAGATCGAGACGACGAAAGGCAAAATCGTCGAAAAAGGCGAGAAAATCGGCGTCATGGGCAGCACCGGCGATTCCACCGGCGTACATCTGCACTTTGAGATTCAACGCAACGGCGTAGCCGAGAATCCTCTCAAATTTTTGTCCCGGTAATATCGAGATAAGTAAAACGAACTTATCTTTATTCCTAAGATTGCAACCCAGAGGTATGGGGCCGAACGATAGTCGGCTTCATGCCTCTTTATTCACCTCCACGAATTTCCAGGGATATTTTACTATTAACCGATTCATTGCGATTTGAAACGCCATGTATGGTAATATAGAGAAAAGAATCGAAAAGGGGCGGTGAAGGCGGATGTACGGAAAAATATTGGTCGTGGACGACGAGCAGCCGATCGCGGAAATATTGAAATTCAACCTGGAGAAAGAAGGCTACCAGGTCGTATGCGCGTTTGACGGCGGTGCGGCGGTGGAGCTCGCCTTCTCCGAGGATCCGGATCTCATTCTGCTCGACATTATGCTCCCGGTGAAGGACGGCATGGACGTGTGCCGCGAAGTGCGCGCCAAGAAGGATACTCCGATCATCATGCTGACGGCCAAAGACTCCGAAGTGGACAAGGTGCTGGGGCTGGAGCTGGGCGCCGACGATTACGTGACGAAGCCGTTCGGGACGAGAGAGCTGCTCGCGCGGGTGAAGGCGCATTTGCGCCGGCAGAGCAAGGCCGCCCAAAACCAGCAGGAGGCGACGGAGCCGGCCGGATTGCGCCTTCACAGGCTCACGATCGATACGGATATGTATTTGGTGTACAAGGACGGTCTGACGCTAGATTTGACGCACCGCGAGTACGAGCTGGTCTACTATATGGCCAAAAACTGCGGCAGGGTGATGACGCGAGAGCATCTGCTGCAAGCGGTTTGGGGCTTCGAATATTTGGGGGACGTCCGCACGGTCGACGTGACGATCCGCCGGCTGCGGGAGAAGATCGAGGACGACCCGAGCCGCCCGGAATATATCATGACTCGCCGCGGGCTGGGGTATACGATGCGCAACCCGAAGGCGGGAGGCGCTTGAATTGAAGGAAATGCGTCTGTTCCAAACGATTCAAAGCAAAATCGTCATCATCTATGTGCTGCTTATTTTGATGGCGATGCAATTGATCGGCGTATACTTCGTCCGCACGATGGAGCGGTCGTTTATCGATAATTTTACCGATTCGCTGAACAAGCAGGCGTATTTGCTCGCGGGCTTCGCGGAGCTGTCTCTGGTGGCCAGTCAAGAGGCGGGTCCGACGGCGGAAGGGAAGAAGTCTTACGCCGACCTTAACGAAATTGTTACCAGTCTGTTCAATATCAGCGACGCGGAAATCCAAATTATCGATGCCAACGGTATCGTGCTGACGACTTCGGCGCAAAACAAAGCTTCGCTGATCGGACAAAAAAATTTGCAGGCCGAAGTCATCTCCGCGCTGCAAGGGATCAAGGATATCCAGTCCGAGACGATCGACATCGACGGCCATCGGCGCAAAGTGGTGGCGCAGCCGGTCAGCGAAGGGGCCAAGGTGCTCGGCGCCGTTTATATCGTGGCGTCCATGGAGTCGTTATACGGAACGATGAACCGGATCAACAAAATATTTTTGTCCGGAACCGGAATTGCTCTTGCGTTGACCGTGTTCCTCGGGGTCATTATTTCGCATACGATTACGAATCCGATCAAGGAGATTACGAGACAAGCGACGGCAATGGCCGACGGCAACTTTAATCAGAAGGTTTCGGTGAAGGGGCCGGACGAGATCGGACAGCTCGGCAACGCGTTCAACCATATGACGAACCGGCTGAAGGAAGCGCTGTCGCTGAACGAAGAAGAGAGGGAGAAGCTGGCTTCCGTCTTGGCGAACATGAACGACGGCGTCATTGCTACGGACGATCAAGGCACGATCATCGTGGTGAACCGTCAGGCGAAGCAGATGCTCCGTATCGGCAACGAGGACATAACGGACCGCAACATATCGGAAGCGCTCGGCATCGCGCAGGAGAAAATCGGGCAATACGTGCAGGGCGAGCATCAAACCGCAACGATTCAGGTGGGCAATGAGGAAGAGGGGGATTTCGTAACGCTAAGAGTCGTCTTTACTCCGATTCACCGAAGAGGGGAAGGGATTTCGGGTACGATCGCCATGCTCCACGACATTACCGAGCAGGAACAGCTGGAGGATGCCCGGCGCGAATTCGTGGCCAATGTGTCGCACGAGCTGCGCACGCCGCTTACGACGATGAAGAGCTACCTGGAGGCGTTGGACGACGGAGCGATCGAGGACCCGGCGCTCGCTCACCGGTTTGTAGGCGTCATGCGCAACGAAACGGAGCGGATGATCCGTCTCGTCAACGATCTGCTGCATTTGTCGAGGCTCGATTCGCGCAAAGCTCTCATCAGCCGAGTGCCGACGCACGTGCCGGATATGCTGGAAGAGGTGGCCGACCGGTTCTCGTTCCAGCTCGATCAGAAGGAAATCTCGATAGAGATCGAGGTCGCTTCCGGCATTCAGGAAGTGATGCTGGACCGCGATCAAATCGACCAAGTGCTGGACAATCTCGTATCGAATGCGATCAAATATACCCCGGAAGAGGGATCGATTGCGATCCGGGCCCGCAAGACGGAGAAGGAATGGTTGGAAATCGTCGTGCAGGATAACGGGATCGGCATTCCGAGAAAAGATTTGGCGCGCATTTTCGACCGGTTTTACCGGGTAGATAAAGCCCGTTCCCGCAATATGGGCGGAACCGGCCTCGGGCTATCCATTGCCCGGGAAATAGTAAAGGCTCACGGCGGAACGATCTCGCTCGATTCCGAGCTGAACCAGGGAACCCGCGTCACGTTCGCGCTGCCGGTCCACAGAATGGAAGGTGAGGCGGTATGATCGAGAAATTCAAATCCGCGATTCTCGCTTTCCTGGTACTGGCCAGCTTGCTGCAAAGCTATATGCTCATCTTCAGCTCGCCGCGCCAAATGCCGACCAATCAGGCGGAGTACGTTCAAACCGACCGGATCGGAACCCAGGTGACAACCGAGGAGCTCATATTCCCGGAGCAGATCGTGCTTCATACGGGCAAGCAAACGCATATGGCGCTGTATCCGAACCATCTGCATTTTAAAGAAATTATGAAGATGCTCAAGGGACGGACGTTCGATAATTTCCGGCGGACCGGGCCTCTTCAAACCGGGTTGGACTGGGAGGAAATTCGCAACAAGCAGGCGGGCGTGGAGGTGCGCTTCCAGCGCGGAGGCGTTCCGTTCAGCATTTTGAAGAGCGTATTTCAGCTAAGGGGCGATCTCCCGCTCGATACGGAGGGGGTCAACCGGATCTGGATATACGTGAACCGGGACATCGAAGAGGTACGGACTTTTTTCCAGACCGATTACAATAATTACGAAGCCCGCGCCGATCTGAACAACAAAAATATCGAGCAAATGGTCGGGTTCGGGGAGCTTCTCGTCACGTTCCATATGAAGGACGACTATTATTTGCCCGATCAGCCGCTCGAGGTGGCGAAGTACAAAATCGCGGTCAATACGATGCCGATCGATCAGCTCCAGAAGACGCTGTTCGTGGACCCGCGCAATATGCGCAATTACCGCAAAAATGACGGCTCGGAAATATATACGGACGGCAAAAGGGGATTGCAGGTAAGGCCCGATCAGCTGTGGATGAGCTACACGGATCCGATTCCGGTGGTCGACAGCCGCAATGACGTAAGGGAGAACCTGAACGCCGCCGTGCAGTTCATTAACCAGAACGGGGGCTGGAACGGCAGCTTCATGGCCAAGTCGCTCACGCAGTCGCAGCTGATCGGGCGGCAGCAGTTTACGTTCCGTCAATATTATGACTCGTTTCCGATCATAAGCGACCGGAGCGATAATTTCGGCTTGATCCGAACGGTGTTGCAGAACCGGGTCGTAGCCAATTATGAGCGTTCGATGATGATGCTGGACAACACGAATGTGGAGCGTTCGCTTAAAACGATCGAAGGCGGCAAGACGCTGGACGATATGTTGAACGCGTATTCGCGCAAAAATTTGATCGTATCGGTGACGCCGGCTTATCAGCCGGTCGTGCGGGACAAATTTATGGAGCTGAACCCGGTCTGGGCCGTAGAGCTCCGCGACGGGACGTACGATATTTTGAGATGACCGAAGCCGGGAAAGGCGGAGTGAGGGTGCGATGGACTGGAGCAAAGCGAAATCGATATTCATACTGTCTTTCCTGGGGCTGAATTTGCTGCTCGGCTACGAGCTGTGGATCGGGAAATGGAACGTCATCGGAGACTCGAAGCAAGCGTCGGCGGATATTGCCCAGGAGCTGGACCGGATCTTGATCAGTCGGGGGATCAAGGTGACGGCGGCCGTGCCGAAGGAAACTCCGAAGATGCGGGAAATTACGGTAAAATGGGTGGACGGCGAAAATTACGGGCAGCGAATCAATCTGGCCGAGCCGATCCGCTATAACTTGTTTTTAAGCAAAGGCTCGTTGAAGGATTTGGGGAACAAGGCCATACCGAAAATCGATTCGTACGCGTATGATCGGGTTACGAGCAAGGACGGCTCGTTTATGATGAATCAGCTCGTCGGAGAATATCCATTGTTCGACGTCAATCTGGAGTTGTTCGTGACCAACGGGGAAGTGACCGGCTACCGGCAGTCCTACGTGGAGGTCGACACGGGTTCGGAGGGCAAGGAAGAGAAGAAGGTGATCTCGGCCCAAACCGTGCTCCGGACGCTGGCGGAAAAATATTTGCAGAACGGCGCCGTCGTGACGGATATCCGGCTCGGCTATCACGGCCAGTTTTTCGAGACGGAGCAGTGGTCTACGCTTCCGACGTTCCCTACATGGCGCGTGGCGCTCGAGAACGGGGATATTTATTACGTGCAAGGGTTCCGGGGAGACGTGGAGACGGCGGAGCGCACGACGAAGAAGCCGTAAACGGTTGGTGCCGAGCCGAGTTGCGGGCTGCGATGATCCGGCTGTGGCGACAAGAAGATGGGACAAGAGGGGATTTCGGATGACCATGCGGTACACGATTTTGGCAAGCGGCTCGACGGGGAACTCGCTGCTCGTGGAGAACGACGAGACGAGGGTGCTCGTGGATGCGGGACTGAGCGCCAAAAAAATCGAGCAGCTGATGGAGGAGCGGGGCGTGAAAGGGGCGGAGCTGGACGCGATCCTGATCACCCACGAGCATTCCGACCATATTAAAGGGGTCGGCGCGTTGGCGAGAAAGCACGATTTGCCCGTATACGCCAACGAGAAAACTTGGGAAGCGTTGAACAAGCATCTGGGAGAGCTGGCGGAAGAGAAGATCAAGGTGATGGAGACCGGGAGCGTCGTCGAATTCGGGGCGCTTCAGGTCGAATCTTACCCGATCTCGCATGACGCGGCCGAGCCGGTAGGCTACTGCTTCTACGACGGGGAGCACAAGCTTAGCCTGGCTACCGATCTCGGCTACGTCAGCGGCAAAGTGAAGGAGAAAATTATCGATTCCGACGCGGTTATTCTGGAGTCGAACCACGACATCGAGATGCTCCGGATGGGCAAATACCCTTGGAATATCAAGAGGCGCATACTGGGCGATACGGGCCATCTGTCCAACGAGGCCGCGGGCGAAGCGCTGTGCGACATTTTGTCCGGCCAGACAGAGACGGTATACTTGGCTCATTTGAGCCGCGACCATAACTTGATGGATTTGGCCAAACTGACCGTGAATAATATATTAGAGGACCGCGGGATCGAAGCGGACGGGCGCAAGGTAGAGCTCAAGGATACGTATTTCGACCGTCCTACGAGATGGGATAGGTTGGGTCGGGAGTCATGATCCGATCCAGCTCGGTCATTCTCGTCTCGAGCTCGCCGCGCGTCATGACGCCTTTCTCGATCAACAAATCCATAAGAGCGGTTACGAGGAGCGTATTGCGGTAATGCTCTTCTTTCAGATCGGCGAGCTTGCCGATCCAGTTGACTTCCTGCATATGAGAGTGGATACGATTCATTGACTTTTTCTCTCCTTTTCCAGTGAAACTGGCTCGTACTTTCCGTGCAAATCTAGTAAAATAAGGGGAGCGGTTCTCGTATTCTTAGTATAGGCCGCTAGAAGCGAAAACATTCCTCTTTTTTCCGGTTGGAAATCGAGTGGAAATAGAGTGAAGTCACCCGAGAGGAGAAGCGGGCATGAGCTTGTTTGATGACGATTTCTACACGACGAAGCTGCCCCGTAGGACCCGCTGGACGCACGATGGATCGGAGTTTCCATCCGTCAGACGGAGCAAGAACGGCAAGGCCGCGGTCGTAACGATCGCGGGAGCCGCTGCTGCGCTTATGCTGGGAACCCTCCTGATCGGGATTGGATCGCACCGGGATAATCCGGATAAGCAAGCGGCCGTTCCAGTGATGTCCACCGGCAACAGCTATCAGTTCATGGAAGACCAGGTCGTACGCGCGGTGGAGCAAGTGAAGCCCGCGGTGGTCAGCATTCTGAGCGCCATTAAGGAAGAAGGCGCCGGCAATGCGCAGAGTCTGGGCATCGGCTCGGGCGTGTTGTTCCGCAAGGACGGGGATAAGGCGTATATCGTGACCAACAACCACGTAGTGCAATCGGCTTCGCAGATCGAAGTCATATTGGCGAATGGGGAACACCGCAAAGGAAAGCTGAAAGGCCGAGACATGATCACGGACTTGGCCGTTGTCGAGATCGATTCGTCCGGCATTCAATCGTACGCCGAATTCGGCGATTCGGAGAAGCTGAAGGCCGGTCAGACGGCGATCGCGATCGGAAGCCCGCTCGGACTGCGGTTCGCGCAGACGACGACCGTAGGGGTTATCAGCTCGCCGCACCAGAAGGTGCCGATTTCGTTTGCCGGAGACGGGAATTACGATTGGGAGATGGATGTCATCCAGACGGATGCGGCGATCAACCAAGGCAACAGCGGAGGCGCCCTCGTCAATCTCGAAGGCAAACTGATCGGGATTAACAGCATGAAGGTGGCCGAGAAGGGCGTGGAAGGGCTGGGCTTCGCCATTCCGATCAATTCGGCCAGAGAGACGATCGAGAGTCTGCTGAAGTACGGCAAGGTGAAGCGTCCGTACTTGGGGCTGACTACCGAGCCGCTTCGGGCTTATAAAGGGACGGAAGTTTTAAAACTTCCCGATTCGGTCAAGAATGGTCTTATCGTCATCGATGCGATCGGCCCGTCGAAGGCCGCGGGACTCGCGACCAATGACGTCATTACCGAGCTCGACGGCAAGCCGGTCTACGATAATATTACGCTGCGCCAATATTTGTACGGATCCAAAAAAATCGGCGACAGCATCAAGGTGACGTATTACCGGGCAGGTAAAAAAGCGACCGCCACGGTCGAATTGGGCGAGAAAGAGGACTAATCGATGTTTGTCGTATGCAAGGAGCACATAGAGATCGCGATCGACCAATTTGTCGACGAATACGAGGAAGCGCCGGACATTTACGATTTGAAGGAAGTGCGCTTCAGCGCCTGGGAGCCGCCGGCGACATGCGAGCGGTGCGCGAACAAGCCGCAATTTTTGGTCATATGAATACGGACACGGGGGCCTGCGAGGGCTCCCTTTCTTTCGTTATGGGAGAGAATAAGAACGAATATAACCTTGATTGGGAGCGGGATGAGGCATGCACATTCAAATTATCGCGGTAGGCAAGCTGAAGGAGAAATATTGGACGGACGGCATCGCGGAATACGCGAAGCGGCTGACGCCGTACACCAAGCTCACCATCACGGAGGTGGCGGAGGAGAAGGCCCCCGAGCGCATGAGCGAAGCCGAGGAGCAGCAGGTGAAGCAAAGGGAGGGCGAGCGCATCCTGGCGGCGCTCAAGCCGGACACGCACGTCATCGCCATGGCTATCGGCGGCCACATGTGGACCTCGGAGGAGCTCGCCGACCAGATCGACCGCCTCGGCACGTACGGCAAAAGCCACATCGCCTTCCTCATCGGCGGCTCGAACGGCTTGTCGGACGACGTGCTGAAGCGGGCCGACGCCAAGCTGTCTTTTGGCAGGATTACGTTTCCGCATCAGCTGATACGGTTGGTGCTGGTGGAGCAGGTTTATCGGGCTTTTCGGATTATTCGGGGGGAACCATATCACAAATGATCCGAAATTTTTGGCATTAATCGCTTGCTGGGCGCGGAAAGTCGCCCCGGAGAGGGAGGGTGGGGGTGATGCCACCCTGGGGAAAGATCGCTTGGCAGGCGGGCTCGTGCGGGCTGTTTCGACGTGCCAGAGCTGCTGGCCCCTCAAGTTCCTTCGGATTCCGACGGGGCCAGCAAAAAGTCTTTAATGGACTCTTCAAATTTAAATATCTCTAAAATGTCATAATTCTTGTTTGAAATATTAATACCGTAGCCTGTTGAACTAACGGGCAGGATTGTTCGATAACAAAGAGGATATTTTGGGGTAAATATAGAATCTCCAATTTAGGTAAACTATGGTTTTGTTGGGTTACTCCAATGGAGGTCAAGTATGGTAACGATAAGGAAATGCACATTGAATGATGTTCCCCAAATAGCTGAATTGTCTCGGTTATGGGCGGATGAGGCTGTTACGTTCGCATATCCTGCATCTAATGATGAAAAGATTTCTAAGCGTTTAGGGGATTACTTTTGGGTTGCCGAACAGAAAGGTCGGATAATCGGATATACGCACGGGGTGATTCAAACTTCCCAATATCCTATATTTCCATCAAACTCTCATTTTCTGGAAATTTAGGAAGTTTATGTTCACCCCGATTCCAGGGCAGATGGTGTCGGTCATCAATTGGTCGATCGCATCATTGCCGAAGCTGAATCAAACGGTGTAACTCATGCACTTGTAGGTTCATCGAATCTGGAGTGGCAACGTATTGTCGGTTTTTATAAGCGGCACGGGTTCAAAATGTGGTATGTACAAATGTATCGTTAGAAATGTGTCTAAAATATATAATTAATGGAAGTTCTTATGCTTTATTAGCCGTTGCGCTAACGGGTAGGATAGTACAACAATATGGGAGAATATTAGATTATTATTTATTATGGTGGTAGTGCCGCTATCTTTGATTCATGCGGCAAAAATCCTAGAATGAACTAAGATTTGAATTTGTGAAAATAGAGTGATCGGAGTTGAGAAAAATAAAAATTTGGTTGCTGGTTGCGTCAGAAAAGTCTATGCGTATTGAACTGGAGTCATATGAACAAGATGGTGACCGGATCAGGTCTTACTACAAAGAGGAAGGCCACTTGTGGGAGCCGCTAAAAGTCGTTACCAAGCGAAAGGGCAATAAGAGCGACTACATCGATTTTATGATGGGTTTTCCTGTCCTTACGGTAAGAGCAAAGAAGGTCCTCACGCCGCTTATAGGCAGCGATGTTGAATTCCTTCCCTTGCTTCATGAGGAGCATGAGTTATTTGCGGTGAAGGTTAATCGTGTGCAAAACTTTGTCGACATGACCAATCCAATGGAGCGTAAGATTGGTTACGGTTTTTTCTCGGAGTTCGTACATATTTGTGCCGAGAAGATAGAACCGGAAGTCCATATGTTCCGTTTGCCGCAGCACTTGACTACGCGTATTTACGTTACAGATGATTTTAAAGATGCAGTTGAAGCCCATAAACTGAAGACATTCCAGTTTATCAAGCTTTGGGATACAGAGAACTCAGAGGAGGCACGGAAAGAGCGGCTTAAACGATTTGATCCTTACTACAAACGCCTTGCAACCCGCGACAAGGTTTCCTACCAGAATGCAATGGACTTATTGAGTTTGAGTAAATTTGTTCGCGAGAGTAACAGTATTTTGAAGAAAGAAAATGGAAGTCTAGTGATAGGTGAGATCTTTGATGATGAAACCGTGCGGTGGATAGATCCGATGTATATTCCACCATTGTTTTTTGAACGGCAGTGGTATGTTTATGAAAACTCCGAAAGCGAGTTGGTTGTTCAGGAGTATTTTGCGGAGTTATCTCATGAAGTGAATGGACCAAAGGGCAACATCATTATTTTTAAGGATAAGAACCTAGAGCGTATGGTCCGCGCACACCTTAAGTTGTTTAAGGATAATCTCACGGACATCAATATGCTTAAATTGCGCCATATATTTCCGAAGTATGACGACGGCCTTGTGGCCTCTCTAAGCGGAATGGAGTATGCCAAGAATCTGCTCGAATTCATGATCAGTAACAATTCGGAGTTCGATGAAAACGAGCTAAAACATCTCCCGGATAGTCTCCATTCATTGGCCGTGATCAAATGCGGGTTAACAAACATTGAGATCATGTATGACCTCAAACTTCCAAATTTAAGCTCTATATGTTTTTCGGACAACTCTCTTACTGATTTGTTACCGTTGACTTTTATTCCATCGCTAACGCGGATCGACGTAGTAAACAACCAAATCGAAGATATCCTTCCTCTCAACCGATTATCTGAGTTAGACTGTGTTATCCTGAGAAATAACCCGGTAAAGAATATACACGAACTGCACCTACCGAAACTCCGTTATTTATATATCGACGGCATCCAAACCGAGGATTGGAGATTCCTGCTATCGGGATTTCCGAAGTTAGAATACTTATCGATCTCGCATGAGGGTATGACAGATATCTCCAGAAAGAGTATGGAGGACATCATTAAGAGCAAAAAATTTGTAGTGTCTTGGACACAGCCAGATGGATTGGCGAAGTTATTTAATGACTCGAACCGCAAAAGGTAAGCATGTACCAGTACACTAACGTTAAACTAACGGATACGATAGTTGAACTATCAGAACGGCCGCCGAGTACTTCGACGGCCTTGTGTGTATATTATGGAAGCTTGCTCCTAGCACTGGGATTAAGCCTTCTTTGATTTACGCTTCTCTAGCGACAATTATATACGGGCTACACCTATGGGCACGTATTCTGAGGGGGTGACAAGCCCACTAGGGAAGTTCTCCTCACTTTACTAAGCGTAGCGGTAAACGCGGACTGAAAATGATATGAACTCGTACATAAATTCGTCTATATGTAGATACTTAGCTTCGTTCCAGCGGTCATAGAGGCTAAGTAAGCCTTCTTGATATGTGTCAATAATACTGCCGGCAGAGCGACCATTTGATACCATTTCGTTAAGATTGGCAACGAATAGAACATCGTATTGTTTTTGAATATCTTCCCATGTCAACATTTTCTTGGCCTCCGTATATTTAAGTTTAAGAAGTCTCAACTTGAGGTTTCTAAATCATACGGAACGTTGGCCAAATGGGAAAGCCCGAATTTTTTGAGGCGTTGCTGGAGTAACGATTAAAAAATTGGACGATTACTTAATTTGCTTATCGTATCGCAATATTTTGTTTGGCTCGGGACGAGTGCTAATGTAATGAGTCAAGAACGGTGGCAGTTAAGCACCACGGTGGATTTTTCGCCGATAGCCCCGTTAAGCTGAACCGTACCATAAGTAGTGGTAAAGCAGAGGTACGTGTTAAGGATAGAGGCGTGGATGTTAAATATCCATGTAGGTATTTAAGTACACACATTCGATGCATGTGGAGTGTCTAATATTGATGGTTCGCAATGAACCTAATTTGAAGGAATATCCAGAGGAAGCTATTTTTGCTTATGAAGAAGGCGCAGTAGATCCTATTTTAACAACAAATCTTTTGGTGAAAAAAGCAGAAGAAAATGGAGCGAATATACTTTTTGATACAAAAGTTATGCAAATAAAAAAAGAGGGCTCTGAGGCTGTTGGTGTATACACCTCAAATGGTTTTATAGAATCAGATGTTATTGTATTAGCAACTGGTACAGCTTTACCCGAGCTCTGTAAGCCAGTAGGCTTCGATGTTCCTGTTGCTCCTTCGCCTTCAATTATAATTCGCATGAAATCAAAAGAAAAGTTAATCCATACTTTAATTTCCAATTCAAGATTTGAAGCAAGACAACTAACAAATGATACTTTAATAGCCGCGGAAGATTATATTGATGAGTCTGAAGAAAATGGGCCAGAGGCAATTGGAAAACGAGCATTTGAAATACTTCGTCACAATTTAAAAGGAGGGGAGAATTTGGAGCTGGAAAGTATCAAGGTAGGAATGAGACCCATGCCTGAAGACGGTTACCCCATTGTTGGATTTCATGATCAGATAAAGGGTCTTTATCTAGCAGTTATGCATTCAGCTATTACGCTAGCTCCTATTGTTAGCCGCTTGGCTGCAAATGAGATTATAGACAACGTGCAGATGAAAGAATTAGAAAGTTGTCGACTATCCAGATTTTAATTTGTTTGTTTTTCACTTTCCCGTGTCTCAACCTATTACATGAGGTTTGTCCATTTTACGTATCCCACACATGTTGAGTGCTGTGTATTGCTTATTTGGGAAAGATTATTGGAGCCACATTTACCTGCAAGTTGAAGCCCAATTTCAAATGGTCTGGGCTTTTGTTCGTGTTCCCAACAAATGAGGACAGTGTGGAATGACTTCCTGATATTGAATCCAATAGTTATACAAAATTCCCTCTGGACTGTATTGGTTCAGGGGGATTTTTAATGTCAACTTTGAACAAATATAATATATCGGAAATTGATGGTGAGGATATGTAAATGTTGGGGTGGTGCGGATGGAAAATGTAGTTAAGTTGCTCAAAGAAAGTGTATGGGATTTGTTAAAAAGACAACGTCAAGACTGTAATCATCAGTTTAGCAACCGCTTCTGTACCTTTTATTAACATTTAACTTACCAGTGGTTATCGGTGCAATATCTCTGCTAATAATACTGGCACTTGTTATAGTTCAAAATTTAAAATGAAATAAAGCCTTGAAGAAGGAAAACTATGAATTGCAACATCCTGAAAATCTAAATGTAAATAAATTCAATAAAGGGGATATTGTCATTCGAAAAATCGAATCAGACAATTCTTCTGCAAAGACTTTAAGTGTCATGAGTAAAACCAGGTCTGAAATTGAATGTTGGAGCATGGATGGACAAGTTATTAGTTTTGCCCCTGAAGAATTATTGACTGCTGCTGAAACAAAGGAAGCATTAGAAAGTTCGAGATTACGTAAAGCAGCATCCGTACAACTTATTGCATCAGCAAATAAACGAAAGGGTTCTCACGGATAGGAATGGTAAAGTGCCTAGAGCTGTGTAAATGACCATCCGTGGGAGAGCGCATCGTGATATTACCAAGACAAATCAAAGTAAATACTAAAATAACAAAGAACATTACCGAAGTAATGTAATATTAATTCTTAGTAAAATGATTTATAATAATGGCAAAGGAGTTGGGGGGAAGAAATGAGTAGAGGGGCAACCAAAGAAGCTATTTTGACCGCAAGCATCCAGTTATTTAATAAATATGGATTCGATCAAGTCACGATCAATCAAATTTGCAAAGAGATCAATGTGACCAAAACCGCGTTTTACTACCATTTTAAATCCAAGGATGAGTTGATTTCCGAGGTTTTTTCGTTTGACAATATGATCTCCAACAATGATGTACTGGACATTCTGTCCGTCACCGATTATGCCGATCAGGCGATAAAAGGAATGGAGATTTACGTGAAGCACATGGTTCGTTTGGGAGTCGAAATGACGAAGGAAAATTACAGGGTCCACCTTCGGAACCAGACCCTTCCGCTCGATAAAGGCAAGTCATCACTATTGAGCAGCGTTATTCCCACGCTGGTTCAACGGGCCAAAGACGCGGGACAAATCAAAAATCCGGCGAGCGCAGAGGATTTGCTTGACTCGATGTGTATTATAGCCAATGGAGTCATTCTGAATTGGGCCATTATGGGCGGCAGTTTCGATATTCTGGAAGAAACCAGGAAGCAGTTTGAAATTTTGCTGGTCGTGTAAGGCGAATAGGGGTTGTAAAAGGTAACGCTTCGCTCAAAAGAGGGAGCGTTTTTTAGTATTTTGATTTCATTTTTGAATTTAAGTTCAATAAAACTTTACCACGGTATTTACTTTTATTTACCTTTGTAATATAATTCGATTATTCCTTCGGATTGGAGAGGTTAGATATGGAGCCCAACAAAGCAAGATTGATACTGGTTATAGGTGGTACAGGAACACAAGGCGGCAACGTAGCTCGCGAGTTGTTGAAGCACGGTCATCGCGTACGGATCCTGACCCGGAACCTAGAGTCGGCTGCTGCTCAAGCGATAGCGGCTAAAGGTGCGGAGTTGATCCAGGGAGACTTGGCCGATGCGGCATCGCTCGAACCTGCCATGGACAATGTATCGGCAATCTTCTCAGTGCAGTACGCCGATCCCTACGATCAGACAGTTGAACCGCGAAATGCCGCAAATATGGTGGAGGCGGCAAGAAAAGCCGGAATCGAACAAGTCGTGCATACCTCGGTCGCCGGCAGCAATGTGTTTCCACGGTGGGATAAATACAAGTATCTGTCTCAGACTTGGGAGAATAAATACGAAATCGAAGAACTCATCCGTAATGGAGGTTTCCAAGCTTGGACGATTTTGCATCCTTGTTGGTTTATGGAAAATTTTGTAGAGCCCAACTCGGCCATTATGGCGCCGGAATTGAAAAACGGGGTTTTGTTTGGCACGTTGAAGAGAGATACTCCTCTAAAATTAAATTCTGGGGAGGATACGGCCAAATTTGCGCGCGCAGCTTTTGAGAATCCGCAGAAGTTTCATGGAAAGGATATTAATGTCGCAAGCGACGAACTTTCCATGACGGAGATTGCGCAAACGCTGAGTCGCGTTCTCGATAAAAAAGTCGTCTTCGAAATTGCAAGCGATGAGGAAACCCGGAAACGCGGAATGTTGGAAGGAACGGTTTATTTTATGGAGTGGTTAGAAGAAGTACCCGGTTACGGCTTCGATATTCAGGAAACAAGAGAGTATGGCGTTGAGCTTAAATCTTTTGCGGAATGGGTTGAGGAGAACAGGCATAGGTTTGAAATTAACTAAAATAGGGAAAAACTCAAGAGGCCTGATTTTATGGCTTCTTTTTTGCGCTTGCTGGTGGAGCATAACAGCCTCCCAATCACGATCCTGAATGGAATATTTTGTAGCAAGCTCTGAAATCAGAGCATCAAATTTTCCAAAGAGATGAATGATTTGACGCTTAGTGTGTCCTGAAGAAAAGCGGCAAAGAAAGGAGGGAAACAAGCAGCTTTTCGTGCTTTGCATGAGATGAGGGAAGGCCCCTCAGAATCGACATTCATTTGTAGATTCTAAACCGCCATTGGGTGCTGCAATTAAAAGTTGTGGTGCTGAGCGCAATTGGAAAAGGCCGGAAAAAAATCGGTCAGGTACGTGTCATGAAGCTGAACGAAAGTGAAGAACGGATGAAACGTCGTTAAGATGATGTGCGATCGAAACCAGAGATTTTGAGCGGTCACTGGGATATAGTCTAGCGGAAACCTGATTACTGGCTAGATGATCATCGGCGTAGAGGTTACAGGAGCATGGCACAGGCTCAAGCAAGGAACAGGAGAAGTCTGAGCCTTAATGGAAATCGAAAAGCCCGAGCGCCAAAACGTCGAGGGGGAAAGTAGAAAACGTGTCAAAGCGAATCGAGGTGCTCCCGGAATGGATAAGACGGGCTTTATAGCATGTGAGAAGGATTTGAAAAACAACCTCTATAAAATAGACAGGATGTCATCGGGCAGTTACATGCCAATAGCAGTCAAAGGAGTAGAAATTCCAAAGAAAGATGGGAAAAAGCGACTCCTGAGCGTACCCATCGTGTATTCATACTGCACGCCTCCCAGTTTGGTTTTGGAATTGTAATCATACTTAAACATGTTCTTGTTTCTTACCATGGTTGTGGTGTCCAGATTCAAGGACACGTTGCCGGAGTGCTGCTTCTTGTTCATCATCCAACAAGATATCCCAGGGATGGCCTGGACCTTGCTTATGAGCTTTCAACATGCTTCGTTCTATCCAGTAGTAGACAACATGTGCTGAGACAGCAAGCTTCTCAGCAACCTCCTTTACCGTTAGCCCGCGCCGCGGCACAAAATAGGCTGGTATCTTATGCAGGTAACGCAGCCACCTAATTGAAGCCGTGGTGAAAGCTCTGCCCTCGGGTGTGCGACGGCCTTGTTCATTGAAAACCATTGCAATCTGGTCATCTGTCAGAGTTACGGCAAGCTCACGAACAAGGTCTGCCGTTTCCGTCGTATGTTTTCGTTCCATGCCTTTAGGCAAAGGTTTCTTTGCTACCAGCTCTTCAGAGCAATGGTTACGCCAACGAAGCCCTAACCGAACTTCTGGATTTCTGGCTTCAGCAAAGACAGTAACGTCCCCAATCAGCAGACGGATGATGCGCTTTCGATCTTTGGAAACCGTAGTAGCAGCACTCCAGATTCGAGGCAGAGTGTTGGCTAACTCTAAGATTTCAGCACGATCCTCATCGGAGGGCCTCCAACTGAGTCTCGCACGGTACTGCGCGTATTCGGTTTGGACACGTTCCAGCTCTAGTAGCTTTTCGTTCCACTTGGCTTCAAGGCTTCTGGCTACGAGTCTGTTCTCTGGCTCAACCTGCTGGTACTGTCGTTCGGCGCGATCTGCTTCGTATGTAGTCCGCTCTAGAAGCAGCTTCCATCCTTTGTCTGCGTGATCCTCTTTGTTTACGAGCTTGTCCATTACCTGCAAAGCCAGCTCTAGCTGTGCAGGCTGCATGGCCTGAAGCACCCGTTCAGAAATAGCTCTCATCTTGGAAAACTGGTTAGGTACGCCGATGATCTCG
>NZ_VDCQ01000065.1:48054-61313 GCF_006265175.1 Paenibacillus hemerocallicola | reverse complement strand
AAACGACACCAAGACGCTATCGTCAGACAGACCGTCCGAAAGCTCGAAAACCTTGGCTTTACCGTAACATTGGCCACATCTGAAGTTTCCTGATCCGTTCCCCACTAAAAAGCAGACGCAGCTTTTTTAAAAACTGTACAAGCTGCGCCTAGTTTGGTATTGCCTTTTTTAGGGATACGCGCTATGAGTTATTTTCAGGGTAGCGGAATCACGCGTTAGCTTAAAGGTGGTACAGACATTCCAAAAACAGCCACTCACGAATCATATCTAATCGGTTTGAGTGTTTACACAATCTATTTTACAGATCCACTTATTATAGACTCATAATTATCAAGTCCCGATGCCATCAACCACTTGTCATTTACATATTCAATTTTTATAATCAGTGTACCGTACGGGTCGTCAAGTACTGTAGTATCTAACGCAATTTCTACAATATTGTCTTTTTGACTTTTTATCTTGGCGGTATCGATTAGAAATTTTGTCGCCCATCCGTGTCCTCCATTTTGTGTGTTTACATAAAGCCGCCCTTCATAATCCTTATAAAGAGGAAGACCCGCATCTTTCGTTTCCAGATAACGGCTATAAAGTAGCTTTTGAGCGATATCTTTTTTAAATACATCCTCTATTACTTTTTTTAAATCCGCTATTGATTTGACGTTCCGGGTATCCATTTCCGTTTTCCATTTCTCCCCGGTTACAAGAAAATACTCTTTTTCACCCGGAATCGGTTTCGTCGCATCTTCCGTGAACCATCCAGATCCGTTAAACATTCCTCCAATGATACCTATCGCCTTCGGTAAAAGCTTGTTGAGAATATCTTTTGCTTCATTGTCAGTCACTTCCAGCACCTTAAGCGACAATGACGCGTACTTCGTGACGTCCGTAGGTACGACTGCTTCGAACGGCCGAAGCGCGCCGCTTCCCGGATAGGCGTCGTCAAACGCAAGGCTTAGTGGCATTCGCGCGATCGATTTTCCGTCAGCGTCCAAGAAAGACAGCTCCGCCAACAACCGATGCGCGCCACCTAGTTTATATTCATATTGGCCCGCAATGACCGAGAACGCTCCTTCCTGCCTCACCTGGATGGCGCCAATCCGCAGAACTTGATTTGCTGCGTCCGAAATGGCCATGGGATCGCCGGGTGCGGTACGCTTAACGATATTCCCATTAAACATGCCGAGCTCGACTATCGCAAGCGCAAACTGATTGATGTTCTGATCCACAGTTAGATCTGCGGTTGTCGGCTCTCCGCTGGCAAGGTGGACGGTGGCTCCCGAGGAGACGCCGATGCGGTCCCCCTTGTCGTCATAGAATGCGACGTTGAAGCTGACCGGAAAGGTCTCGCTCTGCTCACGCCACTTCGGTCCGAGCTGTACCTGCGCACGAATCTGCGTCTGCTTCCCATCGAAATATCGAGCTCCCAGCCCTACCTCGACATTATCGCCTGCGTCGACGGCGTCCAGCTCATGAAGCCGGAACCAGACCGGTCCGAGCCACGAATCCGCCCGATACCAGTCGCGCCATACTGCGGTTACGTGCATAACCTGCGGGGATACACTAGCGCCGGTATCATATTCGTTCGGGAAGCGGAACAGTTTCGTTTGCGCTTTCAACTGCACATCCGCTTGAATCGGATTGACGCCGGTGATTGCCGACCCTCCGGGCGCAATCCAGCGCTCACCATCCGGAGTTGCGATCTTGTACCTTCTATCCCAACGGGACAATACTTTGACGGTTTGCTTGCCGATCACTCCCTTTTCCGAAAGAAGTCCGGGATCGTCGTACAGTCTTTCCTCATGCGACAGCTCGAGGTACGTATCCATCTTTTCCTCGCTGCCCTTCAGCGCGTTATCAGGGATGATCCATTTATCGCCAAGCCAGGTGGAAATCAAATACATCGGCACCAGGTACCCTTCTCCATGTCCTCTTCGTATGCTGGAAATTTGCAGGATACGGACTTGCTGCGGCGAGACCGAACCCACTTCCAGTCCTTGATCATCTCGAAGCGTCGTTGTTTCAAACAGCGTCAGGCTCTCATCTGTTGATGTTACGGCCTGCAAACTCTCCGCGGCTTGTGCCGTTGCGAGTTTCTCCGTAAGCGTGTAGGTTAGGCCGGAAGCCAATAAGGCGGCAAGCAATAAAGATTTAAGTTTCATAGTGCCGGTTCCACTCCTTATCCATGAACTCGACTTACCTTTCTTGTTATTTAGACTGTCGAGTTCTCGGTAAGTTTCACTTGAAACAATAAGCTTTTTTTGCATTGTTCTGCCTGTTAGCGTAACGAGGCAGCCGTTCGATTCGCCGGCTGCCTCGTAATGTCGTAAAATTGAGCTCTCGTACCCATACCAGCCTGTATAAGCCTCCCTTTTCGTTGACACCGCTGACCAGCAGTTTCATATCAAGCTCCTTCGCCACAATGAACTCGCCTCTCCTCTTCGTAGACTGATACAAAAAAATAAAGCCGGGACGGCAAGCCCGGCAGCATTTTCTCGTGTTCTCCCCCGAACTCCGATAGCCCCAGCCTCCTCTCCTCTATCCCCCCAACAGCCGGAGCATGTCGGACAATGAATCGAGGTCGACCGTAATATCATCATGCACATGTCCCACCATGCCGATGCCTTCGCTTTCGGACAGACGATTTCCAAGACCTATCAAATAGAAATACCGCAAATCATAGTAGCTGCTGAGGTGCCAAAAACAGGGGTACATATAGCGGGTCGGATATATATCGACGACTTGGGTTCCCGGCCGGCAAAACATAAGGTTGGTGAGGCTGGCGCCATGCGGGGCTATGATGCATTCGGCGGATGCGAAAAGCCTTACTTGATCGGCGACCGGCATCGTCCCGAGCGATATTACCCGGAATCCGCGTGCAGCCAAAACTCTCATCACCTCATGTTCATTCAGCACTTTCCGGTGCTTCGCGTCGCCTCTGCTTATATAGATTCGCTCATATCCGGATAAAGGCCGCGGATTCACCGACTTTAGAAGCTGCTCTCGCAAAAAATCGGTTCCCCACTTGGGAAGTGGGTTGGCTATGAACGGCTCCAGCCAATACGGTTGAAGTGAAGGGACAACGAGCCTCGCGGCCTTCAGGTGAAGCCCCTCGTACGATCGAATGACCTTCTCCCGCGGTATGCCCAGCAGAGCGAGCGTCTCCTCCTGAAACCGCGAGGCACCGTCATTCGTTATGATGTATTTATCGATGTGCAAGCCGCTTCTTCTCAGCAAGTCGATCCTTGCCAGTACGTCAATCATCCAATGGAAATAATTGCGGCTCCAAACGAACGCAAGAACCGCGACCGTCTCCGGAGTGTAGGCCGCGTTCGGCAGATTGGTTCTCTTGAACACCGGATGAATCCAGCCCGGGATCTGATAATGCATCGACACGTCCCAGACCAGCTTGTTATCCGGCGCGATAACGGCCCCCGAGCCATCTCCGCCCCCCCAGTACCGGCCATCCGGCAAGTTGGAGAAATCGGTCTTAATCGCATTGCTATTCCCAATAACACACTACCGCGCGTTCTCCAGCGTCATGGTTATCGAGGAACTTCCCCTGCCTCGATCTTTTTTTTTATTTACGGAACTAAAAAAGAGCCAGTCAAATGACTGGCACAACTGTATCCATTCGCAGGGGCCCAAGTTTAGACTATTCATTAGGCTTGCCATTGGTTCTCCCCTTTGTTCCCAAATCGGTAAATCCAAGAAACGCTTGACAAAAGCCCGGCTTGAGTAACTATTACTTAGATTCAGCTTTTTCAAAATAAACGATTTCGCATACCCGAATGTAGTGCTTTTTCCCTTGAATTTCAAGAACTACGTGATCAATGAAAACATCTTCCAGTAAGCCCACCAATTTTCCAACAGTTGTTGTGATAGAAACCATCAGCCCTTTGTGTTGTGTAAAATGCTCGATAAATTTGAGTTCCACTGATGTCGTATACATAACATTTTTCGGCATTACCGGGGCTTCCTTACGTTCCACATCTTCATTTCGATAATACAACTGATGGGGGTTCGGTGCGTAAGCTTGAGGATAGGCATAATAAATCGGTCTGTTCATGTGATGTTGCTCCTTTGTCATAGGTGATAAAACACTTCTCCCATGGTATGACAAGTGCCTACTACATGTGACAAATGACATTTATTTGTCCACTTACTTGCTATGCTGGCATGGCTGTATTTTTCAGAGGGGTTAGGGCAAGATATTTTTGCAAAGTAACTGCGTTTATTAACAAGATACGGGGGGTGAGATGAGTGGCTAAAAAAAACGACCGCAATCGAAATGATGGGTATGACCGTAACACCACCGACACGAATGGGATTGAGGCTGGAGAAGCTTTAGGAACTGTGGGTGGCGGTGTCGTTGGCGCTGCCGTGGGTTCTGCTCTGGGTCCAATTGGGACAGTTGTGGGTGGCATCGTAGGAGGAGCGTTAGGCAACAAGGTGGGCGAGGGTGCTGATCATAACGAGGGCACTACGGGGGACTGAACATCAGCACCATAGTACCCCCGCTGGCTTCGGCTGGCGGGGATTTTGTTTCTATTGGAAGGACGACAGATCTTCTGCATTAGTCCAAGATTAATCTAAAATGCCGAATATTATGATATTACGCTTGGAGATTAGGCGCGTTCTCCAGCATCGTCTCATCGATCGAGGATCTTCCCCTTTTCCTCGATCTTTTTTTATTTTAGGGAGCGAAAAAAAGAGCCAGTCAACGTACAGCTCCGGGTTCTGCCGGGTGCAGTCGTTGTTGTGGCGCGTATAGAGGCGAGTTAGGCCGTTTTGGCGCGACAAAATGAGCCGATGACCGTCGATCTTCGGCTCGAATATATGGTCAGGACTGTCAAATGCGGATTTCGCTGTCTCGAGCAGCATCGGGGCAATGAACATAGGAATCACCTATGATCAATTGTAGCAGTGTGTCCGGTTAGTTTGACAGGTAAGTATTGGATTCTTCTTAAAATTGGTAAAATCTTGTTTTGATAATTAAGCCTTACGGAGAGAAAAACTAATTAACGAAATGAAACTCTAGAAAGGAGGTAGTAAAGAAAATGGGAAAAAAGTTCCTGGCAGCAGTAGTTCTGTCGTTCAGCCTTCTGACTATACCGGCATATGCCAGTAGTACCCCCACTGAAGCCGTGCCCGTAAATACTACGATGGATAATGCAAACAATGGAACTAACAATACGACTACTCGAGCCTACGCAACAACGGACAATAACAGGAATTGGGGATGGTTAGGATTAGTCGGTCTGTTAGGTTTAGCTGGAATGAGAAATCGATCGAAAAATCCTGAAAAATAAGTTTTGTTTTGAAAACAACATCAGTAAAGGAGTGGTATTGGGTGGGGATTTTAAGTGGTAATTCAAAAGACGAGCCCCTTCATTATGGAGAGGTATTTGATATTTGGTCGTCCTCGGTAAAAGCAAAAGGTTGTATTTCTGTTTATCGGGCTTATCAGTATCATGCCGGTGATAAAGATCTGAAAAAAATACTGGGCGATTTGATCAACCAAGCTGAATTGGAAGCAGAAGAATGTGATCAGATCCTGACTCACAATGGAATTGCTCCATCACCGACTCTTCCTGCAAGACCCGAAGCAAAACTCGAAGAAATTCCCGTTGGCGCAAGAATTACGGATCAAGAAATTGCGTCACTTGTTGCAACTGACACTGCCGCGAGCTTGGTTGCATGCAGCATGGTCATGGGCAAATCGATTCGTGTGGATGTTGGAGCGTTATTCGGTAAATACCATGCGACGAAAGCTGCTTTAGGTTTGAAAATTTTACAGATGAGTAAAGAAAAAGGTTGGCTGGTTCCGCCTCCTCTGCAGATTAAAAGACCTGAGTTAGTTGAGGCATAAAAAACAATATCCCCCACTGGCTGCGGCTGGCGGGGGATATTGTTTCTTCGGATTGAACTATCGTCTCCGTTAGAGTTTAATTATCAATCATTAGGTATTGATCATGTAGAGGGGTACTACTTATAGGGAATGGTTGCTTGCAGCTTTAGCAACGAAATGCAATATCCTCTTAGATATGTTCGCATTGGTTGCTGGAGTTTTACTTACGTATGCATGGGGAGGCTTTGTCATGACACTATATGGCCAGATGACTCCCTAGCTTGGATAGCAACGTGCTCTTTTTGTTTCTCTTTGATCCTGTTCCGTAAAGAGTCGCTTGCCCTTGCCTAATACTACCGGATGGACCATAAAGTGATACTCATCGATAAGATTGTGATCCATCAAGGTGCGAATCAATTGACCGCTGCCATAGATCAGAAATTGATAATCCGTTCCCTGCTTAAGCTTGGTCACTTCTTCTAAAATGTTGTTTTTGATGAAACTGGCGTTCCATTGGGGTTCTTCTAGCGTAGTGGTAGCCACATACTTGGGCATGGAATTCATCTCGTCGGCACCCTCCCCCTTCATCAAGGGTCACGCTGCGGCAAAACCTTCGTAAGTAACTCGCCCCAGAAGAAGCGCGTCGCTCGGATAGAACACATCGCGTTGGAAATTGGCCATTTCATCATCCCAATAAGGCATGTGCCAAGCCCCCGGCTCTTCCATGACTCCGTCCAGAGATAGATAGATTGATGCTGCGATTTTTCCCACTTTTCACCCCCCTTTCATATTATGACTTTCTTATAATTTGAATATAACGTATAAAGAATATTCCTTTAAATGAATATTTAAAACTTTTGATGATCGTCTACCCTTCAATGAAATCATCCTCCATAAGTCTTTTTACACCCCATTTGTCGACATGGCCTGCGGGTCGATTTTTTGACTAACAACTCAGGTTCAACAAAAGAAGTTTCAAGTCAGTAAAATAAAATACGCTGACCTGTAATGCCGGCCATCGATATCTACGGCCAGCTGCAGCCGGCGAAGCCGCGACTTCCACCTTCCTTATGCCGTTCTTTCGACGGCATCAGTATGTTTTGCGATATGTTCCCTTGGGGTCCCGCTATACGCGGGTCTCAGGTGTTTTTCGAGACCGCTTTTCCGCATTTCACTTTACAGAAGGGACATTCTGTCTGGGATTATTCGGTTTTAACAACATCATCTCCAGTTTTCGGCTAAGAAATGTTGTAATTCCTAGTCAAGTTACGTTAGTACTGTTTTCAGGCCGCAACTTTACAGGGGATTTTCGAATTTTCCGTGGTAGCCAGAACATTTCAAACTTACGAGCTTTTAACTTTAACAATATAACCACGTCGTTTATTCTGGTTGGATTCCGGATAACAACTTCTCAGATTCGCACCATTCAACGCACAGGCAGAATACCAAGCGGCATTTCCAAGCTATAGGCTACAGGGACACTGAAAAAAGCGCCCTATTTTCTTCAAATTTTTCTTGAATGAAGGGAAGGATTGAGGCCTTTAGAACTTTTGTCGGCAGCCTCATTAAACTAAACGGGGATGTTAGTTCAATGAAACAGCGACAGTCTTGGACTTTATTTTCTCGTCCATGGCTGTCGCTGTTTCAATTTCTAGGATCAGTCTAATACTTATTTTAAGGAGTCTGACGGTTTTGTGATTCGAAAGCCGCATGTACTTAACACATTCAGTCTAATACTTTATTTTCACCGTACACGTCGAACTTATCGACGGCCTAACCGGTGATTCAACTATCGTCTCCGTTAGATTAACGATATGGTTTTTTTCCAGTTAGTCTAAAAGCATACAACCAGCTTTACGTTTACGTTTCTATTCTATTTTTCCGGACGCCAGCAAACCATCATTAAATTACCGTCTATATCTTTAAAATTGAATTCTGCAAAATCGCCGTGATCGCGTAGTTCTCCTACGATTTCCACTCCATTTTCCTTCATGATCTCATAAGTTCTCCTAATGTCCGGAGTCCAAAAACCAAGCCGAACTCCTGCATTATGTCCTGGATCGCCGAGCATAGTAATCCCTACTCCATGCTGGATAGGCCGGGCTGTGCCCATTCCGTTTCCTAGATATGCGGCAGTTAAACCAAGCTTAGTGGCGTACCATTCACTGGCTACCGTCGAATCCTTTACTTCAATAAAGACTGAGCCAATACTTCTCAGGTCAGGCACCTGGACAGTACGGTATTCCCCCATAATCCCTTTGGAGAGACGCTGTATATCCAATGATTTAACAGTAATACTCACATCTTTGCCCGAGCTAATATGTACCGTATTCGTTAATTTGGAGTAATCTCCGGTTATCCGGATAAATTCTTCATCATTGAGTTTAACAACGGAATAGCCAGGGAGAATGTCCCACTGTATGCGAACAAATTCGTTTGGTTTAAAAGCGATCTGCCTAGACAATGCTGTCTCTTCCTTCTCTTCCTTCGTAACGGGATCGCGTGAAATTAAAAAACCGTCCAAACCATTAATACGAATGCATGCATTAGGTCCGACATGAAGACGGAAATCCGCAGCCGAGCTTCGTACTTCGGCCTTGATTTGCATAGGCGCAGAGAATGCCATGCCGGCTGTTTTGGCACAGCCCCACCGATCTTTAAACGAAAATTGAAGACCGTCATCCGTCAGCTTTGAATCAATATGCGGATCCGGCACCAGGTTTCCGAGGATAATATCGCCGTTTGTAACGAATAGTCCCTTTTTATCAGCGAGTTGCTGCATGCTCATATTCATCTCTCCTTTTGGCATAATATCCTTCTTCCCCGAGCCAATGTATAGTCGCCCCGTCGATTTTTCCGGAAAAGTTCTTCCGGAAGGAAATACGAACGTATGCCGCTTTTGCATAGAAATCGATCTGTTCCGCAGCTTCGGATTGGAGGAAAAGCTCCAGTTTGAATCCGAATATGTTGATGAACAAACGCCCATGCTCCACGGTTACATGAATCGGTATAAACGCTTCATAGGTTCCGGCAAACCCTCCGTAACGCATTGGTTGCACCGGTGCCTGAACTTCGGGCTTGTCCGGGAAAGTTACGGTTTCTCCAAACATCATTTCGGCCAAGTCCCGATTCATTTTTTCCAGAGGAGACAACAGGAAGTTGCTTAAAACAACGATCAATAGCCGTTCATCCGCAAATCTGGTCATTCGGGTGAAATACCCGGGATTGCCCAACCCCCCGTGATGGATTCGGGTTCTCAAGCGTCCGCCCAAAGACTGCCGGTCAATATACCATCCATACCCGTAATTTTGCAGAAACGGAGTAAATAAGCGCTCTCTGGTTTGCCGGCTGAACAGCAGGTCGGAATGCAGGGCTTGGTCCCATAAGTACAAATCACCGGTAGTGGAATACAGTCCGGCTGCTCCGGCATGGGTCGACATATGTGCATACTCTCCATGAACGACCTCATCTCCCGCCGCAGAGTAACCGGCTGCCCTGTGCTTCAGTATGCGATTATGAACATCGTAACCGGAATGATGCATGCCAAGAGGATGAAAAATATGATCCTGCAAAAACGCTTCGAACGGTTTCCCCGAGACTTGCTCAATTAAATAGGTCAGTAAAATATATCCTGAGCTCCCGTATTGGAACTGATCTCCTGGAGGAAAGGCAAGCGGCTGATCCCGGAATTTATGAACGACATTCTCCAGCTTCATGGACACTTTCGTATTCAGGCCCACGGGATGTGAAAGACCGGACGTATGCGTCAACAGATGATGAATGGTGATTGTATCCCCATTCGGGAAATCGGCCAAATACCGGTCGATAGGTTGATCCGTGTTAATAACGCCTTGCTCGTGCATCAGCATGATCGCGGCAGCTGTAAAGGACTTGCTTACAGATCCCAACTGGAAGATCGTATCACGTGTATTTTTGACTTCATGCTCCCGGTCGGCCATCCCATAGCCTTCGTTTAACACAATCTCGCCATCGAGCGCTACCAGTACAGAACCGCTGAAATAGTCCAATTGCTCATAAGCTTGCAGATATTTGTCCATCCTTGATCTCAGCACCTCTTGGTCGCGAACGATACAAGACGGGTCGGTGCATTCGGACGGAACGAATAGATTCATTGCAGCTTTCCTCCCGCAATCATTCTTTTTGGCTTTTTGCTCCCCAGATCATCAGACCGTACCCGTCTTCGTCCGTAAAATGAAACAAAGCGGAGTTATCGAAATGCCGGATTTCCCCTGCGTCGACCCCATTCGACCGCATGTGCCGATGGACAGATTCGATGTCATCGGTTTCGAGGCTGAACTCAATCCCGCTGTCCGGACTGATTTGTTTATTGTCGATAATGAACAGGGGGCCTTTCCGCGCCCGGGTAACAAGGCCGGTGGCTCCGTCATTGCTTTTCCACAATTCCCGAAGCCCCATCGCCGAACAATAAAAGTCCCGCATCCGCTCCACATCGTGAACGTGATGGAATACAACGCCGATAAGCGATACCGAGGGCGCTCGTTTGCTTGGTTTCATCGAATCTTCCTTCCAAAAAAATTACACCAAGACTGGCTCCGAGACGGTACAGATCAGCGTTTGGATCGCGTGTTGGTCTGCAGCGGAATTGAAGTAGATCGGCGTCCACACCATGACCCGGCTACCGGAGGGATCTTCGAACGAAAAGCATCCGGTATGATTGCACGCTTTGACTTCCTCCACCATAACCCCGGCCGACTTCATTGCTTGGTGCACCCGATAAATATCGGGCGTCGTGTAGTGAACGATCCGTTCCTTGGTAAACGGAATTCGTTGATCGGCTTGAACGAGCACGACGACCGTCCCCGTATTCGCCCTCAACCCGGCGGTTTCGCCGTTGTTCCAGAGTATGCTGAGCCCCGCATGCTTTTTGTACCATCCCGCCGAACGTGCAACATCTCTAACCCGCAAGGAAACCATTTCGATTTTTTCCAGCATACATTCCGATGGTTTGTACATTTTTTTCCTCCTTCACTGTATACAACGTAAAAAATCTGCAGATCGATATGGGGGCTAAAAACTTTTTTTCTGAGATTATCGCAAATGGGGAGAGCATACTACAATAACGTTGCCCTCGGGATCTTTAAACCGGAAACAGAGCCTTTGTCCTTGAGGGAACGTTTCGATTTCGAGCCCGGTCCTTCTCAATTCCATATATATTTCCCGGATGGCCAGCGGATCGTCGTTCCGGAATGCATCAAGAAACCGTCCGATCAGCATCGGCTGGCGTTCAACCAGCCGCTCAATACGGTTCGTTTCCGCTTGCTTCTTCAAAGCGGAGCGTGCACGATGAAGCGTAGCCTTTACTGCGCCTTCCGTGGATTCGAACATTTGTGCCGCTTCGCCCGAGGCGAATCCGAAAACGTCGATCAAGAGAAGTATCGCCGCCTGCCTCGGTTCCAGAGCCGTCAGCAGACATTCCATCGCTTCATGCAAATCAAACGCTTCGTCGCGATATTCGATTTCATCCTCGGCCAGCGGATTGGGCGACAACTTGTTTTTTCGGCACCAATCGATCCATACGTTGGTTGCGATTCGAAAGAGGAAGCTTTTGTTCACCGTCATACTTGGATTCTGCAAAGATGCTCTGTACGTCCGAAGCAACGTTTCTTGAAACACATCTTCTGCATCCCAAGGATTGCCTGTAATCAGCTGGCAAAATCGGAGCACCGCTTCCCGATAAGGTTGAAACAGCATTTGAAATTCGTCATGGAAAGCAGGTACACCGGGCTTCATAAACCGCCTCCATTATATTTAATGACACTAACTTCCCAGCCTCCAGACATATTCATTTCGCTATCGCCGCGCCAATTGGTGTCCAATCCTCGCGTAAGGCTACATAGAAAAAGCCATAGTTTTGTAGTTGATTTATATGGGGTAGTACCAGCGTCGCTGTCACCAGGGGCAAAGTAGATGTATATATATGTTAAGTTCATGCGCTGGTAACTTCGATTTGATTGGAGTAATGCCAGCATAATGACACTCCACGCGTTTGGAGTAAAATTACAATTATCGTGTCGGGTTGTTTACGTCAGTGGTCAAAGACGGAGCTAGTTTGCCGATTCATGTAGGCAGCCTAGTCATTGTTGAACATTGAACTAACGTACTCCGTTAACGTAACAAGAAAAAGCAAGTCACATCAATTGAAGTTCAAGAAGATCCAAATTATCGCGAACGAGGATCATTTTGTCCTTATAGTCCCAATGGCCGATCAAGTTAGGCAGCTTCGTCAGATTGTAGTCTTTATTCCATGCCAACAAGTTGCGGATGCCTTCGAGCGTCTCGCGCTTCTTGCCTGGGACGATGCCCGCAATACGCTCTTCATAACGCTTCCAGATTCGTTCCTCCTGAACGGACAACGGCGTCATAAGTACGATAATCTTATCTGCAGCGGCAAAACTCGGCCCTACCCACGACCTGTATACGCCTTCTGCAATCCACGAATCGAGACCGATGATTTCTCTGAGCCGGCGGTCACGCTCATCCTCCGGTGCCTTTACGCCATATTCGTTCGATTGATTATCCCAGAAAATATCGTCTAGATCGTAATGCGGGATCCTGAGCTTATCGCTCAATAACGCCGCGATATAGGATTTACCGCTACCTGAGCCGCCGATGATATGGATTCGGATTGCAAACACCTCTTTCTTCCAGATTGTATTCGTGGAACTACCTATGTTGAGAGTATTTCGTCGTATTGTTTAAGCTATCCTGCCCCGTTAGCCATTTAATGGATAAACCTTTGCAAAGATATCCGCCGGCGATTCTCTCGAGTCCAAAATCTCTCAAAAAGTAAGAAACACTTTACAGAAGGGACATTCTGTAAAGTGGGTGCAGATGATGAAGATCATAAAATGTGCCAATTTTCATGCTTTCTGACACAGTAGTATCCAGTAACACACCCAAATTGGAACCGACACAGACGTATCTACAGCCAGCTCTTAATGGAGGCACGGAGCATACTTGTTTCAAACCCGCTGGTGCTGTCTCCAGCGGATGTCTCCGACGACGGCGGCTGAATTCTGCTCCTTCGCTGATCGGCGTCACAGGTACTTCGGCTCCTTGGTGAGCGTCAGGATCCGTCGTGCCGGCAACTATGTTCTTGTCATCCGACACTTTTTTTCCGCGTTTTTTTGTGTTGAAACCGTTGATGCGCCACATCATTAAAAGAAGTGCCGATATGACTGAGTTGTCATACGGCACAAAGTTTGGATTTTATAGTATTGCACATATGGACTCCATAACTTGATAGGTTCACCATGTCAACTCTAAAGTGACTAATACGTAATCGCCTTATGGCTTCGGTTGTTCGTTTATCATTTTCTGTGTCTCTTCCGCCATCATTCGCAAACCTGTATTGAGATCGACCGTACCG
>NZ_VDCQ01000065.1:0-48044 GCF_006265175.1 Paenibacillus hemerocallicola | reverse complement strand
AAGGAGATTCCGATCCAAGCGTCTCTCTCACTTCCTTGGCTCTCGAAGCCATCAATGTGCCGCCCTTCGAATTTTCGATAAAAAATTCGAGCGAGGTCCAAAACTTGATCGCTTCCATTGCCGCCTCTTTATGCTCCGAAAGCGAAGTGATGCCGAAATAATTGGGAGAAACTTGCGAGCCGACTTCAGTCAGGCCGGGTAAAACCGGATATGAAACCATGTCCCAATCGAGCGCCGAAAACTCTTTCGTCAGTGCAAGCGGAGCGGCTGCCGTGTACAAAAGCATGGCAACGCTGCGCTCCTTGCTAAACGATGACCAATCCGGTATTTTCCCTATTTCCTTGTATGCTTTCGTAAATACGGGATTTAAAACTACGGTTTGGATCAGTGTCTGCCATTGCGCGCTTGTATGAATCGTCGGAGTTCGCTTGGTCCCGTCCACCAAGGGCAAAGAATAGGGATTCCAGCCGATCATCGCCCCCGTTCCATGGCTGCCGATACCGTAATATTGCACGCTGCCGTCCAAACGTGTCATTCTGTTCGCCAAATCGAGCGTTTCCGCCCATGACATCCCGTCTTTCGGGTAGGACACTCCGAACATATCGAAAAGCGTCTTGTTATAGTAGAGCAGCAGGCTGTTCATCTTGACCGGCAGGCCGTAAAGCTTTCCATCGAACATCTGCCTCATCGATTCGATGGCCGTCGGCTCCAGATGGCCGATATCGACGTTATGTTTGCGGATCAAGTCGCTCATGTCATACTTCAGATCGTAATCGAGCAGCGTCTCCTCGAAACCTCCCCGCGAATTGGTGTACAAATCGAACTTGACGCCGGCCGCCAGCAGTTCGGGAATCGTCGTGCCGTCGGCCTTCGATGTTTGAATGTACCGCAAATCGAGATGAGGGTATTTTTTGCGCAGCGGTTCCAAATAAACCACTTCCATCTCTTCTAGAGGGGAAATGGACACCAACGTTAACGGAACCCGTTCCGCCGGATTTTCCTTAGCCGTTTGAGGAACATCGGCTTCCTCTATCGGCCCTCCGCTGCAAGCGCCAACAATAGCGGCTGTCCCTGCTAGAAGGATTAGCAACCTTGCTCTCTGTTTGAACATATGGACACCCTCGCATTTTATTATTCTGGTTTAACCCCCGCATCCTTCAACATGCGCTCGGGTTGCATTCGAGAAGCGGCGATTCGCTGATCGATTAACTTGGTTGGATGTGTGATTAATGCGTCCCGCTCTTATAGATCCCCATATCCCATACGTTTCCTCTCGAGTTGCCATCGTAATCGGATGAAATATCAATGGACTGTCCATCCATCAACACAAACTCCGGGATGGCTTTGCCAGCACCTATGGCTGGGCTTCCCGCTTCCAGATGCCAATTCCCTTCGGCCAAGTCGGAAAAATCCGGATCTGCATATACGCCGTTCAGTTCTTGCCCGGCAGGCAAGCTCGTGTTGTTGTAATAGAGGTTATAGTCGTGTACCAAGTTAACCGGCTGCTTGGTACCAGCCGCGATGACGGCCTTGTCCGTTGTATTCATGATGATATTGTTCATGAACACCGGATTTAAGTTGTCCGGGTCCCAATCCCAACCGACCTGAGGCAGAGTGCTTCGAGGGCTGTACAAGAAAATGCCGTTCCTTGTGCCGATCACAATATTGTTGTAAGCCGCGCTGTCCTTTGAGCCCACGAAGCCAATGCCGTTGTTGATACTGGGTATCCCGTTCCGTGTTTCGGCCACAACGACATTATTGTACACGACCATATTCCAGGCTTCGTAACCGTTTACGCTGGGATCGCGAGCCGAGTCATGGCCGGTAGATCCGCCCATGTAAATTGCTCCTTCCGCCATGTTCACGTTATGGTTATGGACATAGTTGTTGTACACCTCAATATCCGACGAACCGCCTTTGGCCAATAGCCCGACGCGTCCAACGTCATAAATCTCATTGTTTCGAATGGTGCTGGATTGGACGTTGACAAAATCGATGCCTTCGTGACCCATATCGTAAATGAGGTTTCCATCGACCAAATAATCGGAAACGAGATACCCTTTTACCCCTTCTTCAAAAGCGTTGTGAATTTTATTGCCAATAACATGAACGTGATTAGCCCCTTCTCGCACCTGGATGAAAATATCAGACGTATTCGTTCCCCGCTGATCTTGCGTCATTTCAAAATCTTGCAGCGTAATATAAGGAGTGCCGGTCAAGATAACTTTGGGGGATGGTAAATTCCGAAACTGAATGACCGCTTTATGTTTGTTGCGTGCCTTGAATACAATTCGTTCGTCTGCGGTGCCGCCTTGCTTGAAAACGGCCGGGCTAAACTCGATATAGTCGCCGTCCTCAAATATAACCGTGTTCCCTCGCTGCGCCAGCCGGGCCGCTTTAGCCATCGTCTTCCACGGCTTATCTTCGGTTCCGGGGTTCATATCGGAGCCCCTCGGGGAAACATAGTATGTCTCGCCCGGCACGGTGCCGGGATCGGGTTCGCCCGCCCCCGCGGGCGCATCGATTTTCGCTACACTTATATCGTCGATCTGTATATCCGACTGGTAAAGCGCTGCTGCAATTCCTCCGTTCTGCAGTTGCCCGTCTGACCCGGCCAACTCCAGCTTGCCGTTTAAGTAAACCTGAATGGCAGTTCCATTTATAACCAAACGTACATCGGTCCATTCCCCGATTGACGGATGCCATTCCTTCTCCTCCAGCGGGGTGACGACGCCGGCAACCTTTTTTTTCAGTCCGATGTAGCCTTTCTCCGGACGGATCTCCAACAAGTAATAGTTATTGACATCGGTGTACCGGGCATACAACGATAACCAGCCTGACGGATTATAAGACTGAACGAACTTCACCCTTGTGTCCATCCGATAACTTACCCAACCCATAGACCCTGCGTAAGAGCGGGATATGCCGCTGCTTGAAGATGCATTCGGGTCGGTAAATACGCGATTGCCTCCCGGTGTTTCTTCTACTATCCCCATTGTTCCCGTCTGCACGGTCCAAGCGCCGCCTCCACTTTCAAACTGCTCTGTGAACAAAATCTCTCCCACCTTCGGTACTGTATTTGCATAAATCCCCATATGCACAGGTGCTGTTCGGACATTCCCGTTAGCATCCAGGTCGACGTCCAGCGTCTCACCGTAAAAACCGGTAACGTTCAGAGCAGTTCCTGCACCGGCAGCCGGGCTGTCTTCCCGCAGATACCAGTCATGGTACGGATCAGTCAGCAGCGGATCCCCGTAGATCCCATTTGACTCGACCGGAGCATTCGCACAGTTGTAGTACAAGTTGTAATCGTGCGCAGAATCGATTGGCGGGTTTACCGTGTGAATGGCATTCCCGGTGCAGCCCGAAAAAATATTGTTGGCAAATGTCGAAGAAGTCGGGACCGGCGCCCATCCTGTTGTCGCCCCGCCCCCATTGGAGTAGCTGACCCCGTATTTGGCATCGACGACGATGTTATGATAAACAGCGCTGTCCACGCTCCCGATAAACGCGAACGCAGTATCGATCAGCCCCGGCTGTTCCGCAACCAAGGTGTTGTTCCAGGCAACCGCATAATAAGCTTGGTACCCGTACGTGTCATACGCTACTGAAGGGGGATAACTTCCGCCTAAAATAATGCCGTTCCTCATCAATTTGTCGATGGCACGTATGCGGTTATTGGAGATTTGGGCGCTGCGTGTGCCTGCCGGCACCAGAATGGCGGCACTGACCTCGCGAATCTCGTTGTCTGCGATGACTGGCCGATCGATATTCGCCAAAACGACGCCGAAGTTGACAAAATCGTATATTTCGTTGCCGACCACCTCAATCCGCTCGCCTTTTAAGGCTTGCACAGCCTTGCCGCCGGCACCGTGAATGGAATTACCGCTGACGATACAGTGAGAGCAGTCGCTCATGTCGATGAATACATCCCCGCTTGTTGTTCCACTGACTTCCTGGGTTATTTCAAAATCGAAGATGGAGATGTACTGCTTATTCGTCAACACGATTTTGGATGTTGTATTCAAATTGGAAAATAACAGTTTCGCCTTCTGTTTATTCCTTGCTTTGATCGTAATCGGTGCATGTTCCGCTCCGTTATTCGTAAACCTGGTCTGAGTGCTCACGTAAACGCCATCCTCAAAGATCGCGGTATCGCCGGCCTGTAGCGTTGCCGCAGCCTTTTTAAGCGTTTTCCATGGCGCCGTTTCCGTACCCGGGTTGGCATCGTTGCCAGCGGGAGCGACATAGTACGTATTGCCAGCCGCGTAGACTTCCCGGGTATCGGCGATTGTCATGCTTGCCAGCATGACGACCACGAATGCAAACAGAAGTACACATCCGGCTTGAAAGATTCTGTTTCGAAATTCCTTCATTCTACCAGCCTCCCTATGTAAGACTATTGATTCTTTTTGTATTCCTCGATCGCGATGTTCGCTTGATCCTCCGCTTGCAGCAAAGCGCTGTTGATGTCCAGTTTTCCTACATTTGTTTGTGTGAAGAAAGTACTGTACGTGTTTACGATCTTGGCATCATAAGGCGTTCTTTCCGGAATCGGTGCGAAATCATTGTAAAATACAGCTTTCATATTCCGGTCCCGGTAAGGAGACTCCTTGCCAAACTCCCGTTTGACTTGTTCCTTGTTCAGGACGGGCATAATGCCTTTGCGCGCCAGACTGGATTGGAATTCGTCGGAAACCATAAACTTGAGCACTTCCATCGCAGCGTCTTTCTGTTTGGCCATCTTCGTAATCCCGAAATAAGACGGGTACGATTGCGAGCCAATCCCGGGTTTAACCGTGGGCAGGGAGACGATATCCCAGTTTACTGCTTTCAGTTGTTCTTCCCATACATAGATCAGACTCGACAGGTACATCATCATGGCAGCGTTTTGATCTTTGACAAAAGCATTATTATTGTTAGGAACAGTTCCGGTTTGGGTCAACAGATTCGTATAACCAGACTCGGTTGTCGGACTCTTGAAGTAGGTTTCGTAGAACGTTTTCCAGCGCTCATCTTTATAAATGGTTGGTTTGTCTGTTTTGGCATCGATATTGGGGATCGACATCGGGTTCATGCGAATCGTGTGTGACGGAGAATGAACAAATCCCAAATACTGTCGGTTGCCGTCGTTGCGAGAAAGCCGAAGCGACAGCTTGACCATCTCTTCCCACGTCATGCCGTCTTTCGGGTATTCAACCCCAAATTTATCGAATATATCCTTGTTGTAATACAAAACCAGATTATTCGTTTGTACCGGGAGCCCGAATAGTTTGCCTCCCGAAGCCTGCCTCATCGCTTCGATGATCGTCGGCTCAAAACGTTTCAGATCGACCTGATGCTTGTTGATCAGCTCAGACATGTCGTATTCAATGCCGTAAGGAAAAGCCCATTCCTCGAAATTGCCGATCGACTGGAAGAAAATATCAAACCGCGTTTTGTTGGCAAGCAATTCATCCAGGTTGGTTCCTTGCGTTCTCGTGATATACTTGATGGAATAGTCAGGAAACTTCTGACGAATCAGGTCACCATACCGATAATCAAAGCTTGCTTCGGAGTCGCCGTTATTGGTGTAAAACACGATTTCCACAGGATCCCCTTTTTCGTTTTTGGGGCCGGGAGAATCCGGGGATGTTCGGGAGCCGTTGTCGGCATCTGCCTGTTCGGTTTGTGAACCGTTTCCTTCCGCTACGGTATGCGGTTTTCCGTTACAAGCCCCCAGCAAGGGTGTCAACGTCAGCAAAAACAAGAGGCACTTCAGAAAAGCGGCCTTTTCTTTCAACTTGGAACACCATCCTTTTTGTAATCGTGATAGATATCAATCGTAATGTTAGCGCTTACAATTTGAATTGCATGTTTTATTTTTTCCTCCGAAAGTTCAAAAACTAACGTTGTGTCGAACAGCGCTTTTCAGAAAGCGTTCCTGTAGGAAGCAACACTGGCTCATTTCTTTCCGCTTCCTCCCCCCTTTCTTTTGTTCAGCCCAATCAGCTCTAAGTTTTATGCAGAATAACAACGACAATCTTGACTCTCATTGAGAGTATATAGTATATTTCTGACCAAATATATGAATATTCCTGTTGAATACATACACAATTGTGTTAAGATTAGCTCATTTAACAAGCGATTTGATGAACTAAAAAAAGGAGATGCTGATTGCGACGTGAACCTGCTCCTCGCAGACAGCAGCCATATTGTCATGATTACATTATCGGGCTTTAATGGATCCAATATCGCGGATCTAGCCAGAAACGGCAATGATCATTACTTCACGGTTAATTCCTGCGGATATGAAAAGTTCATGACGAAAAATGTCAAGAAGCTGAGGGAAAATGGACGGCCAGATTTTCAAGTGATTTATATGCTGAAAGGAACGGGCCATTTTTGGATAGATGGCCGGCAGACCGAGGTAACGAAGGGGCAGATTGTGCTATTCCATCCGGATGAAAGACAAGAGTATGCCTATGCTGGCAAGAATTCTCCGGAGCTGTACTGGATTCATTTTTCCGGATACGGAGCGCTCCAGTGGCTGGAAAGAGTTGGACTTTCCAAAAAACGGATTTATCATGTCGGGAAAGATCCGCAGGCAATCGAGCTGTACAAAAAAATCATGGTTGAACTTCAAATCAAAGCGCCACTGTTTCAATCCGCGGTCGATTCGTACACCATGTCGTTGATGTCGTTATTCGGAAGAAAGGCGAGTCTCATGCAGAAGCCGGAAGCTTATGTAAAGGACCCATCCATCTTGCAAATTATGACTGAAATGCATGCAGATTGCACCAAGAAATGGACCGTAGCGGACATTGCAAAACAATGCGGTTTGAGTCCGAACCGAGTCATGCATAAATTCAAAGAGCAAACCGGCAGTTCGGTCATTGGTTACTTGACCCGTATCCGGATGGATAAAGCCAAGGACATGCTATTGAACACCTCATTGAGCATTAAGGAAATTTCTCATCTCATCGGATACGACAACCAGCTCTATTTCAGTCGATTGTTCCATAAAACGGAGAGCATGTCCCCGAGAGACTACAGGGCAGGGGAGTTCAGACAACTCTAGAAACGTGCTGTTGGCATTCCTGGCATTAGACGCGCGGTGAAAAACATACATTGATGATGTCTTAGAAAAAAGGAGCTGCCTTGTAGCAAGCTCCTCTACTATCGTACCTTTCTTCATGGGGATCTCCTCTCGGAATTGTGCAACAGATCGGAACTCGTTATAAATCCGCGTATGCCGCGGATCCGTAAAGATATATGTTCTCGTCCTCCTGCAACGTTGCTGATGCGCCACTCCCCTCAACGTTCCATCGCGTTCAACAAATCCATCTTCGCCCCTTCGCTGTGCGCGTGAACGACCTGCACCAGCGCCTCGGCATCCTGATTTTGCATGGCGTCGATCATCTGCCCATGCTGGCTGATCATATCGGCCAGACGCTCGCTGCCATACCCGTGCTTTTTCCGCAGCGAACCGATTAACCCGACATATTTCTCATAAATTTGCATACCTTCCGGATTGTTGCTGTTCTCATAGATCTCTAAGTGGAACTGCCTGTCAAGCTTGACCAGTTCTTCGGGCAAGACGCCTTCGCCAATCATCGACTTCATCTGCCTGTTCAGCTCCTTCAACCGATTCAGACCGGACAACGTCAGATTTGGCATGCTTTGCCTGGCCAGAAGCCCTTCCACAACCCCGCGAATCTCGTAAATATTGGCCACATATTGCGGGGTTAACGACAGAACTCTTGCGCCTTTATGGGGAAGCAGTTCAATAAACCCTTCCCCTTGCAAGATTTGAAACGCTTCCCGTACCGGCATTTGGCTGACGCCGTATTTTTGCACGATTTCCGCGATGGTGATGCGCGAGCCCGCCGGAATTTCCCCGGAAAGAATGCTCTCTTTGATCCATTCCTTCACCTGCGTATAAGCGGTCACCTTTGAGCTATTTGTCACATTCGCACCTCCATTTTCAAATCATCAAGACCGCATGCCTTCCTCTTTCTCGTACAGGGCCACAGCGATCTGCTGCGGCGCCAACGAATGAGGCATGGCGGCAGCCGCTTCCTGGGTGGTGGATACCTCGATCAATCGGTAGCCTGCGGCCTCGATCCGAACATCCGCAGCGCGGGGGGTATCGTTCCATAAGGCGATCGCGAGCAAGCGATCCTTATGGTAAGCTTTGGCGATGATCGCCGGATTCCGGTTGACGATGCCCTCGACGTCCCGGAACTCGCCGTAACCGAGCACATGCCAGTACTTGGCGCGAAGCTCCGTCACTTGTTTCGCATATTGGCGATCGTCCGCATAATGGTCCGCCAGCAATTCGTTCCGGTCGTCCTCGTAACGGATTTCAAGCTCGTACCGCAGGCCGAATGCGAACGCGTAATTCGCCACGCGAGGCGCGATGTACGGAAACGGGTTTCGGATCGTCACAACCGTCTCCGGGAAGCAGTATCGGAACAATTCCGGGTAATTGATCTTCTCGGCAATCTCGCCGTTCGTTTCCGTATCCAGGCGATTGGACTCTCTCGACGGAGCGGCCGACATGCCGTGGAGACAATCCACATAGCCGGAATAGAGGTCCGTCACATGTTCCGTGAAAAACGCATATTCGCTGTCGATGGCCTTGGTGCGGGATTGAATGCCTTCGAGCAGTTGCATTCTGCCTTGGGACATGGACAGCGAAGGCTTGCCTTGCGCATGCGGATGCCGATCGTCAAAGCAAGGATAAGCCGGCATGCCGCCAATCTGGTCGAACAATACGCCATCTGCGCCGAAAGCAGCGATAAAGTCCACCTTGTCCTTCATCAACTCCTGCCACTCCGGACAAGACGGGCACGAGATCGAGAAAGATTTGCTCGTATAGTTGGCCTGGAAGGAACTATGATGCGACTTATTGTAAAATTCAAAGTACGGTGCATTCCAGCGGCTTTTGGACTCGAGCCGATCCCCGCCGTTTTTGTAAAAATCGGACGAGATGTCGATCAGATGTCCTTGCTGATACAACGTGATCTTGCCGCCGGCGTCCTGCACGGCCTTGATGTTCGACCTGAGCGCCTCGGCGCCGCCCAGCGATTCGCCTGCCTGAACATGCGGATATTGATTGTCATGGCCGCTGTCGTACCATCCGAACAATCCGAGTGTATCGCAGCCGTGCGCCCGGGCGATGTCGTACAAGCGGGGCAATTCGTCGTATTTCCACATTTCGGTCCCGTACTGCTGCTTGTTAATAACGAGAAAATATCCTTTCATATCCTGGACCCACTGCGGCTTCTCGGTTCGATAGCGCCAAGTGCCGGACCATGCCGCATATTCCCGGGCGCTGTGGTGCCAGCTGCCCGTGTACAGCTTCAGAATGGAACGGGGCGACGTCCAGGTTTCATTCTGCTTCACGAAAGGCATTTTCTCAAATGTAAGGGTGATCGCGCCGGGGTCGCGCCTGCTTCCCATGACGAGCAGCTCGGATGTATAAAAGTCGGAGTCGCGGCCCGAGAGGAACAGCGTTTGATCCCCGTCGACCAGCGCCATCCACTGCATGCTTCCGCCGTGCGGATGACCGCCGGGGTAATTCAGTCGCACGGTGTTGGCATGCTTCCCGCGGGTTTTCGGCATATCCGACAAGTACTTGCCGATATTCGTTATTTTCTGGCCGCATTGCTGCGGCCACAGCAACGCCGGTTTCCCGCCCGCCAGCGAATGAATGACGCCGATATTCGGATATTCGAAGTCGGTAATCAGGACATCTTCGCGGTTGTCGATTTCCGCTCCGAATGCCAAATCTTCACCCTGCAAAGCTACGTGCAGCTTGATGCCGATATTCGCGGTGAAGCCGCGAACCTGTAGCGTGTCGGCGGCAAATACGAGACGGTCGCCCTTGTGCTCCACGCGAAAGGACTGATCGTTGGCGTAGACGGGATTCTCCCAATCTTCGCCTCTTTTAAATACGAGCTTGAAGCTTCCGTCGGATGGCGAGGCGATCACGTTGCCTGCGCCGCTTTGGCGGTTGGAAAGCCGGATCAGTCTTCCCCAATCGTCAAATGCTGCGCATAGATAATCGTTCTTCAATTCGTACATTATGCATCACATCCTTCTAGGAGTCTATCCGATGAACCGTTGTTGGCGTAAAACTCGATGCCACTCGGTATCAAACTGGCGAATTTCGCCTGTTTGATACCGTTTTGACGTCGCATATCCCCGTTACGTTACTCCGTCGGACAGACTCCTAGAAGTAAGGCAGCGTTTCCGGCGGGCGGATATCGGTCAATTCGCCGTTGTAATGCCGCAGTTCTTTCGGTTCGTAAGGATATTTGCGCGCGGCGTCCTCATGAAGCTCGATGCCTAACCCCGGACGATCGGGGATGTGCATGTAGCCATCCTCGAATACAAGCTGTTCGTTCGTAATTTCTCGGCGCCACGGCACATCCGTCTCCATAATCTCCAAATAAAAAAAGTTCGGCGTGCAGGCCGCAAGCTGCAGCGTTGTCGCGTTGGCGATCGGTCCGCTCGGATTATGCGGCGCGAATGGAATATAGTAGCTTTCCGCCATCGAGGCGATTTTACGGCATTCGAGCAATCCGCCGGCATGGCTGACGTCGGGCTGGATGAAATCGAGCGCCCGTTTTTCCAATACTTCCCGGAACGCTTGCCGGGTATACAACCGTTCTCCGCCTGCGATCGCCACGTTGGACTTCAGTTTCACCTGGGTCATCGCGTCCAGATTGTCGGGCGGAATCGGCTCTTCGAACCATACCGGCTTGAACGGCTCGATCTCGCGCGCGATCTGGATGGCGGCAGGCACGTTGAAGCGCCCGTGTCCTTCGATGAACAAGTCGACATCCGGTCCGACGGCGGAGCGCACGGCGTCGATGCAGGTTAACGCCTTGTCCAGCTCCGCATTGGAAATCGTCATGTACGCTTGGCCGAACGGGTCCCATTTCAAGCCCCTGAAGCCCCGCTTCACCGCCCTTTGCGCCGATGCGGCGAACTGCTCCGGCTTGGAGGCGCCGGCAAACCAGCCGTTGGCGTATACTTTCACCTTATCGTGGTACTTCCCGCCCAGCAGGCGATGCACCGGGACACCGAGCGCCTTGCCGTTAATATCCCATAGGCAGGTCTCGACCGCGCTCAGGGCGGACATCAGAACGGCGCCTCCCCGCCAGTAGGCGTCGCGGTACATATGATGGTAGTGAAGCTCGATTCGGGTCGGGTCTTTGCCGATCAAATACCGCTTCAGATGCTCGACCGCGCCGGCAACGGCATGCTCCTTGTACTCCAGCGTCGCTTCTCCCACGCCACTAATCCCTTCGTCCGTCGTCACCTTGACGAAGGTCCAGTTTGTACGGTAACAAAAAACCGTATAAATCTCCACATCCGTAATTTTCAAAAAGATCCCCTCGCGATCTGTAAGTGATCTATCTGTAATAAAGTCCTCCGTTGACGTCAATCGTAACGCCCGTCAAGTAGCGCGCTTCGTCGCTGGCGAGGAAGATGACGGCCGCCGCAACATCGTCCGCCGTTCCAAGCCCGAGCGGGACGGTGCCGGCCAGCTGCTCCAACCGGGACGCCCCATGCGTGCTCCGGAGCAGCTCCGTATCGATGATGCCCGGAGCTACCGCGTTCACGGTGATGCCGTGAGGCGCGGCCGTGCGCGCCAACGACTTGGAGAAGCCGAGCATGCCGCTCTTCGTTGCCGCATAATGAACGTGTCCGTATACCGCTCCCTGATGGGCCACGACCGAGCTGATCTGGATAATTCGCCCGGTCGACCGCGGGATCATTCGTTCCATGGCGCACTTCGCACAGAGGAAGCTGCTGGTCAAGTTCGTATCGATAATATGGCGCCAGCTTGCCAAGTCCGTCTCAAGAATCGATTCCGATCGGGAGGTCCCTGCATTGTTGACCAAAATATCCAGCTTGCCGAATTGCCGGTCGATCCGATCGAACATACTTCCGACGTCTTCCTCGATCGTAACGTCCGCTTGAATGAAAGCCGCCCTTCTCCCGAGGCGTTCGATTTGCTTCACCGTCGCTTCCGGCTCGTCCTCGTCAGTATAGGAATTGAGGATGATATCCGCGCCCGCGCGCGCCAGTCCCAGGGCAATGCCTTTCCCGATGCCTTTGCTTGAGCCGGTCACGAGCGCCGTTTTCCCCTTTAGCTCGAACAAACCGTATGCCCTCCCCCGTACCATTTCGATACAATCCTTATGATTGTATACCATTTATTCTAATTTGCAATTCAATCATTCCATGGCGGCTTCCGGATTTTCGATTGGCTGGAAATTGCCTCAACTACTGTTACTCAAGTCCGTTTACGCTCAAATCCAACGCTTTTGTCGTGGGGAACGGAGAAGGCGTTTGGTACGGCTCTACGAGCCATAGGGTGAACCCGTACGGCTCCAGAACCGTGGCAATGTCAACGCCCTTCTCGGACCCCCTCACCCATTCATTCCAGCGGTTGGTCAATCCCAGCTCGGTACAGACGGGTCCTGTCAAACGGTTGTTATACAGGGCGTCTACCCGATATTCGGTAATCGTAACTTTGTCGTGCGGAATGTCGCGCAGCATCAGATCGACCGCCATCGGCTTGTCGCTCGGATTCGTAGCGAGCATGGCGTATCCCGTGGCGTCTCCGGTAGCGATGACGCGATGCCGGTGCTCGCCCAGCATCTCCAGCTGGTCCGTCTTGAGCATGTGCAGCAAACGCATCGCGTTGCCGTTGGGCGTGGAGGCAAATTGACCGTCCTCCAGCAGCAGGTACTGGGTGAACGACATTTGATAGGACGGGTTATGGAACGTGCACCAAGGAAAAATATGCATGCCGGGCAGATCGGTGGACAAAAAGATCGCCGACAAAACGCCCGAAGCGTTCTTCAAACTATCCGTCCATACGCCCGTCGTCTGGGTGAAGCCATATTCATCCACGAAAATCGGAAGATCGGGCAGGCCCAGTTCCTTGATCCAGGCATGATGCATCTCGTAAAAGACCTTCATCCGCTTAGGATGGCCGTTGTAGTCGTGCATGGAATAAAAATCGATTTTCCGCCGCTCATCCTTATCGTTGGCCAACTGCTGCAAAAACTGGCGCCATAAGTGCGGGCGATCCATTACCGCGTTCATTGCGATCCCGCCGATTTCCAGCGGAATCTCGTACCGATGGCGTTCGTTCAATCTCCTAACGGCGCGACAGGCTCGGGTATACAGCTTGTAATAATGTTCGGTGTCGATGCCGCCGAAGCATACGTAGTCACTCTCGTTGCAAGGCTCGATATAGCGGACGTTGGGGTACAGGTCTTTGTAATACTCGATCACCCGTTCAACCACTTCTTCGTATTTATCGAGAGAGACGATCCCCAGCTGCGTTTCTTTTTCATACCTGCGGAGGTTCAGCAAAATTTCCTCGCAATGCTCGCTGTGGGCAGCCAGATAGGTTTGGATGCGCACCTCGGACGGGACGGTTGACCCCCAGTCGTATTCATGATGATGAGGATCGTCTTTGTACCGGTTGACGCCGATTTGATAGTTCCAGAAATATTCGTCCGTACGGTAATCCCAAACTTCGTCGAGCGTCACCCAGCAGCGCATAATCTTGGGACGGCTGTGCTTCTCGGACCAAAATGCCGGGAAATCAGCCGGAGGCGCGAAGCGCAATGTCGAATTTTGATACCGCTCCACGCGCGGCCATGTTCTTACCGCCTTTGATGCATTGATTTTCACCTTTGTTCTCATCGTTCTCCTCCTCGGCATATGGCAGTCCAGAACTGCGCGCTTTCCCCTTTTTTCAAGCGAATATAACCGTCCCGGCGGTTTAGACCGTTAACCGGGCCGCTCTGGGGCTCAATGCATAAGAAGTCTTGATCGCCGCCTCCGTTGAACAGCACCCACTGCGTGAAGTTATCGGATGCGCGGTAGCCGTAATCGCCGATTAGCGCCAGATGTCCGGCCGCCGTATAGAAGCCGGAGATCGGCAGTCCGCGGGGACGGCATCCCTGCCGGTATTCTTGCTCCTGTTCGGTCAGCTCCAGCAATCTCCCTGTCGGAATATGTCTTTCATTCGTTTCCCACCGCTTCCCGATCGGCACGCTGAACGTTTCGGGCTGAAGAAACGCGGTATGGAAGCCAAGCATGACGGGAATATCGGCATTCGAACAATTGGCGATATCGACCTGTTGGTAAAATCCTTGCTCATCCAGCTTGCTCGTTACCGTCATTCGAAAGCGGAACGGATACCGCTCACCGTCGTTTTCATACACAGAGGTCGCCTGGCTTTCGCTTAACTGCTTGAGCAGAAACGGAGCATCCGCCATAAAACCGTGAATATGGTTGCGATGCCGCGGTTCATTGATCTGCAGCCGGTAAGCTCGACCGTCAAAAGCAAACGTTCCGCCTTCGGTTCGATTGGGCGGCATCAATAGCGGCATCCCATACAGGTACGGGGCCGCTCTAAGCTGCTCCAGCGTTTCGGGGAAACGAAGCAAATCTTTGTCCCCGTGCCGAAGACGAACGGTATTGGCGCCGAAGCTTGGGAGAATGACGGCGCTCCAGTCCCGGTAAGTCAAATGCACGCTATGCTCCAACATCTGCTATCACATCCTGTAAGCATCGGGTTCTCTAGAAGTATTATAACTCTAGTGATTATATCAATTTAGTTAGATTATATACAATTTCTTAATTTGTATCAAAGATTAATTTATTGTATAAATGCAATAGGGCCACATTGACCCAAAACGGTCTTGAAAAATAATACAATTACAAAGGGTGAGACGTTTGAAACGAAAAAAAGGAATGTATGCTCTGACGATCATGACGCTGGCCGCAAGCTTACTGACAGCTTGTTCCGGGGGCAAAAGCGAACCGGAGGTCGGCGGGAACGCAGCGGCGCCCGCGCCGTCGAACGAACCGGTCGAACTTTCGTTCTGGCTTTATGTCGGCTCCATTACGGATAACGAAAGGTTTATGAATGCGTTCGGCGACAAAATCAAAGAAAAGTTTCCGAATGTCACTCCGAAGTTTATCGCGCCGGGGAAAGGGGTTAATCTCAAGTCGCTGATCGAGTCGCAGCAGCCGATCGATATTATTTACGACGCTTACGGCCAGCTGCATCAAAATTTGCTCGAATACGGGATGCAGTACGACATATCCGAGCTGCTCAAAACGTACAAATACGATTTGTCCAAGCTGGAGCCTACATCCGTAGCGGCCATGCAGGAGCTAGCCAAAGGCGGCATGTACGGCCTGCCGGTGTCGGTCGACTCCGTCAACATTTTGTACAACAAAGGGCTGTTCGACCGGTTCGGCGTTCCGTATCCGACGGACAACATGTCCTGGGAAGAGATGTACGACTTGACGAAAAAATTAGCCCGCGTCGAAAACGGAGTCAGATATATGGGACTGGGGATGTCGCCGATGCATGTAACGATTGCGGATCAGACCGGCCCCGAATTTATCGATGCGGCTAAAAGTCAGGGGCTGCTTTCTTCGGATACATTCAAAAAAATGTTCAAAACGCTGACCGACTTCTATATGATTGCGAACAATCATGTCGACAACACGTCTTGGAACTACAGCTCGATGCAGCTGGATCTGTTCAAAAAGCAGCAAATTGCGATGCTGCTCACTGTCAGCGCTACCGGACCGCGCATTATTGCCGATAATGTGCCGGGGCTGGAATGGGACGTAGCGGCGTACCCGCACTATAAGGAGATGAAGACGGTCGGTCCGCAGCTTAATCCCGGATATTTCTTAGTCCCCGTTACGAGCAAGCATAAGGATATGGCGTTTCAAGTAGCCGCTTACGTGACATCGGATGAGTTCCAGAAGCACCTGGCGCGCAAAGGGTATTCGCCGATCCTGAAAGATCCCGCGGTCTGGGCTGAATACGGCAAAGACTTGCCATTCATGCAAGGGAAAAACGTGAAGGCGATGATTCCGGACAACTCTGCTCCGATTGTGCCGGCAACCCCGTTTCACGCGATCGCCAAAAATGAGCTGCCCACCATCATCCAAGACTATCTTTTGAACGGAAAAGACATGAATACGACGCTGCGCGAGGCGGACGATCGGATTAACCAGAAAATCACCGAGAAAATGGCGCAATCGAAATAGTGAGGCACGAAACGGATAAGGGGGCATACAGGCTTGGCAGAATCGGTTTTGTCAAAGCCCTGTATGCCCCCTCTTCTTTAGAATGCGGCAACACTACCCGAGCGTTGCAATGGTCGGCGACGGGGTCAACGATGTACCAACGCTTGCCGCCTCCAGCGTGGGCAACGCCATGGGCGGCGCGGGCACCGACACGGCGTTGCTCAATGGACCAGCCTCAAGGAAGATATTATAGGTTATGAGGAGGCTCTGCGTGACTTCCTTGCCGCTATGGACAATGTTGGAGAAATCTCTGTCGAGGCTGTCGGGGAATACTTCTCGGTAGCCCAGCTCGCTACAGAACGGAATGAAGACCCAATCGAATATGTCGTCTCCATGCTGCTGCAACGTCTGGAGGTTCCGCAGGACTTTGGAGGACCGCTGATTATGATTGGCCTTATGCAAGCAGTCGGAAGGCTTGTCGGAAGCTGGAAACACATTCACAATACATACAACGTCGCATAACACAAAAGCGCCCATCTCAAGGACGCTTTTGTTATGGCGAACAGCTGTAATGCGATCAGCATGGATGTTCAATATCTATTGCACTAACGTCTCCGTTAGTTGAATCCCGACTTTGAAAAATACTTTCCTTCCCTTTGAATCGTTCCGCTCTATTTTTGAGCCTATTTACGCTTTTAGACGATTTATGTCTTGTCTAGGGGAAAACCCAAACATTCGGGAATAGACGTAAACCGGCTGCAAGCGCGATGCAGCCGGTTTACGATAACACGTTACATGTATTTTTTTCTGCTGCCATACTTAGAAGCTCCCAGCTTGGCTGCATGAATCCCCACAATGATTAGCCACGCAATGTCGGCCAAGATTAAGAATCGTCCAAACAAACCGGCCAAAACCTCAGGCCCAAATTGCCCATCTTGCGGAATTTGAATCACAAATACGAGCATCGCGACGATTGCAATAACCGAACTGGTGAGCAGCACTCTCTTCATAGGTCTCCAAGCATCAAGTCGACATAACGAAAGACTAATCAACAATGCGGCTACCGGCGTGTAGTCCAGCATCGCTCCAATAGAGTGCATGCTGCCGCTAAACGTTGCATCATCCGGACTAACGGAGATGGGATCGGTCACGAAGATTGCCGCGATTATAACGCCAATTGCACTGATTCCAAGAATGACAAGACCCATGTATCCCGTAACCGTACGAATATGCGGGAAAATCGTAATCGCCACACTGATTTGAGCAATAGCCAGCAATCCAAAAGCCATGTGCATCATCCAACCAAAGTTGCCAAGAGCATATTCGCTGATAAAACGCCATGTCGGATCAAATTCAGGCTGCAGAAGATGTAGGCTACAAAGGAGAAGCACGAACAATGCTCCTGAGAAGATCGACACAAGCGCGAATCTGGAGGCAGTCACCGTTAAAGGTGTTGCAATGACCAACTGTTTAGCCAATGCCCATCCCTCCTGCTTGCGAGACTCTCGTCATCGTCGATTCATATCCTCCCCCTCCGGGATAATGCCACGCCCCCGCATTGGAGTTTCCATCAGAACTGAATACCCCTTTAAAGTAAGAAGAAGATCCTTTGTGTCCAGCCCAAATGACGAGCGAATCCCCTTCAAATTCATAAACATAATCGAAGGTATTACCTAACGTATCGTAATATCGAGACCGAATATCCGTGCTCGTGCTTTCGCCGAAGGGTTTTAAATGCCCAATCATCTCAATTCCTTTCACTTCTTGTCCATTTTGGGAAAGATGGACGCGTTGAATCAAAAAGTGCCCGCCTTCCATCCACTCATAGGTTACCGTTCCTTCTGCTCCGCCGCTGATTTGCCAAGTACCGACTAGGCGATTCAGCGTTTGAAGATCAGTCATATTCCAATTCTCCTTATCGTTCGAAATCCACTACAGCTTTTGCCACTACATCAGGCCCCATTATAACTGCGGAATGGTCTTGACCGGTGAGTGAATGAGTTGCAGCTTTTGGCAGAAGCTCGACAAGCGCGCGTGCCGAGTCATGGAAAAGCGGTTCGCTGTTTTCTCCTGTCATTATCAAAGTAGGAATAGTAATGTTCCATCTGCCAGCTTGCAGCGGGTTCCCGGATTGTGTTGTTCCCATAATCATTCCATCGTAAGCAAGCGTATGTGCCAAGGACTCCATCTTGTTCCAGGAAGGATCGGCCTTCATGTAGCCGATGTATTCTCCAGGAATGCCTAGAGCCTCGGATGCGAAATATTCGACTGCTTCAGATCTCTTCCCGGCTTCGATTAGTGAATTCAAATGTTCTACGTAGTCACCAGGCACGGGCTTACGGCTGTCGTTGATAATGAACGGCGGTTCGTACAAATAGAGCTTCGCGACTGAATCCCCTAGTAAGTTTGCCGCCTCGAGCGCCAACACGGCTCCGGACGAGCTTCCGAACAGGAAAGCTTGTCCGCCGGCGGCTGCAATTAAAGCCTCGATATCTTCCACTTCTCGTGCGGCTTCGTACGGCGCGGTATCCGTACTACGTCCACGTCCGCGACGATCGTAATTGTATACGGTGAAATTTGCCGACAAGTGCTCGGCTAACGGTGAAGCATCCTGATGGTCAGCCGCTGCCGATGAAACCATGATGAGGGCTGGACCGGTCCCTTGTTTGGTATAAGCAATCTGTGTCCCATCTTTTGAGATAACGGTCTCCATCGTTTCATTGCCACCCATTAAGGTTTCTAAGTATTCTTCCAGTCGATCATAGGCATCGGTGAACCCTTCAATCATACCCATTGCTTCTGCGTTGTCCAATTGTTCGTTGGTAGCGAATCGCGTCACGATGCTAATCCGCGTTCCTCCGCTTTTTTCCTCGAACAACACTGTCGTGTACATTTCACTGCCCGAAACCACATTCCACTCGCTGTCAGCAAAAGTGTCTGTGTATACCAGTTTGCGCGGTGCCTCTACTTCTTCATATACGGCTCTGCAATAAGCCTCTTCGCCGCTATTGTCAAACGCTTTGAGACTATACCGCCACACTCCGCCTGGCCGCACATCCATTTCATATACGGTTGTCGTCCAGCCTTTTGGCCCCCACCATTTTGTAATATGTTTAGGCTCCGTCCAGCCTTCCCATGCAAGCCGGGCAGGCATCGCAACATTACGTTCGACAGTGAGTTCTCTACGCTCGCGGTTTTTACGAACGGTTGTTTTTCTTTTCATCTACAGTCATCCTTTTCAGGTAGTTTTCAAGGGAATCCAGCCTCTTGTTCCAGACGTCGCGGTAATTCAACATGTAGCTCGCGATAAAACTGTTGATACCTGTCATAAATCCTCCTTCTTCTTGTAATCCAGCATATACTCCTCAAAATTGTCGAGACGTTCTTCCCATAGAATGCTGAAGGAATCAAACCATTCATCCAACTCCTGAAACGGCCCGGCTTCGAGGCTGTATATTCGCAGCTGTGCTTTGCTGCGTGAGCGCACCATCCCGGCCTCGCTCAAGATGCGCAAATGACGGGATACGTGCGGCTGGCTGATACCTAGGGCTTGGACGATTTCTCCAACTGATTTGGGCCCATTTCTTAGCAACTCAACGATGTTGAATCGATTGGGTTCGGCAAGAGTTAGTAACGTTAACTGCATGGTTGCTGATCTCATGACCTTAATATATATCAAGGTGTATATACATGTCAATGTATATACTAGATTTAACTTTCACTTTTACAGGGATAACTATGGTACTCCTGATTTGAATACATTAGACCATGCAGTAAGTAAACAAAAAACCAGACCTCACGAGGTTTGGTTTTTCCATGGTGGACATGGAGGCGAGGGGAGTCGTCTCCTACTATATACAAACATTGTTGTAACTATCGTATCCGTTAGGTTAATGGCAAAAAATTGCTATGCCTTCTAGCCTTGTTTAATAAGCTTCATACAAATCTCAACTTTGTTTAGGATATCCTCTTCCCCACGCGCGACGAGCTTCGCGATGAGAGCGGCCTATGCCGATCTTATATCCACCTTTGAAACGATTGATTGACCATTTTAACATGGTTGGTTTTGGACCATTCCCACAAATCCGCCACGCCTGGATCCGGATCTTCCGCCGAAAACCTAAAAGCCATTTTAAGGGGAACGATTCGTTTGCCATGGGGCAATATACCGATTACGGCCCGAAATAGCCCATTTTCTTAATAACTTTAATTTCTGCCGCACTAATCGTGTATCCGTTGAGCAGGATTGTCCCTTCGCGCAGATACAACTCCGTTGGGTTTCTTGAAGACATTGAGCAGGGCTCGAAACAAGGTTACGAACATGAAGAGCTTCGGGTCGGGCGGCTGCTCAGGATAATGCCCTTTAGTTCAATCAGAGTCTTGATTCGATAGCTGGCCTGTGAGAAGTCATGTGTTTTTGTGAAGTCGTTATGGACAATAGCACAGTCGATACCAGCCGCCACGGCTGAGTTCAACCCTCTGTTTGAATCCTCTACGACCAGGGTCTCTTCTTTGGTAGCTCCGAAGCGTTTTAGGCCGGTCAAGTATGGTTCCGGGTGCGGCTTGGTGCGCTCGTAGTCTTCGCGAACAAGGACGAATTCCATGAATTGTCTAATCTGGCGCTTTTCATGAATAAGTTGAAAATCCGCACGTTTTGCAGTCGTCACGATGGCCATGCGGACGTACTTTGACAGTTCGGCTAGAGTTTCAACTACGCCTTCAATCTCTATGGCTTCTGTTCTTAGATATTCCTGATAATAGACGTTGCGGACCTCACGCTGCTTGCTGATGGTCTGTTCATCAATACCTGCCGCCCTAGCTTGGGACCAAGTGCCCAATGGCTGGGTCATGTCGCGGAGGTATTGATCTTTATCCAAGGTAAATCCAATGTCAGCCAGAGCGCATTCTCCCGCTTTGTAATACCAGAATTCAGTATCAACCAGAACACCATCATGATCGAAGAGTACGTACTTTTTCATAGCTTCGTTCTCCTTTGTCAGCTGCGGCATCCATAAGCGTATTCAAACTGTCTGCGAGTTGGTGCACCGAAATTTCGAATTACGCCCTGTCTGGTTAATGTCGCTTAGATAAGATAAGCATTTAAATTCTTTTTAAGCCGCTCCTTTACAGGATGCGTGCCGTCGACGGCAAATTCCTTGCCGGTGATCATTTCGAAGAGGCGGATATAGCGATGCGACAGTTCGATGACAAGGTCATCAGGTGCGACCGGCAGGATTTTATCTTTATAAGGGTCGCAATGCTCCCTGAACCAAAGTCGCAGGAATTCTTTGTCGATATTCTCCGGTTCTTTGCCCTCGGCTAACCTCGATTCGAATGTCTCTTTAATCCAGTAGCGGGAAGAATCGGGTGTATGTATCTCGTCGATGAGAAGAATCTCTCCTTTGTCATCAATACCGAATTCATATTTGGTATCTACAAGGATTAATCCGTTCCTAGCTGCGATCTCTGTGCCCCTGGCAAAGAGCGAGAACACGATTTTTTGCAAATACCCCCAGGTCTCTTTGTCGATTAGGCCTTGGTCAACGATTTCGGCAGCCGAAATCGATTCGTCATGTGCTGCTGATTTCTTTGCCGGAGTCAGGATCGGTTTCTCGAACTTCTGATTTCTCTTCATTCCATCGGGTAGGATATTGCCACATATGTCTCGGATACCTTGTGAGTATTGGACCCAAGCCGAGGTATCAGTCGAACCCGTAAGATAGGCTCGCATTACGAATTCGACCGGAAATACCTTGCATTTTTTTCCTATAGTAACATTCGGGTCCGGGATTTTTATAACGTGGTTACTTACTATATCCGAGGTATTTTCAAACCAAAAAGCGCTAAGCTGGTTTAATACTTGGCCTTTAAACGGAATGTTGGCAAGAATCCTGTCAAATGCGCTTTGGCGGTCTGTGGTGATAAGGATTAGAGAATCACCCAGATCATATGTGTCGCGAACTTTATCTCTCCTGAACCCGGGTACATTCAGAAATGAGGTGTCATCGAGACAGTTCATTAGGTTTTTTTGAATAGTATCTTTAGATATCATGCAAGCCTCCTTGATTTATAATGGATTTGAGTTTTCAGGTGTTTTTCAAGTAGCAACTTCTGGTTATCGTAAAATAATCTTCTTTGTTTGAACAGAGATCACAGGGTACTCCTTCTTTGGCTTTTAAAGTTCTTAACCAAGATACAGCTTCGTAAAAACCAACAAAATCTAATGTCGTCATCTAGTCGAACAGAATATAAGCCATCTTCATGCATATGCACCTGACCTTTCAATAATTGAAATAAAAAAAGCATCTGATCTAAGATCAAATACTTTGCCCAGGCGTACGGCTTATGAAATATGTGCTCCCCCGTAGTTACCTACGTTACGCCAGTCACACATATTTTAATACAATCCAATAATATCAGACAATTCCATTATTTCCAATACTGTTTTTGTTTATATTTACATTGTGCTTATTGGTGCTAACCTGCCCGTTAGTTGAAAAGGGCCTTACGGCCCCTAAAAATAGCTCCTATACAATTCCCTTCGTCGTTCTCCTCGTAACTGAGCATAGATCTGTGTAGTGGATGCTTTCTCGTGGCCCAACATCCCTTGGATAAAATCCAACGGTGCATCATTATCAAGCAAATGACAGGCATAGGTATGACGGAAACAATGAGGGGGTACGTTTACGGCAACCTTTCCACGGGTTGCGAGCTTTTTTATCGAAAATCGTATTGTGGGAATTGTCATTCGTCGAACAGGGGAGTTTCCGTCACAAAGAGGGCTTTACAAGAATCCTTCCTTGCCAAAATAATGGTTCTCGTCGTTAGCGTATCCGATAGTTAAATGGATCATTTATGATGGGCTTAATAAATCAGGTCATCTCTAGTTTCTATCCCATGCAATTCGCAATAAACTCTATACTTATTTAGCGAGTTTTATCACTGATTACAATAAGGGAATTCATTAAAAGCACCTTCATTCCATTTAGTTAGGTCATTTTATTCGATAACAGCCACCATTTCCCCTTTATTTCCAATTCTTGCACCATGTTTTACTGCCTGTTGCTTCAATAGAAACAGCAGCCGTTTTTTTCGGCTGCTGTCGTGTTGCTTTGAACTAACGTACCCGTTAGGATGACTTAAGACAAGAGCCTTACAATTGTTTAATGCCTACATACTTGCCATACAGCCTGAAAATACAGAAAATACCGTACCCCAGCAGGCCTCCAGAGGTATTCAGGATCAGATCATCCACATCGAAATTTCCGATGGAAAAAAAGACCTGCAAGCATTCCAAGAGTAAGCTTATTCCCAGTGATCGGATAAATACTCCACTAAGCGAAATCATTTTGCTTTTAGACAATAATACAATAAAAATTCCATACGGCATGAATGCCAAGATATTCCCGACCAAATTGATTACTTCATGGCTTGACGGACTTAGAACGGTATCGGAAATTGTTTTAAGCGGAATAAAATTACCATACAGCATCCGGTGCATACTATACTCAGGTTTCTCTAGATTTTTCTGCAGTCGATACCACAGAAAGTCCATATCAATCGAGCCGTACTTAAATAAAATGATTCTAAATAAGGTAAACATATACAAGGCAAATAGTCCTGGCACCACAATGCGATTCATTAGTTTCGTTAGTTTCATTTTTCTCGTCCTCGTTTTTGAGTCATGCAGGGTCGTGCTATTGGAAATAGGATATTAAGAGATGTCGCATTTTTCACCATCTACAATTGTCGAAATGGTCTATTGCTGCTTCAGATCATCAGCATCGACCATAGTTGAAAAGTGGTCCGCCAAGCTTCGAGACAATCGAATCGTGCTATCCTTCAACTACATCCTTTAACCAGTTCCTTATGCTGAATCAGACAGATCAATCCGATGCGACACCCTCCTGATGTTCAAACTAAATATTACTTATTGTCAATAACAGATTTCCCTGATAAATCTGATTGATTGTCACATGTATCATTCGTTTTTCGTTGCTTTGGCTATCGTTTATTAAAAATTTTTATTGCGCTAAAGTTCGCCGTTAGCATAATGAGAGAACCTTATTTTTTCTCTAGTAAGACCCACGTAATCTCAGGTCCATCTCCTACTAGGGTTATCATTCGCTCCTCCTAGACCTTAAATGTTTTCCTTTATCCAAGAACGCAACTTATCAGCATAGAAAGAGCGTTCATCTGGATCGGACTGAGAACCCTTTGTCAGATAAAGTTGATCATTCACATATCTAGGGTAAACATGGAGATGATAATGCCACACGTCTTGATTGCCAGCAGGCTCATTATGTTGCCGCGTAGAAATCCCATCACATCCATATGTACTTTTCATTGCAAACGCTGTAAGCTGAGCCGCGCGGTGAATTTCAACAGCGTAATCCGCAGGGAGTTCAAAGATGTTCTCGAAATGTTGATTAGGAACAACAAGAACATGTCCTTTATTGTTTGGCCACCATTTGCTCGCTATAAATGCCGTTACCTTTTCATTCTGATAGATGATATCCCTTTGTTTTGTTCCCTGGTTAGGTCGATCGATACCCGAAACACGACAAAATGGACATTCGTATCCTTCGGGCTTATGTGAAAATGATGCTGTCATCTTTCTCATTCAAAATTCAACTCCTTTCATATTTCTCCAACCAGCTATTAGACGCAGGCAACTTCTGTTCGTTACGTTATTCTGGCCCGTTAGTTTAGCCCGCCGCGCTTGAACCCCCCACTAGAAACTCATGTACACATACAACGGCGCTACCGGACGCGTCGGCTTACCTGTTTCGTACGCGGAAACTTGTCGGCAAATGTTACCGGTGAACTGGAAATATCAGTTCATAGACTCTGTCGAAATCGTCTCGCATCCGTTGAATAATGCAAAATTTTGAAAACAATTGTTCAAGGCTGTTCGCAATTGCTTTGTTGGCTTTATGTCGTTCTCGTTTTAACAACGAGCGTCCCGGCTTTTCGCTCCGCGATTACCTCGGCTCGTCCGATGAGGCTTTCTCCGTATATTAGAGGCAACACATAATAGCCGAATTTCCGTTTGATTGCAGGCGTGTAAATCTCCCATGTGTAATCGAATCCAAACAATTCGTTGATCAGTTTTCTGTCCCATATGAAATTATCTAGTGGGGCAATCAGCTCGCAGCGCCATTTCGGCGCCGGATTTTGCAGAACGGCTTCAATAAGCGGCAAGTCCTCCGCGCGGCAGTACAGTATATCCTTCATTTGTTCCACGGCAACAGCAACAATGCGAGCTTCGTGCAACAGTTGGCGGAAAACCTCGTTGCGCTGCTCCGCTTTCAATCCCCATATGTTCAGCCAGGCATCGGATGCGCGATTCCATAAAAGGCCAACAGCGCCGATTCGACGCAGTACCCGCCACTTGTGATGCTCAAGCTCGCCCTCCAGCGGCTCCGGCGCATTCAGCAGATTTGGCTGAATGTACTTCCCGGCGATATCGTAATATTTACGCGTTCCTTTTTTGTGATGTATAATCAACTCGCCTGTCGAGTACATCTGCTCCAGCACCGATCGGGATGAATTGTTTCCGCCGCTCCAGTGGATGGCCGATTGCCAAGCGAAATTTCCATCCAATTTTAGATCATCCGAACTTAGCGCTCCGTGATTTTGGATGTGAGCCCGTACTTGCTCTATCAACGCTTCCATTTCGGGATAGCGCTTGGCATGTTGTCGGGCGGCCTGCCTGTACCGCTCAAAATACGGCCAGTCCTCGACAGGGATAATGGCCAAATTCTTGTCGGGATAATCGACAAGGCTTCTATCTTGATACAGCAACTCGGCGAGCATGTTCTTGGTAAACCCTTTGATTCGCGACTGCAACACCAGTTCGGCGTTTTTTCCGCAAACATCGATGGGATCGTATTGAATACAGCCGACTTGTCGCACAAAATCCAATACTCCCTGCTTTCCGGTAAATTGATATTCGCCCAACAGCCCGTGCTTCAATAGCAGAAATTGCCGTGCCTGGCGGTTCGTCAATTGGATCATGTACACATCGGCTCCTTAACGAAACAAACGGGAGCCGCTTGCACATGATGATGGATGGCGAGGGTGCTTATCTCCATAAAGTTACTATTTGCTTCTCTCCATAATGATGGTATCCATTGGGGAGCTTCATTAGCAAACCCCTTTCCTAATTTTCCAATAACCGAAAATTGCTCTTTTTCAATGATTTCAACCACGCCTATTCCCCCTATCCGTTGGAAAATACAAAAAAACAAACATATGTTCCCATAAAATGTTACCATTGTCTCGAGCATAAAAACAAGAGCTATTGAAAAATAGCTGCCCGTTAGGTGAGAAAAGGCTGCCATCATGCCGGCAGCCTTTGAAGGTGTTTATTGAGCAAACGTTACCCGTTAGTTTAGTCATTTTTTGCAGGCATAGATTCGACTGAATAGTGCATAACCACTTCTTCATTGTGAATCTTATCTGTTTTATGGAAGGGGTACTCCAATTCAATGTTCCTGAGTTTTTCACTACTTCACCCTTAAATCTTTTTTAATCAGAGCAATACGGTATCTCTGGCTCAATTATCCTCCGCTACTTCATACCATAGGCAGCCGAGTGCCGGCTGCCATTGAGTTTCATTGAACTATAGTCCTCCGTTAGGAGTTCAATGAATCATCTGATTAGAGTTGCCGCTTTGTCTCTAGGAGTTGATGCTTTTTAAGTCCCCAGCATGCCCAGAATAAATTCTAAAGACGCTCGTTTCACGAAAGCGATGTGGGGTAAACTTGTTCACTTGAAACAATACCCCTCAAGGGTCGCAACAAGTAAAGATGGAATGTCTATTTCATCCTTAATATAGCTTCCTCCTGGGATATAAATCCCTTTGGAGGACAATCGTTCGATTTGAGACGCTAATCGTGTGGAAAAACCGGGGGAGAGTAGTTCGGGGTTTAGGGCCACTATAAATAGGCCTACACCAGGCGAGTTTCTCCCTTCATCAAAGGATGGAGCATCAAGCGACCAATTTGCGCCCGTCGTACCTGCGGCGAGTATTTCAACCATGAGAGCTATATTGGCACCACGTGATCCCCCAAAAGCAAGCAAAGCCCCCTTGAGCGCTTCACGTGAATCATTTGTACTTTGCCCCCTCCCATCGATGGCCCAGCCTTCGGGAATTATCTCTCCCCGTTCTGCCGCTTTCCGTATATTGACAAACGCTGTGGCGCTAGATGCCTGATCAAAAACCAAGGGAGCCCTGTTATCGACAGGCGCGGCAAATGCGAGAGGATTGGTGCCATAGACAGCCTCCTTACTTTGTCCCGCAGCCATTAAAGCAGGTCCATTGCTTGTAGCCAAAGCTACCAATCCTTTATGGGCAAGCCGCCTGACATAATAGCCCAGCTCTCCAGCAGTATAGCTGTTCTTTAACGAAAATACGGTTACGCCATAAGCGCTTGCCCGTGTTTGCAGTTCCTCGAAAGCGCGATCGAAACCAAGTTGGGCGATACCACCCTTGGCGTCGGCCTGAATGAGAGTAGGGGTTGGATAGAAAAGCGCTGGCTCTTCTGTACCAGAAATGCGTCCGCATAAAAAGCCTTCCAGATAGTCGGGAAGATGAGCAAATCCAACCGAACTCCGACCTGAACATTCTGCATCGACAGTTGCTTCAGCAAGAGAAATTGCCACCGCCATGCTTGCACCAGCAGCAACACACACGCGAATAGCCAATTCCCTTGCGCTATTAAGATCGTATCGCATTGGCTATAATCCTGAAACTCGAATGAATTTGTGGCTTTATTATGGTGGGCAATATTGCGAACGGTCTAATCATTCTTTTCTTGTTTCCCTTCAGCATTTCGTCACGCTCCCGGTCGAACGCAAGTTGACATTACCATAAGCAAATGTATCTCCAGCATCAATTTCAACGATGTCATGGAGCAAAATCATCTTAAAGACCTTTAACATATCCAAATTACTCTCATTGGCATATTCGGAAAATACCATTGCACCTACAGCCATATGCCATGTATGTTCTGCACTGTTCTCTTTCCTTGAAGCATCCATTAGAATAGTATTCCTCAGTATCTGCTTCATTTTGTCAATTTCTACAATAAACTCTATTTGTTTATTAAACCTTTCAATATCCATTTAGTTACCTTCCTATTATTGTTTTGGTTTGTAATATTTTAACATATAGATTTAGGTTTGTTTGCACGAATCTGCCCGTTAGGTGAACAAAGGCAGCCGATCATTCTTGCCGGCTGCCGTCGTGTTGTCTTTATTCAGCTATCGCGTCCCGCTAGTTCAATGGTTTTCAACGTTTAAAAGGAGCTTCTACGTGATCACTAAGTAAATCTTTATAGGCGTTCACTTTACGAAAAGTGTTTCCCATCATTTCACGACTGCGATAATTCCGTAATTCATCCAAATCAAATTCTGCGATGAAAAGCCCTTCCGTCTTCTCGTCTGCCAACATCAAGGTGTTATCGATCGAACGACCATCGCTATCCCAAACGATTGGGCTAAACGCACATGAATACCCAGCATTGTCTCCAGGTGGATTCGCCATAACGATCCCAACCATGTTTTCAAACGCTCTTGTGGAAAGTGCCTGCAATCTGGGCTTCATGGTTCCGCAATCATTGGGAACCAAGATGATCTCTGCGCCTTTTAACATGAGAATCCTTGCGCTTTCGGGGTACTCCCGATCGTAACAAATCATGATGCCGATCTTGACGCCGTCAAAATCGCATACCTTGAACTCTGTTCCGCTCTCAAGCATTCGTTCAGCAGCAAAATCGCAAGTATGCACTTTACGCGCGCAACGTCGTACTGTTATCGTCGATGGCTGCAGCATACCATGCCTTGAACTCTGGGTGACACTCGATCTCATTTTCCGGGAGTTCAGTTTCAACAATATCGGGAAAAGCGTATGCCGTTATCCAACATTCAGGGAATAAAACGATATCCGCCCCAAGCTCCCTTGCTTCTTTTACATACCGCAGTCCAATCTCGATATTTAGCTTTTGATCGGGAATGCTGCAATTGTATTGCACCGTCACAATAGTAAAGGTTTTCAATCGTCACACCGCCTATAGCCCCTAAAAGTACCGTCTATATAATTCCCGTCGGCGTTCCCCGCGTAGCTGAGTGTAGATCTAACTAATTAACGATGGAAACTCCGACTTTGCGCCTTCGCTCCAGTTCCCGTTCAAGGCTTTCCTTTCCTCTATCCATCGCCCAGTAATGGTTCGACTGAAACATCGGCTTCATAATCGGAGACAAATATTTGAGTATCGGCTTTTCGGCGTTCACATACCAATCGAATTGTACGTTTACATATTCCCCCTCCTGCTCAAACCTCCATGTTCCGTGGCCGACCATATCACCTGAAGCCTTCAATGACAAGGAGTGCGGCGCATGTTCGGTCGTTTTGTACGATTTCCAGCGCAGCTTGTACGGCAGCTTAGCCTTTGAAAGGATAGCGTACACCTCGTTGCCCGTCTCCTCGTCCGTTCCTGCCTCCTGTATATTCAAGTACACATCGGGCCACCAACGCTGGTAATCCTTGAAATTTGAACAAATCTCATAAACTTCCCAAATGTCTCCCTTGATCCGCCAATTCGTAGGCATAAAATATTGGTTCGCGGCCATAATTTCCTCCAGTGTCCATTTATAAAAAAATCGTATTTAGCCAAAAAATATTCCCAAACATAGCTCCGAAAGCAATCGGATTTCATCCGCTAACTCCACGCCAAGTTCCGCCACAAGTCGCGCTGCATATGCATTCTGTTAATATGGCATTTATATTCCACTTTTTTTCTGCGTTACTTCCAATTATAACCTATATCTTAAATTTTGTGATTAAAACTATGCTGCCCGCTAGTTCAGCGAAGGCTGCCAATATGCACCGGCAGCCTGCTGTCAGGGTGCTTTCGTCCCTCTTAGCGAAGTGAATCCTGGCTACATCAACTGATTATCTATGTAGTTCATTCTCATCTAAACCAACCCCATGTTATAATTTGGAAGGAAGAGGGGGATTATTGTTGGAGCAAAACAATAAATTTGATGCAGACTGGGATCTTGTTAATAAATTGGATAGATTGGCTATCGGCTACTTAAAGGATGGTTTAAGTCCAACAGAAACACAATTGTTAATTCTCAATTCTGAATTATTTAAAGAATGGAAATCGACTGAAAGATGCTTTGATGTTCATTTTCATAACATTTCACGTTTTGAAGATATATTGTCAAACGTAGAATTTGATAATTATGTAAACATGCTGAAAAGAATTGCTTTCGAAACGATGCAGGATAAGGCTATCTCATATGAAAATGAGTTATATACAAATTATTACGGGCCGATCGTACATGATATTAATTCAGGTCAAACATATGACAGGCTTTTTCATCAGGTGGGCATAAATATTCCCCCATATGAATTAGGAATCGAAATAGGTCGATTTTGTAAGTTGATGAAATTTGACAAGCCGATTGGCTCATTGGAATTCTTGGCATTGTTTACAAACAACGCAAGTGGACTTCCTAACATTGAAATAGAAAAATTACAAGAAATATCGGTAAAAGCATCTATACTTGAGGAATTCAAAAATGTATTTATATTAAAATATAAAAATTAACTTTTTCTGCGGACAATATTGAGAATACCTAAGCCATAAGAATTAAGAATAATATCAACCTCTCTTCAACGGTGATTTGACGAATAAGACATCAACCATCCTGCCAATAGTTGAATAGGGGCAACACGGCCCCGGGCAGTGGACAAGAACATATATCCTTAAAATAAAAAATCCGCGAACTACGCGAATTCCAAAGCATACAAGTTCTTGTCCCTCGACGAGGGCCGCATCCACTTTTCGTTCGATCTTCCCGGTTCGGACGCGGTCTGGGCATTGGCCATAGGCTCGGATGGCCATGTGTATTTCTCGGGCACAAGCGATGGCAAACTGTCGGCTATCTTGCAATATTAGGATACCGTGCCGGCGGCATCGATCCAAGCGGTACCGTTCCACCAGATCGGTTTGCCGAGCGTATTGTCAAACCACGACATATGAACGTACCGGCCTGTTACGGGTCTCTCCGACGAAGGACCATACATGGATGCCTCAGAATAATAAGGCAAAAACTCGCCATCCGCCACACTATAGTGGGACTGAATCCCGTTCAACACCTGTTTTCCGACAACACTCGATATTGCCGGGAGCGAACAGTTCGTGCATTTGACAGGAAGATGCACGTAACCCGACAGAACGTTTCGATCAAGCGCGATGCCGGAGAAAACGGACCACCCTATGTTATTGCTGGTCATCCCGATCGCCGCGTTCATATTGTTAGACGAATCGCCAATTATATTGCCTATCACGATCAGGTTGCGAGACACTTGTTGTAAAGTTAACGCAGTTATCGAAATCCCTCTTGAAAAATTGCTTAGTGCCGTAGGAGAATGGATTCGATTGTCCAGAAGATAACACCATTCGCTTGCGTACATCGTAATTCCGCTTCCGCCTTGAGCGTTTCCAAACCGGTAAATATGGTTGTTTTGAGCAGTGGCATAAGAAGCGGTGTGGAGCTGGATTCCCATCCCCGATCCGCTAATTCGATTTTCCCGGACAAATAGGGGCACATTGCATTTATCGAGATGAATTCCGATCGTATTGGATACGGGATTGCCCTCGACAAACCCGTTCTCGTATACGTCGTTATCCGCAATTACAATATCGGAGTACTTGCCGCCAGCGGAATTATTTATCTCCTTGACCAGCAGTCCTTTGGAAGAGGCAGGCGCCGTCCGGTGATTATTTCGATAAATGCTGTTGCTCCGGAACGCAATGTGCTCCACGATCGTAGTGGCGGAATTGGCCCATCCGATGATCTGTCCTCCTACGTTGTTATCATGAAGGATGTTGTTTTCCACTGCAACGTTTCTCACGATCCATTGCTCGCCCGGATTGATGCCACGATTCGGCTCAATATCGATCCCGGCCCCTAATGTCGATACCCATGCATGATGGCCGTGAATTTCATTATTTTTGATCCATACGCCGTCGGCATGAATAATCGAAATCCCGTTACGTCCGTTATTTTGAATTTCATTGTCGACAATCGTGATTTGCCGGTTTACATTTCCCTCTCCCACCACGAAAAACTGTCCAGCTACCGCAGCTCCGTCCCCGCTTGCGCTTGTTAGCTTGCACCCTCGAATCGTCACGTTTCGGGAGTTGATTAATTTAATGGCATGATGGCTTTCGGCCATATCGAAAGGATTGCTGTTGTCGCTCGATTGATTTTCCCGATTCCCGTCTAAAGTCAAACCTGTAATGGTTACATTTTGCTTGCCGTCGAGTTGAACCATCGTGCAGTTCGAGTTCGCTTTCAAGCATATGGATGCATGGCCGATACCGATCACGATGATGTTCGATGGCAGTTCAATCGTACTCGAAATCAAATAGCTCGCTGCTGGTTTCGGTATGACGAGTATCCCGTTCTCAGCGGCAGTGACGGCAGCTTGAATCGCCGAAGTGTCGTCAGTCGCGCCATCGCCGCAAGCATTGTAAGGAGCGGCTGTCACATCGACAATGAAGCTGCCGATGGGCGGTATGGTTCCGTACACATTTTCGGTAACAGTCCCCCTCCATTCGGCAAATCCCACATTTTGATTCAGTAAGGTTGTCCCCGCAATGGTCGCGGCTCCTCCGGCAGCCAAGTAAGACAGCAGTTTCCTTCTGGTCAACCGGCTGTGTCCGGTTACGCGAACCTGTTCATCCCTAACCGTGTCAAGCGACTCTTTCTCCACAAACTTCACTCCCTACTATTCGTATGATTCACGTAAGAATGCAAAGTCGTAACGTCCCGATTTCAAACCGAGCTCGACAGTGTCGCCATTCCATGCGCAGGACGTTACGCCTTCAATGCCCTCGCATGAATTACCACACACCCGTATCACTTCGCCCGATTCTTCAATTCGCAAAGCTTGGGCGCCGAAGCCCGGCTCGATGATTAGCCTGCCGGCCATGCCAATCGGAATCGAAACATGGATACGTAATTGTACCTTATCGCGGCACTGGCGCTCCCAGCGAATAAACAGCTCCCCGTACACGGTTGTGACGGTTGCCTCCGCAAATGTGAGATCATCCGGCATATAAGGCCGCAGTTCCACATCGCGAAAACCCGGCGAACGCTGCCGGATTCCGGCCACATATTCCTGCAGCAGCCGCAGCGGATAGCTGTTCCAGGCATGACAATGGGAATTTATATCGTCCCAGCCTTCCCACATCGTTTTTGCGCCGCTGCGGATCATATATCCCCAGCCGGGATAATCCGGGCTGGCGATCATACGGTAAGCCTTCTCCTGCTTCCCCCCTTCGAACAACGCTCGAAGAAGCGGCAGTGACAAAACGGTCCGGCTCTCCCATTTCATCTCGGCTATCGTCTCCAGCGCGCTGCTCACCGCCTCCTCCGGAACGAGCCTTGCATATACGGCCAAACCGTTTACCCCTTGATGATAGTTTGGAGATTGGAATCCGTCGCGGAACAAGCCGGTCTCCCGGTCGAATAAAGCCTCAACGATGGAAACGCGCAGCTTTCCGGCCATCCGCTCGTACGACTGTGCTTCTATCGGCTTCCCAAGCACGAGGGCCATGTCCGCCATCGCCTCTGTCGCTTGAACGAGCTTGATGTTCTGAACGGTTAGAAACGGCGCTGTCTGTTGGACGGTTGAATACGGCCAGTCGCTGATTTGCCACGGGCGATCGGCTGGCACAAGTCCCGTTTTTTCATCCAATCCAGCCCAATAATGATCGACCATCCGCTTGGCGGTCTCAAAACAAGCGGCAATTATTCTTATATCCCCATAGGTATAGTATGTTTTCCACAAAAGCGTACAATAGTGCAAATCCCATTCGGGAATTTGCTTGTTGAAGGCAGGGTTGTCGAAGTTGGTCGGATACACGTACGGAAACGACCCATCCTCTAATTGTCCGTCCGCAAAATCAACAAGCGTCTTTGTCAAAATAGGCCGCGCATCAAAGTTGTACAAAAGCGTCTCCGCTTGCAGATCGACATCCGCTAAATATTGCGCTTGCTCCCGATGGGGACAATCGGTCGCCTGACCTAGCGTATTGTTCTTGAGCGTTTGGATACACGCTTCTGCCATCTCGTTCAGCAGCTCGTTTGAGCAGCGGAACGAGCCATGCTCCCTCATCGCCGTATGCGCAGATGCGATCCACAGATCGGCGCCTGGAACAAGCCGGTCCGTATGATGCGTCGCCTCCACATAACGAAATGCTTTGTAAGATAAATCCGGCTGCCATACTTGAGGCTCTTCTACTCCAACTGTGTAGCGGTCGTAATAATGATCGGACTTCTCGTTGCAAACATTATGCTTAACGAAGCCTTGCTCGTCCAACTGTTCGGCATACCGAAGCTGCACGGTCGCTCCGACTGTTCCCGCAAGACGTAATCGTGGCCAACCGGACACGATCTTGCCGGCATCGAACACTTGGCGAACCGTTTGGCGCTCCGAGCCCGGCTTCTGTGCTTCTCCGGACACCGCGTCACAATACAATTCGGCGGGTACGATCAGTTCCTCGATTTCCCCCTCCGGCAATTCTTGACCAACCATCGGCCAATCTCCGATTCTTGAATCCGCCGGCACCGCCTTTTCGCACTTGTCCGACTCGAAACCGACACGCATCCAGCCATGATCCAGCTTTCCGGCGTCGAAGTCTTCGATCGCGGATATTCGCCTGTTTTGCTGGTAGGGCGTACCAATCCGATGTGGAGCATCACGAATCGTTTCCCATGTCGTATCGGTTTTGAAGACATCCGTCGCTCCATCCGTGCAGACCACATGCAACTGCAGCCGAAATCCTGGCACCCCATTCACGTAATTTTGCCCGCTGCCGCCCAAATAGTGCGCCACAGCGGCGATACAGTTTGGGCCAGCCGCCAATAATGAAGTCACATCGTAGGCGGTATAATATTTGCGTCTCCACGGATTCGTCGGAGCGGGGGTGACATACCCGCCGACTTTTCCCCCGTTCAGATAAAAATTGGCTGAATTGTGCGCGGAAACAAATAATCTGGCCGTACGAATGCTACCTCGGATGTTAAGTTCTTTGCGGAAATAGGCGAAGTCATTGCATACGACCTCCGGATGGCTCCAAATCCATTCGGACTGCCACTCGTGCGTAAGCAATCCGGTGCCGAATCGGGCTGGAACACTTTCCGACATCTGTTCCCTGTCCCATACCCTGACACGCCACCAATAAAGAGACGCACTTTCCAAGGCCGGCCCCGAATATGTCGCATACGTCTCTTGAAGTTCGACCTTGCCGCTATCCCAAACCGTCCTAGCTCCTTCATGCACAGGTGATTCCTTGTCAAATAATTGAACCTGGTAAGCTGTCCATTCCTTCGCCCGGCCTTCGCCTAGTAATCGCCAGCTAAACACGATGTCGCCCGGATTCGCAGACATCGGCTCGGCAGTGCCATTTACGCGAAGATCGATTATTTGAAACATCAGCTCCACTTCCTATCTCCGTTAATCGTCTCTATCTAGATTCTATTTGTTCATCTGGGCCATGTCGGCCAGCTTCTTCTGTGCCTGCTCGCCCGCTTGTCTCAAGCCTGTATTGATGTCAATTTTGCCCGTTTGCAGTTGAATGCCCATCGACCCGTAAATGGTAACCAGTTCGGCATCATAAGTCCCTTTCGGAAGGAAAGACGCAAATTTGTTATAGTACGCTGCCTGCCAATTCTTATCCTTGTACGACGTTCCTTGTCCCAGCTGCTTCCGTACGGCATCGTCGGTCAGAACGGTCATATCGCCTCTCAGCGCCAACTCGGCCTGATATTCGTCGGAAACGATATATTTCAAAACTTCCATGGCCGCATCTTTATTTTTGGCCATATTCGTGATGCCATAATAGCTCGGGTAGGATTGCGACCCGATTCCCGGGCGGTCGCTGAATACCGGGAGCGACACGACATCATAGTTCACCTGATCTCCCCATGCCCCCATTAAACCTTGGATGTACACGTACATCGCGACATTTTTCGATTTGACAAATTCGTTGCTGCCCGGAATTTTACCGGTCGACTGCAAATACTGCGCATAACCGGGCTCCTGAACCGGATCAAGGAATAATGTTTGGAAAAATCGGCTCCAGCGGCTGTCCTGATTAATGGTAGGCGTATTGGTTTTCAAGTCTGCATTCGGAATGGAGAGCTGGTTCATTCGGATCGTATGAAGCGGCGAATGCGTAAACCCGAAATATTGCGTCCCCTGGTCGGTGCGGGATAGTTTCTTGGATAGTTCGCTTGTTTGCTCCCAAGTCATTCCGTCCTTCGGATACGGGACACCGAACTTATCGAACAAGTCCTTGTTGTAATATAAAAGCAAGTTGTTCGTTATGACAGGAAGCGCATACATTTTGCCATTGGATGTTTGCTTGAGCGCATCGATGACGGTCGGCTCGAATCGATTCAGATCCACCTTATGCTTCGCGATCAACTCGGACATGTCATATTCAATGCGATTCGGGAACACATGCCCCTCATAATTGCCGATCGTCTGGTAGAAAATATCGAATCGCGTCCCCGACGCCAGCAGCTCCTCTATCGAGTTGCCTTTCGTCGATTGAATGTACTTGATCGTATAGTCCGGAAACTTTTTGCGCAAAGAGGTGCCCAGCCTTTGGTCAAAGCCTTCTACGGAATCATTGTTAGTCGAATAAAAAACAATTTCGACCGGTTCTTTCGGAGCATTGGATCGATTTTCGTCCTTTTGACCCTCTCCACTCTGCGTTCCAGCTTGACTGCAAGCGGTTATACTCCCGACCACTACCAACATTGCGATTGTTTTACGGAGTAACAGTTTCATTTCCGATAAGCGCCCCCTTCATTATTTATAAATCGTTTTTCTGTACGCCCCTGGCGGGCATCCGACAATACGATGGAACAAGCGGCTAAAAAAGGCCGGGTCCTCGTAGCCGACCATGGAAGCTACATTAATCACTTTTTCTGCCTGATCCTCAAGCAGATACTTCGCCTTCTCAATCCGAATCTGATGGAGCAGCTCGATTACACTCATGCCCATTTGCTCCTTCATGAGCCTGTTCAGCTTTCGTTCACTGATGTTGAATACGTTTACCAAAGACGTCAACGTTATTTTTTCCCCGTAATTCCTTTCCAGAAATCCGCGTATCCGTCTCGCCATCACTTCTCGCTCGCCGTAATTAACGTTGTGTCCTTTCGTTTGGTGCAGATTGTAAATACGCGATAAAAAAATTTGCAGCTCGATCATCTTTAATCGAATGATCGCATCGAAGCCCGGAGTCCGATGCTCGAATTCGGCCATCATGCTATCCATAATGACCAGCATCGTTGCCGCGTACGGACCGCTCAAATTAAGCCGATGGTGGAAGCGCTCTTCTTTATTGAGAAAAGGCTGCACGTAGAAAAAATCCATTGACCTCGATATGCCAAGTTCACGCAGCAGTCCCTCCTGGATGAGCGAAGGCATAAACAGACAGTTAATAATTTCGATCTGCTGCTCGTCCTCGTAGTCGTACGCATGCACCTCTCCGGGATTGATGATGAATACATCGCCGGCGCGAATGACGTATCGCTCGCCCTCAAAGCAATGCATCGCTTCTCCCCTCACGACATATACGAGCTCTACAAACTCGTGGCTATGTTCGATTGGAGTTGCGTTTCGATTTTGGGCGAACCGTTTCATCCAGAACGGAAACTCTTGGCCCATGAATTTGCTGCTTTTCAAATGCTTCTCCATTTCCTTTTCTTTCTCACCCCCGAAACATCGGATATATTGCATTTCCAGCTCTATTATATATGGCCGGATCGATAGGCTTCATTGCTCATTCCGTCATCAGGATGGTCAATTCCGCCAATGATCGATGGCAATCTGCATCCATCATCGACCGTGAGAGTGGCGAGATTATTACAATGTACGTTTTTGTTGGCGTGCTTTCCTACAGCGGGGCTTGCCACACAATTCGGTTATGAATATAAGTTCTTGTCCAGATACGGCAAAGGATATATGTTCTTGTCCTGAGCCGAGGACAAGAACATATATCCTTAAAATAAAAAAACGCCATCTATGCGGATTCTTAAGCATGCATGTTCTTGTCCCTCGACAAATTGTATGTTTTTTCTCATATTTTGTTACACAATATATAGGTTTTATTTCGATCATCAAATAAATAAGAGTTCTTAAAGTCCCTGCTTGTTCAATGACTAACCCCAGATCAAATGATTTGATTTGGGGTTGTTTTGTATCATTATTGCTTTAATTTTGTTTCGCAGGACCCGACGTAGTGGTCTGCGTTATTGAACTAACGTCTCCGTTAGCGTAACAAATGTGTGTGCATCGGCTTGGTTGAATCATTCATTAATGTCGCGTTTAACGTGAGTTTCCCCCCAGCCTGATAGCGAGCTCATAATAGGAATCAGGGTTTTGCCGTAATCACTAAGAGAATATTCAACTTTAGGAGGAATTTGCGGAAATACGGTTCTAATGATGACACCGTTATCTTCCAGCTCCCGAAGTTGTTGTGTGAGTACTTTTCGTGTTACTTGCGGCAAAGCGTTTTGTAATTTTCCAAAACGTTTGGTTCCGCCGATCAGGTGCCGGAAGATATGAGGTTTCCACTTCCCGCCGATTACGGCCAGAGCGGCTTCGACAGGACAATAACTTTTCTCCTCGTCCATATTCATTCAATCCTCCTACTGTATCTTAATGGATACCATGTTACTCCAAAGTGCGTTCTTGTGAGCATGCTGCTCAAGAAATTATAATTCAAGCAACAAACGCAAGACAAGCCGAGCTTGCATTGTTGAAGGAGAGTATTGAAGAGAATCTTAGAGACAAAGGAGAGATTTTAAAAATGTCAAAAATATTGATGAAGGCCGTACGCGTTAATGAATATGGTGACTCAGGTGTACTGAAATTGGAAGATGTGGAACGTCCGGAGCCGCAATCTGGGGAAGTTCTTGTCCGTGTTGCATATGCGGCAGTGATTCCACTGGATTGGAAGATACGCAGTGGAATACTGAAGGATGTATTTCCCCAGACGCTGCCTTATACTCCAGGAGCAGTTGTATCCGGCATTATTGAGTCCGTAGGAGACGATGTAACGGAATTTGAAGCAAGAGATCATGTCTTCGGCAAAATGAAACAATCCTATTCAGAGTATGGGATCGTGTCAGTCTCTGAACCCTATTCATTATTAAACGGGTTATTGCATGTGCCGGAAAATCTCAAGCTTGAAGATGCTGCGACGATTGGAGCTGGCGCCGAATCAGCTTGGAAAGCTTTGTTCACAGAAGGAAACCTGAAATCTGGGCAGACCGTTCTGATACATGCTGCGGCTGGTGGGGTAGGACTATTTGCTGTTCAGCTTGCGAAATGGAAGGGAGCCAAGGTGATCGGCACCGCTTCAATCGAAAATCTCGATTATGTGAAATCATTGGGCGCGGATCAGGTGATCGACTATAGGACAACTCCGTTCGAAGAAGTCGTAAAAGATGTCGATCTGGTAGTAGATACAGTCGGAGGAAGTACGCAAGATCGTTCATGGTCGGTATTGAAACCGGGAGGATGCATCGTCTCATTAGCGCAGCCGCTCTCCCAAGAGAAAGCACGCGAATTCGGGGTTACAGCCAAACATAGCACCGCGGCTCCTACGTATGATGATAATAAAGCGATAGCACAATTGCTCGCGGATGGCGTAATCAAAGCGGAAATTGACAGCGTATACCCGCTGAGCGAGGTAAAGGAGGCACACTTGCGAAGCGAAGGCAGGCATAGTCGTGGAAGAATACTATTGAGCGCCAACCCCATTTAATGTAATTTGCAAAAAAACGCCAAACCTATGGCGGCATTAATTGGTAATTGGCGGACACCTACAAAGAATGTTTGGCCAACAGGGCAGCGATACGGTCCATAGGATATAAGGATGTTTCTGATATTCTCTTTTTTCAGCCCGCCAGCTCTTCGAATTCACCTTGACCAGACTGACGGCTGGCATGCCTTTAGAAGGTGTATACTAGCTATTCCTGCGAGATACTTCGTGATGAACCCAGTTATGTGCGTATTCGTTCCCGTTGGTAGACTGAGGGCGTTGATCTAACGCGGTTTCGAGTTTGAAAATCGTCAACTTTTGAAAAATAAGTTTTAGACTGATCCATAAAATGCAGCAGCGGCAGACCAAGACTTGATAAATATAGTCTTAGACTGCCGCTGTTATTTCATTCAACTAACGTACCCGTTAGTTGAACAAGTTGGTACTGGAATTGTCTGAATATATACTATCAAGAAACTCGATTGAGACGCGTTCAGCTTCCATTTTAGGTACAATCTCTGAAGCTGTACGTAATCGTTGATATATCTTAATCGTGTTTTTTAGCGCGTGGTAGCAACTTTCGAAGCTGTGGAAAGGAATCGTTCCTTTAAGTTCTTCCAGTTCTTTTGAAGCGTATTTCTCGAGCTTTCGAACCCCTCGCGGAGAATGGCCGTTGCGAATGAGAACCAACGGCCCTAACACAGCATTTCGAATAAATGTTAGGTGATCGATCAGTTCGAACAACTCGCCCCTCCCTAATTTAGTCGCACCATAATGCACCCATACCCAGAAACGATCCTCAATCCATTGAGGATCAGGGAAAGGGAAAGTCAGGGTTGTTTTGCTGAGTATCGTTGTAATATCAGAACCTCTCTCCCAAAGAATCAGCGGGTTCTCGATTCGTATTTTGAGCTCCTCCACTTGAACAAACTTAAGATCGACATGAAGAGGTGCTGGGCCATATAAACAAATAAGCAATCTGGGTTCTCCGACATGCTCGCCGGTGAATGCCGAAAGTAAGTTACCGAGCCCTTCTGCGATACGGAGTCGTTGTTCCATGATCTCATTTCGAAAAGCGTAATTGTAGACGATTATTAAATCCAGATCACTGTACTCATCCATTGCTCCGTGTATCATGGAACCGCCTGCAAGGAGACCTGTAAGTCGATAATCTTGTCTTACATACTCTATTGCCTGTTCAATGAACCGTTCGTGTACAGGTAACTTCAATGCCATACACTCCTTAAATTGTGACCCAAAAATTGGGTATTACACAAAAATAACATTTACAATAAGTAACGTCAAATAGTATGTGAGCCCATATTCGATTACTGCACTATCCTGCCCGTTCGCACAGCAAAGCCGCCGATCGATCCGCCGGCAGCTCAATTGTTGAATCATTACACTATCATTACCCGCTAGGTGAGTAAAGGCAGCCGATCGTTTCGACTCTCCTACTTCCGACAACGTGTTTAGCCGAAACGCATGCGAATGATGCGATTGTGCAAAAAGAAACCCGCAGGCCAACAGACCGCGGGCTCAATTTTACATTTCGATTACACTCCAAAGCTTTCGACTCGTCGAACCCATAGACCCAATTGGCCATGAAAGGGAGGGTCACCTTATTAAAGGACATCGAGATGAGGCCTTTCCGGTGATTTAACTATCGTATCCTTTAGCTTAACAATCAGTTTGAAATTCACTTTCCTAAAAAGGTTCTGACAACACGCACTATTATTGTGATACCGCATGCTGCAAATAAAACAAAACCTATATAACGGAACACAGTCTCAACATGATCTAAAATGCCACTCCAAAAAACGAAATGCGGTATAGGCATTAGTAGCAGAACGCTTCCGACTACAAAGCCGTAGAAAAAGATCCGAGTGTTATCATTACTCATTTTCATAGCCACCTTCCCAAGAGATTGTAGCTGAAGTTGTTGAATTATCGTATCCGTTAGCGCAACGGAGGTCATGGTTTATTCGCGGGCGGTGAGGCCGTTTCGCGCTTGTCGGCATATGCCGCCTGAACCGACTGTTTTAATTCGCCATAGAGCGGATCCTTTTTCTCTATACGCCGCTCCAGTTTGTCTTTGCGATCAAGATTATATTTGCCCTGATGGAACGCCACGGTTCGGAAGCTGTCATGCTCAGGTGCTTCCGCTAAATAGAGCAAATAGGATGTACCCGAAACCAGCTTCGAATAATAGTTGCCATTGTAAACCGTTTGCTTCGGAAACATCGCCCGTCCTTTCATCCAATATTGTTCTAACACCGTTATCTTTTCGCCGGGCTGCAACGATCCGCTCTCATCCTTTAGTACCTCTTCGATCGTTACTTTCGTTTTTGTATAGTGATCATACGGAAGGTCGTAAGGCGCGGCATCAGCGGTTGCTGACGCTTTGACAATGACCGGGGAAGCTTCAGCAAGCTCTGCCGCCGTCTGAAACCGCTCATAGTCGATCTCTTTTAGATACGTATACCCGAACAAGTGATGCATGGAGTACACCACAACGACCACAAATGCGATTAGGTTGGTGACCAGAATGCCTACAGCGCCCCAGAACATTCGCTCTTTCTGATAACGCACCCACCTTTTCCACATGCTGAATCCCCCCCCCTCCTTCCCCTTCTTGAAAGGCGCGCTCGAATGAGTCCAGGCTATAAACTGAATATGGTTTTATGTTTGGATGTTTACTTATAAAAATCAGCGATTTCCATCGCCACGCTATCGTGCCCGTTAGTGTAGCGAGGCTGCCGATCGTTCTTTTACTAATGTGAAGCTCTAATAATACATACATCACCGTACTATCTGCCGTTACTGGAAATAATTTGATTTACTGTTCGTAACGCAGAAGAGATCGCACCTTCAATCCAACCGGGAAAAAGACTTGTATTATCGCCAGCAAAGTAAATTCTACCCTGTTCGGAAGACAGTATTGGGAGCATTCGAATCATCTGTTTCGGCTTATACCAAGCATACGCACCGCGGGAGTAAGGATTATGATCCCAAGAAAAGACCGTCCCACCTTCATAATTATTCGACAATTCAGGAAGCACCTGTTTGATTTCTGATACAGCTGAATTAATATTACCAGCTCTAGATATTTCTCGTGCCGATTCACCGGAGGAGTAGGAACAAATTAACCCCCTCCTTGATGTCGTTTGAGTGAAGGTAGCATCAAGCAACCATCCAATTTTCAGATCTGTATTTACTGTAGCAAAGGAACTTAAGTTATGCCAGAATCTAGTTCGGCTTTGTATGACGGTACGCGTAACGGAGGTAGAAAGTTGATTTTGAATAACATCATTTTTTTCTTTGCTAAGTGGCGGAGAAAAATCAATTGTACGCAGCACTGTAGAGGGAATGGCCACAACGACCCGATCACAGCAGATAGTGAAAACTTCGCCGGAATTATTAAATTGGATAGTTACTCCTTTATTACTTTGTTCAATATGCGTCACAGCACATCCATAACTGATATTAGAGCCAATTGTAAGGGCAAGCTTTTTCGGTAATTGATCCATTCCACCTACTATAGTCTGTGTACTTCTTTCGGAACTGGTCATTTTTAGGTCAAGCAGTCGCTGAAATGCAGATACTTTGCGAATACCATCACCTAACATCTGCATATATCCAATTTCAAACAGCTTAATCGCACCCGAAGATGCTCCTTGACCTTTAAGATATTCTTCCATTGTCATTGAATCGAGCTGTAGCGCTTGTTTTGTGGGCCAGCCCGGCAAAAAAGGATTACCCGTTGCTGTAAGCCCCGGCTTAAGATACTTTTCCAAGATTCCCGCATATCCTAAAATTCTTTCCTCGGCTGTAAGTGAAACAGGCCATTGTGCAGGTTCATCCGGAGAATCTAATATTAATCTCCCGTTGATATATGACAAACTTCTATTGGGGACTGGTAAATTTACTAATTGAACCCCGACTTGCTGGGCATAACTCAATGTGAGAAAATGATGCGCTCCAATGAAGGCAGCCCCCATTTCACAAAACATTCCGTCGGCAAATTGATCCCGCATTGTGTATATGCGACCACCCGGTTGACTATTTGCCTCTAATAATCGCACGTTATATCCTTGTTTCATAAGCTCCAAAGTGCATACCAACCCCGCCATCCCTGCCCCAATAACTACAATACGCTCAGGAAAACGACCTATCACCATAAGTCCGATTCCTCCAAATCTTACTTTATATACATCATGCTTTTTTATAATTCTTTAGTTCATTGGCACTTCTTATTATCCTATGCTGTCCGTTAGTTGAGCGAGGCAGCCGATCGATTCGGGCCTGTTGACAAAAGCCAATTTTGCGAAAATTGACTTTTAGAAACCCAGTGTTTATGCGGGTTTTCAAACGTCAATTTCTTTAAAAAGGTAATTTGTCAACAGGCCCCGATTCGCCGGCTGCCTCGTTATGTCGTAGTATTGAGCGGCGGCTTCGATAAGACAACCGCCGCTGCATACCTAGAAATAACGACGATACCGTTCTCGTCGATGGCATTAACCCCAATCTTCCCTCGACTTGCAAGCCTTTGAAAGAAAAAGCCGCGATTTACGCGGCAATGAGCGGGACAATGTTCATCTTTGAAACGCTTGCAGCGGCCCGGCATATGGCGCATGTTCGAATCGACATGGGTTCTCCGTTACCCGCGGGTCCTGCTGCTTGTGCAGCACCTCCATCAGCTCCACGTTCAGCTTCTTCTTGATGTCCGAATATTCCGGCCTGTCAGCCACATTCTCCATATAAAAAGGATCCTTCCGCAAATCGTACAGTTCCTCATACGGGCGTTTACCGAAGCCCAAACGGAACAGCGGCTTGATCTCCTCTTCATTTCGGTGATGAATCATCCATGCTTTAGTTGGGCTAGCATCCATTTCGGCGTAGGCGACTCCGGTTTTCCAATGCAAGTCCTCGTAGGAGGGAGGCACGGTATTCGGATTGTCCAAGCCGCGGGGAGCGCCCATTGGCCAGCGGTCCGGCTCAAAATTGATGATGTACAGATATTCCTCAGTCCGAATGGCCCGCTGCGGATAAGGCAACTCGCCTTTGCGAGCGGAGCTGACATGCCTCTCCCGGCCGGTCACGACAAAGGTGCGCCCCGGGTCCACCTGACCGCTTATCTCGCTCAGCAGAACCGGCAGCAGGCTGCGTCCCGTCATCGATTCTGGAACCGGCATCCCCGCCGCCTCCAGGAAGGTCGGCGCCAGATCCATCAGGTTCACGAAGTCGTCGATGATCCGTCCCGGCTGGATATGACCCGGCCAACGCATAGCGAGTGCGACCTCGCAGCCGATATTGTACAGATTGCATTTGCCTCGCGGCATTCCGGGAATCCCGTGGTCCCCGCTCACGACGATCAGCGTCTCGTCGAGCTCGCCTAACTCCTCCAGCCGCTGCAGAATAATGCCTAGTCCGGTATCCAGCGCTTGGCATTCGCCCAAATAATCGCAAACATCCTCTCGAACCTCCGGAACGTCCGGCAAAAATGCGGGCAGCCGGCCCATGAGATCGTCTGGATTCAGCCCCCACAGCGCCTTGCCGGAACCCTGCTCCCACGTACGATGGGTATTGGTCGGACCCCACCAATAGCAAAACGGCTTTCCCTCCGGCCGGGATTCCATGAAAGAGTCAAAGTTCATTCGAACTTCGTCTAGAAGCTCTCGCTTGGCTGCTTCTATCCCGATCTCCTGCGCGCGCTTGGTGGCATGGTGAGAAAACTTGCCGAAGTTGGCGCCACCCGTTACATACGCGGTTCGCTTCCCGCCATACGGAGCATTGGCGGTTTTCCCGGGAGACCACACTTTGTAAGTGTGGCCGATGTGGTAGCCGTTTTTCTCCAGCTCAAGCGGATAAGTCGGAATCGTTTCGTCCCAGACGGCCCCGAGCAGAATGGCGCCGAGACCAGTCTGCCAAAAATATTGGCCGGACAGCAAGGAACTGCGGCAAGGTGTGCAGCTCGGCGCCGGAACGGAAGCATTCATAAAGAGCGCGCCTTCTCGGGCGATCCGATCGAAACTCGGAGTGGAGATAAGCTTATTGATAGAATCAGGTCCTTCGTGCTCGGCATAAATGCTGGCATAGCGTCCCCAGTCGTCGGCGAAAGCAAACAAGATATTCAAATCGAAATCACCTTTCCTTAGAAAGATTTTTACGTCTCCTCGGCAAAATAATCATTCAAAATCCTTACCTATACCACTCACCCACTAGTACAAGCATATTTATAGATTCATCCAGAAATACATTCTACAGTTATTTCCAAAATCCTTTGTCTTCTTCATTAGAGTGACTATTAAGCACTTCTGCCCGTTCCAAGCTACACGGGGGCTTGGCCCCTCCCGTGACCGGACGTACACCGGCTAGATGATGCGTGCTTCTTGGCACGCAGGTGAGAAAAGGCAGCCGATCTTTCCTGACCGGCCGCCTTCGTGTCTAATTGAGCTCTCGTTCCCCGTTAGCGTGATGGGATAGATTTTGTTTCATGAGTAGAGCGATTTTTTGCTCATCTGTGCTGCTGTTCTTCTCTAGTTGTTGAATGACGAGTTCCTGTCGTTGTTTTGAATGGTTTTGGCTTAATTTAGCTTTTCCTTCAATACTGCTTATTTTTATCTTAAAAGCCTGTATTCCTTTACTCATTCCATTGAGGAATTCTTGGTCTACATCCTGTAACTTGTAGGAACTATCCGCTGCTTCATACTTTAAAACCATGTCATTTAATGTAGTCATTAACTCATTTTCATCCTCAATGAATTCGACTTCCCCATATACATGTACGGTCACGTAATTCCATGTTGGCACGGATCTATTTGTTTCATACCAAGAGGAAGAAATGTAACAGTGAGGACCATGAAACACGGCCAAAACATCTTGATTTCTAATATCCTTCCATTGAGGATTTGGGCGGGCAAAGTGTCCATATAAGTATTGATGTCTAGGGTCAATAATTAATGGCAAGTGAGTTGCGTAAGGTTTGCCTTCATGTTGCGAAAACAGAGTAGCAAGCTGCTTTCTCTTATTATATTGTAGGCAATTGTTTCATCCGTAATTTTAAAATGCGAAGGTATATACATTGGTTCTCTCCCCCCGGAATACCTTAAATAATAAACAGAAAATTGGACCTGTAAAGATCCAATTTGTTTAAATTTATGTGGATCAATTCTTATAGTACATCTCTTCAACTACCCTGCCCGTTACTTCAATGAAAAAAGGGAGCAGTTGCCGCGGCGACCTGCTCCCGTCTATTTCCACTATCGTATCCGTTAGCGGAATGACCTGTCTGTAATCTATGGTACAGTTCACCGCGCTGTCCGAAATGGCAAGTTTTGACATCTAGACCCTCTTATTATAGATTATTATTGACATAATCATTTTATATATAGAAGTTGGGAGACTGGTAATGAAAACTACACATTCGACACCAAAACATAAGGTTATCATTCTGGTAACAGGGATGTCAGGTACAGGGAAAACATCAGCTCTGAACGAACTGGCTCGCAGAGGCCATCGAGTTGTCGACACGGATTACGATGGGTGGAGCGAGTATGGGGATGATTCCGGGTGGTTATGGCGCGAGGATCGCATCGAGAAGCTGCTCGCGGAACACACTGAAGGCGCTTTATTCATATCTGGCACTGTATCCAACCAGGTGAATTTTTACCCGAATTTCGATGCAATCGTGCTGCTGAGCGCCCCTCTGGAAGTCATCCTCGATCGTGTGGCTTCCCGTAGGACAAACGATTACGGTAAAACATCCGAAGAGCATGAAGAGATTATCCACTATGTCAAAACCGTTGAGCCTTTATTGCGATCCGGAGCTACTTATGAAATTGATACCCAGAAGCCTCTTGACCAAGTTGCAACAGAGCTGGAGATGATTGCCAACAAACAGACTTTCTAATGCAAAAATCTTGCCGTTACTTGTGGTACGGTTCTCCGTGCTGTCTGTAACGGCAAGTTTTAGGGCCATCCTTTTACCGGATGGCCCTTTCTTTGATCTCACTTTGTTCAACTAACGTACACCGTTAGCACAATGGCTTGGGATGGAATCGAACCGCCGACACAAGGATTTTCAGTCCTTTGCTC
>NZ_VDCQ01000064.1:513-63469 GCF_006265175.1 Paenibacillus hemerocallicola | reverse complement strand
TTTTCGCCGTTTTGCGGCGACCTCTTTAATATATCACAACCACCTGTGCTAATGCAAGCATTTTTTTGAAACCTTGTTCAAATGCTTGTCCGCCAAGCTGTAGATCGATGGTGCGAAACATAATTTATCATATCTGCTTTGCAAAAGTCAAGCATACCATCGATCTTTTTTATCGATAAACCATTTTCATGTCGATAACAGCGTTCAATTGAATTACGGACTGTTTATTGGCCACCTCATACAACGGTACTGGTGCTGTTTTACTGATAATTATGATTTCGCGCATACCGCGACAAATCTTTGGAGGATGCGAGTCTGGCATACATACGGAATACGATCTTATATCGCGACTCGATGGCTTTCTTCACGTCGCCGTCCAGGCGGTTGTCCTTCAGGTCGAACAGCATTTCGTCCAGTTCTTTGCGCAGCACGTACCCCAATTCCTTGCATTCTCTTTGATTAAATAGAAATCCGAGCATAGTAAAGCAATGCGCCCCCTGTTAGGTAAAGTCGGTAGCTTCGTTTTCGCAAGGTGATGTTCACCGCTTTACTGTTATGCTCACAATTTGGGAATTTTATGACCGGCATGCCGAAAAATACCATAATTTTATTTACATTTGAATGAGCCAAGGCGTAATCGTGCTCTCGATGATGGCCGCCACGAGGAGCGAAACGACGAGCAGTCCTACCAACGGTACCGTCAGTTTGATAAAACGCTCCAAGTCGGCGGCGAATACGGATCTCCCCCGGGAGCTGAGTAACCGCAGCAGCCCTTTGCCCATAATCGTTCCGAATTTGATACCGTAAGCGCATGCCAGTATGATTGCCGGTATTTCGATAATCCCATGCGGCAAAATTCCTTTCAAGAATAAACCCATGAGCCCCGCTTCCGCCTGCAGCTCGGCCAAATATCCGATTACCATCCCATTGATGAGCAAGAAACCGATCGGCAGCAGACCGAAGAACATTCCCGCAAAAATAATCAGTATCGATTTCAAAGCGTTGTTCAGAAAAATAAAGCCGAACAGCCACAGCATCGAATGATCTTTGGCTTGGATAGAACGCGCCAATTCGCGCAAGCCTTCGATTTGGCTTTGCAAAACGGCTTCGAAGCGATCGGAATAGCCGAATCCAAGCACTACTCCTGCGGCAAATACAAGCGCAGCGGCAATGAAGTAATTGTTCATTTCCTTAAAATGGGCAAACAGCGCCTTCAAAGTCATCGTGTTTCCTCCGCATCCTAAAATAGTTTGTCCGCGATTCCAAGCATAACAATCCGGTACGAGCATACATTTTTATTATAAATATAAACAAGCCTTTCGCGCACGACCCCGATGGCCGTGAAAGGAACCAAAGGAGGCATCGATTTACCGTGAACTTTTTCTATGTCATGAACGGCACGAAGCTGAAACGTTATTTGATTGTATTCATTGCCGTCTTATTCGCAATCGGTATCGTTTATTCCGAAAGCGACAACATCACCGTTTTTTCGCAAGGCGAGCCGTCGGCCGTTTACAGCGTGGAGACGGACAGGAAAGTGATCGCCCTAACGTTCGATATTAGCTGGGGAGATAAACGCGCCGAGCCGATCCTCAAAATATTGGAGGACAAGGGAGTGAAGAAAGCGACCTTCTTCTTATCCTCCCCTTGGAGCCAGCAGCATCCCGAGATTGTCCAAAAAATCGTCAAGGGCGGCTGGGAAATCGGCAGCCACGGCCACAAGCATGTCAATTACAGCAAGCTGAACGACGAGGAGATTCGCACGCAGATCCAAACCGCCCACGGCATTTTACAGCAGGTCACCGGCCAAAATCCGAATTTGATCCGTATGCCGAATGGCGATTTCGACAAAAGGGTTCTCCGTATCGCAAACGAATTGAACTATAAGGTAATCCAATGGGATACGGATTCGCTCGACTGGATGAATAAAGGCGTCGACAATATTATTAACCGCGTCGTCACGAAAGCCCACTCCGGCGATATCGTCCTGATGCACGCAAGCGACACCTGCACCCAGACGCACGAGGCGCTTCCGACTATTATCGACCAATTGCGCGCAAAAGGATACGAATTCGTCTCCGTCGGAGAGCTTCTGCAGCAAACGAGCGTTGAACATAAAGAAGCGGAACGGTTGTCAAGCGGCAAAGTGCATTAACCAAGTTGGCAAGAAAAAAGAGCTAACAAGTAGCTCTTCGGTCAAGCGCACAGCCCCGGGATCGTGTCGAAGCATTAAGCTTCGGACGTTTTCTTGGGGCTGTTATTCGTCGGCAGCAGGCGATGCAGCAGGAGGATTTGCCATGCATTGCAGGCAAGCAAAGGGACTACCATGATGATCGTATAGGAGGCTTGGTTCAGGTTGAAGGCAGGTATAGCTTCCATGATCGTGACTACGCACATAAAAAACAACGTGGGAATGAGGGCATTCCGATTCGTTTCCTTGACTTTCCACCGCGCAACCGCTACCGATACGAGTAAAATGCCGACCGGCAGCACAATATACTGCACCCAACCGTTACCGCTGTCGGCCGCGCCCGTATAACGCAAATAAACGATATCGAACAAGGCAACAATAATGACTACGACCTGCAAGATGTCCCAGTACAGCAGCTTGCCGCGGAATAGACTCATGGCAACGAACCGAACGGTCAAATAGGCGAAAAAGCCCATCTCGCTTAGCACCGCGATCATGCTCGCGCCGAACAGCATAAATATCCATTCATACCAGCCGACGGATATGCCGAGGAAATTAAAATCGGGAACGGTCAGCTTGATGATGATGCTTGTAATCATACCCGCCACGGTTCCAATCAACAAGGTCGTCCAAAACAAATAATTCCATTTTTTTAAAGTCAAGTTCCAATCCCTCCGCAACGCCTACTCCGATACAGGCAATCTGCACCCTATTATAGTCAATTGTACCAACACGTACAACAAAAAGCGAATCGGCAAAGCCAAAGTTCTCCGAACATAAAGACGCGAAATCAACAAATACTAAGCGCAAACCACATGAAGGGAGCAACAGGTTCCATGATCTGGAAAAAGGTGCGCGGATTATCCGCATTTCTGCTGTTGCCATTATTGATTGCTTGCGGCAGCGGAGGTTCTTCCGAAGGAAGCAGCTCTTCGGGCTATAAAGATACAAAATCGATGGTTCTCGATATTTTAAAATCGGATGACGGCAAAAAAGCCATTAAAGACGCGGCCAAAACGGGCGATGAAACGGCAACGGGTATGCTTCAAGCCCAATCCGCGAAAAGCGGCGGCGGTAAAATACAAATGTTGTCCACCGAGGACGCCCAACAGCTTCAATTGGTCGTTAAAGATGTTCTGACGGCCGACGGCAGCGACAAAATGCTCAAGGCGATGATGACCGATCCAAAGTTCGCGGGCGACTTCGCCAAGGCGCTTCAGAAGGAAAACAAACAGCTCCAGAAGGATTTGATGAAGGATCCCGAATACCAGAAGCAAATGCTCGACCTGATGAAAAACCCGGATTATGAGAAGTTGATGATCGACAACATGAAAAGCGCCCAATACCGGCAGCAGGTCATGACCATTATGCAGGAAGCTTTACAAAGCCCGCTGTATCGTTTGGAGCTCATGACTTTGCTCAAGAAAGTTATGGAGGAAGAAGCTCAGCCGAAAAGCGGCCAAGGCAAAGGCAAGAAGCAAGGCGAGAAGAAATCGGAGCAAAAACAAGACGGCGGCGGAGAAGGACAATCTTCATAGAGGAGTACGATAACGCTAAGGGACCGGCTCATGGCCGGTCCCTTCCTGTCGTTTATGCAAATATGCTTTTATTACGTCTCGCATCGGCGAATAACCGCATCCGCTACTTCCAAATACATGCCCCCGGCCTCGCTATCCGCCTTGTAGACCGATGGCGAGTAATCCGGTTCGGCCGGATGGTTGTCGGGCGCTCCAAGCGGAATTTGGGCAAGCAGCTGCGTATGAAGCTCGTCTGCCAGCTTCGCCCCTCCTCCGCGGCCGAACACGTAATCTTTGTGTCCGCATTGACCGCAGGAATAATACGCCATATTCTCGACAACGCCGATAATTTCATGATTCGTATGAACGGCCATGGCGCCTGCGCGCGCCGCTACGAATGCCGCCGTCGCATGCGGCGTCGTGACGATAATTTCTTTGCTCTGCGGAATCATTTGGTGCACATCCAACGCCACATCGCCCGTTCCTGGGGGAAGGTCGAGCACCATATAGTCGATTTCACCCCATTCGACCTCGGTGAAAAAGTTTTTCAGCATTTTGCCGAGCATCGGCCCGCGCCAGATAACCGGGGCATTATCCTGAACGAAGAAGCCCATCGAGATGATTTTTACACCGAATCGCTCCACTGGCCGAATCAATTGATCGACCAATTCCGGCCGTTCCTCGATCCCCATCATGTCCGGAACGCTGAAGCCGTAAATGTCCGCATCGATAATCCCGACCTTCTTGCCTTTTCTCGCGAGAGCCGCGGCCAAATTTACGGCCACTGTAGACTTCCCGACGCCGCCCTTGCCGCTTGCCACGGCTATGAAAGTAGTTTTGGATTCCGCGCCCAGGAGATTGGTAGGAGTCGGCTTTTCGGCCGCCGGAGCAGGCTCCGCTTTATGTCGCTTCGATATTTCGTTGCGCTCAAAGTCGGACATGGCGCGGAAACGGATATGTACATCGGCGATGCCTTCCTGGCTCAGCGCGTCCTTGATTTGCTTGCTCAACTCTTCTCTGCGCCCTTCCTCGTCGGAAGAAAGGACTACACTCATCGCTACGCCGGATTCCTTCACCATAACGTCTTTAATCAAATTCAGTTCGACCATGCTTATGCGATATACCGGATCCGGCAAATGACGCAGCTTCTCCAGTACTTGTTCCCGAGTCATGTGGGCAGCCTCCCGTTACTACGTTATGAAATGCTGCAATTATTATAGCACATGTCAGGTTGCGGGAAGAAATATGCCAATCCTTATTGGCCCGCGGCGTAGCGAACAACCCCCCGATAAATCGATTCCGCCACCTTCTTCTGATAGCTGGCGTCCGCCATCAGCCTCGCTTCTTCCGGATTGGAAAGAAATCCGACTTCCACCAATACCGCAGGAATAGGCAATGTTTTCAACAAGTAAAACGTATCCTCGGTTTTCGGCACCCGGTCGGTATTGTTCAAATTCGTACGGATTTCGCTTTGGATCGATTCGGCCAGCTTCTTCCCTTCGGGATTGGTCGGATAATAAAACGTTTGTGCCCCCTTCCATTTGCTTGAAGGGATGCTGTTCAGGTGGATGCTAATCGACATGCCTGCTTTATTTTGTTGAATCAGATCCACGCGGTTGAGCAAGTCTTCGGTTTTCCGTTTGCTGTAGCCTTTAGTGGCCTCGCTCGCCAAATCCCGGTCATTCTCTCGGGTCATGACGACCAGTGCACCCGCCTGCTGCAAATAATCCCGTAAATAGAGCGATATCGCGAGATTCACTTCTTTCTCGACCAACCCGTCCTTACTGACCGCTCCGCCGTCCGGTCCTCCGTGTCCCGCGTCAATGGCAATTACTTTGCCGGATAACGGCATCGTCCAATAAGTCCAAGTACGGGTCGAGGGCAGTTCGTAGGTGAACAAGAAAATCATGAGCATGACCAGCGCCGCCGACATGACGATTTTCAAGATGCCGTTCATGTTGAGCCAGACGACGATACGCGCTCTTCTTTTCCGCATAAAAAAACCACCCCAGTTCCACAAGACTTCTCATAGAAATCTTATGGACGAGAGTGGACAAATATACCTAAGGATTGGACGAAGGGACAAGTTGGTCGGACATTCCTTCGATCAGCACCTGAGCCACTTCCGGACGCGTAAACTCGGCCGGAGGACAAATGCCTTCTCTTAGCATGGCGCGTACTTTCGTACCGGACAAATGCATATGGTGCGACTTGTCGTGCGGGCACGTCTTGCTCGTTCCCATATTGCCGCACTTCGTGCAGAAGAAGCTATGCTCGAAAAACAACGGCGTGATACCCAGCTCATCGGCCGTGAAGTTTTTGAAAATGTCTTGGGCCTCATACGTGCCGTAATAGTCTCCTACGCCCGCATGATCCCGTCCTACGATAAAATGCGTACAACCGTAGTTTTTACGTACCATAGCGTGGAAAATGGCTTCCCGTGGGCCAGCGTAACGCATTGCGGCCGGAAAAACGCCTAAGAACGTTCGCTGCTTCGGATAATAATGCTCCATCAGAACCAGGTAGCTTCTCATCCGGACATCGGCGGAAATATCGTCAGACTTTGTCTCGCCTACGAGCGGATTGAGGAACAGTCCATCTACGATTTCCATCGCCGTTTTCTGGATATATTCATGAGCGCGATGAACCGGATTGCGGGTTTGAAAGCCGACTACCGTTTTCCAGCCGTTCTGAACGAACCGTTTGCGCGTGTCCGCCGGATCGAAGTAAAACTCTTGAAATTTATTCGGCTTCGGACGATTGAGCACCTGAATCGGACCGCCCACGTAGGTTTTCGGTCTGGCAAACAGCTTCTGGACGCCTGGATGCTCCGGATCGTCCGTCTTGAACACTTTCACCGCTTCGTCCCGTTGATCCACCTTATAGATGCTGCGCACGTCAAGAACGCCATATACGATTTTGTCTTCTTCGCCGACAAGCGCAACCTGCTCCCCTACAGCCAACCGTTCGAATAATGAATCATCCACCGGCAGTACGATCGGTATGCTCCATACCGTACCGTCAGACAAACGCATCCGGTCAATAACCGATTTATAGTCTTTTTCCTCCAAAAAACCGTTTAATGGCGAAAAGGCACCGATTCCGATCAGATCCAGATCGGAAATCGTCCAGGCGTTCACCGGGATTTGTTGAAGCTGTTCCGCTTCTTGCAGCAGCTTGTCTCGCTTCTCTCCGGATACGATCCGATTGATCAAAGTGCCGCCGTGAGGTTTTATCGTTTCGGACATGTGAGATCCTCCTAAGATCTTATTTGTGCAAACCGCACTCCGTTTTCTCGAATCCGGACCAGCGGCCGGCACGCGGATCTTCGCCAGGCAACACTTGGCGGGTGCATTTCTCGCAGCCGATGCTTGGGTAGTACTGATCGTGAAGCGGATTGTAGATCAGATTGTGCTCCCGTATATAATTCCAAACGTCATCGGACGTCCAGTTGGCGATCGGGTTGAATTTAACAAGACCGAATTTGACATCGTATTCGATTTTCTTCGCATTGGCCCGCGTCGGAGCTTGATCTCTCCGGATTCCGGTAATCCAAGCCTCGTATTTGCCTAAAATTCTCGTCAACGGCTCAACCTTGCGAATATTGCAGCAGGAGGTCGGCTCCGATTTCCATAGCTCTTCCCCGTGTTGTTCGGCTTGCTGCTCTAGCGTAAGCTTCGGGCTTACCCGAACGAATTTCATGCCATAGTGCGCTTCCATACGGTCGCGTGTTTCGTATGTTTCTTTGAAATGAAGATCCGTATCTAAGTAAAAGATGTCCGTGGAAGGCGATATTTTCTGCAGCATATCGACCAGTACTACGTCCTCCGCACCGAAGCTGCAGGCAAACGTAATATTCGGGAATCTTTCGATCGCCCATTTCAGGATGTGCTCGGGAGATTCCAACTCCAATGTTTCCGCCGCATCACGGATAAGAGCTTCCTTTTCAAGCAAGTTCATACGTATGATCCTCCTTGGCTATTTCCGAGTTAATTTATATGAATTAAGGTATATACTCATTATAAGGTTAATTGATGGGGTGTCAATAGTAATCGTGATGAACCGGTATAAAAAATTAGGCACATCTTTATCATATGGCGGCCCCACATATTGGTGAAAAAAAGAAAAAACCTTTTCGCCCGAAGGGAAAAGGTTTTTGTTCTGTCGAACCCAATTAACGTTTGGAGAACTGAGGCGCACGACGAGCTGCTTTCAAGCCGTACTTTTTACGTTCCTTCATGCGCGGATCGCGCGTCAGGAACCCGGCGCGTTTCAACGAACCGCGATATTCCGGATCTGCTTTCAAGAGCGCACGGGAGATGCCGTGACGGATTGCTCCGGCTTGGCCGGTCGTGCCGCCGCCGTTAGCGATAACGATAACGTCATAACGGCTTCCCGTTTCCGTCAATGTCAACGGTTGTTTAACGATCAGCTTCAACGTTTCCAGTCCGAAGTATTCATCCAACGGACGATTATTGATCACGATTTGGCCTTCGCCCGGTACGAGACGTACACGAGCTACCGAGTGTTTCCGACGGCCGGTTCCATAGTATTGAACTTGTGCCATGAACAGGTCCTCCCTCTAATTATCCGCGAAGTTGCCATACTTCAGGTTGTTGTGCTTGATGCGGGTGCTCCGAGCCGGCGTACACTTTCAGCTTCGTTTTCAAGCTGTCGCCCAAACGGTTTTTCGGCAGCATGCCGAAAACGGCCAGTTCTACCATACGATCCGGTTTGTTGTTCAGCATTTCTTGAGCCGTAGTCGTTTTCAAACCGCCTTGGTATTGCGAATGGCGGTAATATTTTTTTTGCAGCAATTTTTTACCGGTCAACACGACTTTGTCAGCGTTGATAATGATAACGAAATCGCCTGTGTCGATATGCGGAGTGTACTCCGGTTTCGTTTTGCCACGCAGAATCGACGCCGCTTCGCTGGCCATGCGTCCAAGAGTTTGGCCGGCTGCATCGATAATGTACCATTTCTTTTCAACTTCATTGGGCTTAGCCATATATGTGGTACGCATTCGCAATGTCCTCCTAAATAAATCTCCGTCAAAGCATACATATTCATAGGTTACGTTAGGTCAAATCGTCTTTCTTTCATAACGTGGGGCGTGGGAGGCCCGTTATGAAAGCCAAATAATATATTACAACATTTCCGGGCGTAGCGCAAGTTTCTTTTCCGCTACCCCTTCATGCGTCTTCAATATACGACTTCCCACAGCATCAAACCGTGAGACATCGCCGTCGGTCCCGCGCGTGAACGATCCTTGGCTTTCAGAACGGCTTCCATATCCGCTGCATTCCGTTTGCCTTCCCCAACCTGCAGCAGCGTGCCGACGATGATGCGAACCATATGTTGCAGAAAACCGCTGCCGGTGACAGTAATATGAATAAGTCCGGGAGATGCCGCAAACTCTGTATTCGAATGCCTTTCGATTACGGCATCGAATATCGTTCGCACATGTGAAAGCTTGGTAGATCCCACGGAGCAGAACGACGTGAAATCATGTTCGCCAATCAACGTCTGGAGCGCATGGCGCATCGCTTCCACGTCGAGCGGGGTCGGATGATGGTACTGCAAATGTCGTTGAAACACATCCGGGGTGCGATTGTTGTCGATCGTGTACCGGTACGTCTTCCTCTTTGCCCATCTGCGCGCGTGGAATTCCGGATCCGCCATACGCGCCTCCAGAATGCGAATGTCCGGAGGCAGACGCGAATTAAGCGCGAATGCCCACCGCTCGAGCGGAATGGAGGACGCGGTGTGAAAGTTGAAAATTTGCGCTCTTGCATGGACCCCCGCATCGGTTCGCCCCGACGAGGTGATGGTGATGTTCTCTCCCGTAAGATGCCAGATAGCTTTCTCGATCCGGTCTTGAATCGTATTCCCGCCCGGTTGGGCTTGAAAACCGAAATAGTTGGTCCCATCGTAGCTTACGGTCATGATCAAATTCCTCATAACGCTTCAGGCAATCTTCCCTTCGGAGCGATAGTTGGGGAACAGCCGCTTGACTAGCCACCTTCACCTTGCCGAGACAAAAAAAGGGCTTCATCAGAATCATCGATTCTGTCCACCCTTTCATCCGGTCGATTAAGCTCGATCCACCAATTCCAAGAAAACCATAGGAGCTGCATCGCCGCGGCGAGGCCCGAGCTTCAGGATACGGGTGTATCCGCCTGGACGCTCCGAATAGCGAGTCGCGAGTTCAGAGAATAGCTTCTGGATCGCGTCGTTATCCTGACCTTCCAGCTGTTCGCGACGTACGAAGGCAGCTGCTTGACGGCGCGCATGCAGATCGCCGCGCTTGGCCAGCGTAATCAGCCTTTCCGCAATGGAACGAACTTCTTTTGCTTTGGCTTCGGTAGTTTGGATTCGTTCGTATAAGAACAGGTCAGTTACCAGATCCCGGAACAACGCTTTACGGGCGCTCGTGTCACGACCTAATTTTTGGTATGCCATCTGTCTTTCCCCTCCTTCTGTAATCGTCGGTTGAACCAAGAACGGCTGCACCGCAATAGAAGATTAACGGATTAATCTTCCGCGCGCAAGCCGAGACCGAGCTCTTCCAGCTTCTCTTGAACTTCCTCCAAAGATTTGCGGCCCAAATTGCGGACCTTCATCATATCCTCTTCGGTTTTCGTGATCAGCTCTTGTACGGTATTAATACCCGCACGTTTCAAGCAGTTGTAGGAACGCACCGAAAGATCCAACTCTTCGATGGTCATCTCCAACACTTTTTCTTTCTTGTCTTCTTCTTTTTCAACCATAATTTCCGCATCTTTTGCTTCGTCGGTCAGTCCGACAAACAGCAGCAAATGCTCGGTCAAAATTTTAGCACCGAGGCTGACGGCTTCTTCCGGTCGAATGCTTCCATCGGTCCACACTTCGAGGGTAAGTTTGTCGTAGTTCGTGACTTGACCGACACGGGTGTTTTCGACACTGTAATTGACGCGGGAGATCGGCGTATAGATCGAGTCTACCGGGATTACTCCAATCGGCTGATCCTCTCTCTTGTTGCGATCGGCAGGCACATAGCCTCTGCCGCGACCGGCGTGAATGCGCATATGCAGTCTCGCATCCGCAGCGAGAGTCGCAATATGCAAATCCGGATTAAGGATTTCCACATCGCTGTCCGCGCGGATATCGCCTGCAACGACATTGCCTTCGCCTTCGGCATCGATTTCCAGTACCTTTTCCTCGTCGGAATGTATTTTCAAAGACAATCCCTTTAAGTTCAGGATAACCTCCGTTACATCCTCCTTCACGCCCGGCACTGTCGAAAACTCGTGCAGCACACCGTCGATTTGAACGGAATTGACAGCCGCGCCCGGCAACGAAGAAAGCAGGATGCGGCGCAAGGAGTTCCCGAGCGTTGTGCCGTATCCGCGCTCCAGCGGTTCGATCACGAACTTGCCGTATTTGCCGTCTTCGCTCAGTTCAACGGTTTCGATTTTTGGCTTTTCAATTTCGATCATGAACTTAACCCTCCTTAAAAACGTCGTTTCCCTCCGGATTCCCTGCATGCGCAAAATAGTATAGTATGCCTATCGTCCACAACCATTATTCACATGTTTCTGATATTTATACTATAGGAACCACAATTAGACACGACGACGTTTCGGCGGACGGCAGCCATTATGCGGAACCGGAGTAACGTCTTTGATCAGGTTGACTTCGAGGCCTGCAGCCTGAAGCGAACGGATCGCGGCTTCGCGGCCAGCGCCCGGTCCTTTAACCATAACTTCAACGCTTCTCATACCATGTTCCATAGCTGCTTTCGCTGCGGATTCGGCAGCCATTTGAGCGGCGAACGGAGTGCTTTTACGCGAACCTTTGAAGCCCAGGTTTCCTGCGCTTGCCCAAGAAATCGCATTGCCGTGAGGATCGGTAATCGTTACGATCGTATTGTTAAACGTCGAGCGGATATGAGCCACTCCGGATTCAATATTTTTACGGTCACGACGTTTTGTGCGTGCTACTGCTTTTTTAGGCTTTGCCATGAGAGTTATCCCCCCTTATTATTTCTTCTTATTCGCTACGGTACGACGTGGTCCTTTACGCGTACGAGCGTTTGTTTTGGTGCGTTGACCGCGAACCGGCAAGCCGCGACGATGACGAATACCGCGATAGCAGCCAATTTCAACGAGCCTCTTGATGTTCAGGGCAATCTCACGGCGAAGGTCGCCTTCCACCTTTTGCGATTTGTCGATGTTCTCACGGATTTTGCTTACTTCGTCCTCCGTCAGGTCGCGAACGCGGGTGTTCGGATTGATGCCGGTTTGGGCAATGATTTTTTGGGACGTCGTTTTGCCGATCCCGAAAATATACGTCAGCGCGATTTCCACGCGTTTGTCACGGGGCAAGTCTACTCCAGCTATACGAGCCATTAGTGTTCGTGCACCTCCTTTTATCCTTGTTTTTGCTTATGCTTCGGATTTTCGCAAATGACCATGACGGCGCCTTTGCGACGAATAACTTTGCATTTTTCGCAGATCGGTTTGACCGACGGTCTTACCTTCATTATTATTACCTCCTGAGAGCTTTCTGGAAGAAAGCTGCTTCGTGAACAACAATCTTTTTATTTAAACCGATACGTGATCCGGCCTCTGCTCAAATCATATGGCGATAACTCTACAGTAACTTTATCCCCCGGTAAAATGCGGATGAAATGCATCCGGATTTTGCCCGAAACGTGGGCCAGCACTTGATGTCCGTTTTCGAGCTCCACCTTGAACATCGCGTTCGGGAGAGGTTCGATTACTTTGCCTTCTACCTCAATCACATCTTCTTTGGCCACGGTCATTCTCCTTTCTCATGCGCTTCGGATTGCCCGCTTTCCAAAAACTTGTTCAACGCGTAACGCAGCTTTCCATTGGTTACACGCCCCGTCTCCATAATGCTGTCGGCTACCTCGCCGCTCACGAACTCAAGCAGCTCCAGATGAAGCAGGTTTTTCTTTTTTGGTTGATCAAACTTGCGCTTGTCTCCGTCGGCAATCCATACGAACCGAGCATCGATGATCCGGACGATTACCGCGTAACCTTCCTGTTCACGGCCGCGAAGCACCTTGACGATTCTGCCGATTTCCGGCTGAGTCGCGTGTACCCCGGTTCCATCCATCAACGTTCACCCATTCCTTCGGATTTGGTCAAGATCTCGTATCCGTCGGGGGTAATGGCGATCGTATGCTCGAAATGCGCACATAACGAACCATCGGCGGTGACGACCGTCCAATTGTCCTCCAACGTCCTAACATACCGTTCGCCGACGTTTACCATCGGTTCGATCGCAAGCACCATGCCCGCTTTCAAGCGCGGCCCCCGATCCGGCATGCCGTAGTTGGGAATTTCCGGTTCCTCATGCAAGTTTTGACCAATTCCGTGCCCCTCATACTCGCGCACGATCGAAAAGCCTTCTTCCTCTGCGCATGTCTGAATGGCATGCGAGATGGTATACAGGCGGACATCCGCTTTCGCCTTTGCTAATCCCGCATACAGCGAACGCTCCGTAACTTCAAGCAGCCTGCGGGCCGTTTCGGAAATGTGGCCCACCGGATAAGTCCACGCCGAATCGCCATGGTATCCTTTGTACTGCGCTCCGATATCGATCGTAATGATGTCGCCTTCCTTCAGCTTTCTGTCGCCGGGAAATCCGTGAACCAGTTGCTCGTTAACCGAAGCACAGATGCTGGCAGGAAAACCGTTATAGCCTTTGAAAGATGGAGTAGCCCCCTGGCTGCGAATATATGTTTCCGCGATTTGATCCAATTCCTTGGTTGTAATGCCAGGCTGAACCGCTTTGGCCATCAACCGGTGCGTCTCCGCGACGATCCGGCCGGCTTGCCGCATAAGGACAAGTTCAGCTTCGGACTTACAAATGATCATCAGGCTTGACCTCGCAGCAAGGAAGAAATTCCAGCCGTTACCTCATCGATGTCTTGTTGACCGTCCACTTCGCGCAGCAAATCTTTGTTTCCGTAATACTCGAGCAAAGGAGCGGTTTTATTGTTGTACTCATCCAACCGCGTGCCTACCTTCTCCTCGGTGTCGTCCGAACGCTGGTACAATTCGCCGGAGCATTTGTCGCATACACCCTCGACCTTAGGAGGATTGAACAGCACGTGATAGGTAGAGCCGCACGATTTGCAAATGCGCCGGCCGGTCAAACGTCCGAGCAGCAAATCGCGATCGACCTTCAAATTGATGACGTGATCGATCCGTTTCCCCATTGAAGCCAACATATCGTCAAGCGCTTCTGCCTGCGCGATCGTTCTCGGGAATCCGTCTAACAGGAATCCGTTGTCGCAATCCGATTTCTCCAGACGCTCTCTGACGATTCCGTTCGTAATCTCGTCCGGTACCAGCAAGCCTTGATCGACAAAGCTCTTGGCCTGAACGCCTAGCGGAGTCCCCTGACTCATCGCGAGACGAAACGCGTCGCCCGTAGAAATATGCGGAACGCGAAACTCGTCTACGATTCGTTCGGCTTGAGTTCCTTTGCCGGCTCCCGGAGGACCCATGAAAAGAATGTTCAAAGTACGCACCCTCCCTGGAAGTTTCCGTTAAAGAAAACATCCTACATGCGTTATTTATTGATAAACCCTTTGTAGTGGCGTTTAATCAATTGACTTTCAATCTGCTTCATCGTTTCCAGCGCAACACCGACCACGATTAGCAGCGAAGTGCCGCCGATCGTTACTTGCTGCGGAAGTCCCGCCAGGTTGGTGAAGAACACCGGCAAAATCGAAATAAGCGCCAGGAAAATCGCGCCGGACAGCGTGATGCGGGTCATGACGCGCGTCAAGTAAGTCGCGGTTGTTTTGCCTGGACGAATTCCCGGGATGTAACCCCCGTTTTTCTTCATCTGATCGGCCATTTGTACCGGATTGATTTGCACGAACGTGTAGAAGTACGTGAAACCGATAATCAACAGCACGTACAGTACCATACCTAATGCAGCGGTGTACGACAAGTTGTTGATAATCCAGTCCGCTACGACGTTGCCGCGCCAAAATTGCGCGATCGTCGGAGGAAAGACGAGCAGAGACGAAGCGAAGATTACCGGTATGACGCCCGCCGCATTGACTTTGAGCGGGATATGCGTCGATTGACCGCCGTACATTTTACGTCCGACTACGCGCTTCGCATATTGAACCGGAATTTTGCGTACGCCTTGCTGAACATAGATAACTCCGACCACGATGGCCACAACGACCAGCAGGATGATCAGGACTTTCAAAATGTTCAGGAACAAAGCTCCCTCGGCCGATTCGGCGAACATGTTCAAATAGATCATGTTGATGCCGTTCGGAATCGAGGCGATAATACCGGCGAAGATGATGATGGAAATCCCGTTTCCGATGCCATGTTCGGTAATTTGCTCGCCGAGCCACATCAGGAAGGCCGTACCTGCCGTCAACACGATTGCGATCAGCAGATAAGTCGTGAACCCGGCATCCGTAACCAACTGCATGCCGTACAGCCGGTTAAAGCCGAACGCTACGCTGTAAGCCTGGATCAGGCCGAGCACGATAGTGCCATACCGGGTAATTTGAGCCAGTTTCTTTCTGCCGACATCGCCTTCTTTCGCCCACTGCGCAAACCGGGGTACGACGTCCATCGACAGAAGCTGCACGATGATGGAGGACGTGATGTACGGCATAATCCCGAGTGCGAATATCGAGAACTGGAACAAGGCGCCGCCGGAGAAAGTATTCAGCAAGCCGAATACGCCCCCGCTGCTCGATTGATCGATGCTTTTCAGTATTTCCGAATCGATGTTCGGCACTGGAATAAAAGCGCCGATTCGGTACACGATCAGGAGGAGAAGAGTAAATATGATTCTTCTTCTCAGATCTTGCACCTTCATGATGTTGGACAACGTCTTGAACATCAAATCACCTCGGTTTTACCGCCGGCAGCTTGAATCTTTTCGACGGCAGATTGAGAGAACTTATTCGCTTTAACTGTCAGCTGGACAGCAAGCTCGCCGTTACCCAAAATCTTAATGCCGTCTTTCGGGTTTTTCACAACACCCGTTTGCAATAGCAGTTCCGGTGTGACTTCCGTTCCCGCGGAAAATTGATTCAAATCGCTCAGGTTCACAATCGCGTATTCCGTACGGAAGCGATTGTTGAAACCGCGCTTCGGCAAACGACGATACAGAGGGTTCTGTCCGCCTTCGAAGCCCGGGCGAACGCCGCCGCCGGAGCGTGCGTTTTGACCTTTGTGACCTTTACCTGAAGTTTTGCCGTTTCCGCTTCCGATCCCGCGACCTACACGGTTGCGAGTTTTCTTCGAACCCGGTGCAGGTGAAAGTTCGTGTAACTTCATCGGTGCACCTCCTCAACAAGATTGTTAAAACGAACTTGAACGTTCGTAGTGATAGGCTTTTCTTACACTTCTTTAACTTCGAGCAAGTGGCTTACTTGGTTGATCATGCCACGGATCGACGGCACGTCGTTATGAACGACTGTCGAATTCAGCTTCCGCAAACCGAGCGTTCTGACGGTTACACGTTGGCTTTCCGGGCGGCCGATCAAACTGCGCTTAAGCGTAATTTGCAATTGCTTGGACATCCGAATCCCTCCTTAACCGAGAAGCTCTTCAACCGTTTTACCGCGAAGCTTAGCTACATCTTCAGCCCGCTTCAAACGTTGCAAACCTTCCAATGTCGCATTAACCATGTTGATGGAGTTGGAAGATCCGAGCGATTTCGTCAAAATGTCGCCGATGCCGGCCAGTTCCAAAACGGCGCGAACCGGACCACCAGCAATTACTCCCGTACCTTTCGATGCAGGCTTCAACAGTACGCGGCCGGCACCGAAATGACCGATGACCTGATGCGGAATCGTAGTGCCTACGATCGGAACGTGAATCAGGTTTTTCTTAGCGTCTTCGATACCTTTGCGGATCGCATCCGGTACTTCTCCCGCTTTGCCGATTCCGGCGCCTACCCAACCGTTGCCGTCGCCGACGACGACAAGTGCGCTAAAGCTGAAACGGCGTCCGCCTTTAACAACCTTCGCTACGCGGTTCAGGTTGACCAACTTTTCTTTAAGGTCCAATGTATTGGGATCTACACGCAAGTCGCTTACCTCCTTGTTAAAGATTTCGTTTAGAACTCGAGTCCTGCTTCGCGGGCTGCATCCGCCAGCGCTTGAACGCGTCCGTGGTACAAGTATCCGCCGCGGTCGAAGACCACTTGATTGATGCCTTTTTCTTTTGCACGCTGTGCGACGAGTGCGCCGACTTTTTGAGCTGCTTCGGTGTTGCCGCCGTTCTCGAACTGGCCTTTCAATTCCTTATCTTGCGTCGATGCGGCTGCGATCGTTACGCCATTCACATCGTCGATGAGTTGAGCGTACATATGCTTGGAGGAACGGAAAATATTCAAACGCGGACGAGCCTGCGTGCCTTCGATCTTCTTGCGTACGCGCAGATGTCTTTTCTGACGGGCTTTGTTTTTATCGCCTTTTGTAATCATCGGGTGTTCACTCCTTCCCTTATGCCAAGAAGCGCTCTGCGGCTTCTTAGTCGTTTAAGCGACCCTTATCGGATCATGCGGCCGTAAGGCGAACCTTACTTTTTCTTGCCCGCTTTGCCTTCCTTGCGGAGAATGCGCTCGCCTTCGTACTTGATTCCTTTGCCTTTATAAGGCTCCGGCTCGCGTACGGAACGGACTTTCGCAGCCGTTGCTCCGACAAGCTCTTTATCGATGCCCTTCACGATAATTTTCGTGTTGGACGGAACATCGAATTCGATTCCGTTTTCCGGTACGATTTCAACCGGGTGAGAGTACCCGACGTTCAATACCAGCTTGTTGCCCGCCTTGTTGGCGCGGTAACCGACACCTACGAGATCCAAAGATTTCGAGAAGCCTTCCGTTACGCCGCTAACCATGTTGTTGATCACGCTGCGGGTCGTACCGTGAAGGGAGCGGTGCAGTTTATTGTCGGAAGGACGTTCTACGTTAATAGCGGTACCTTCCACAACGATTTTCATATCTTTATGCAGCTCGCGGCTCAGCGTCCCTTTCGGACCTTTAACCGTAATGAGCGTATTATCTAACGAAACATTTACCCCTGACGGGATCGTAATGGGTTTACGACCAATACGAGACATTGTTGCACCTCCATTCTTACGCGATGTGGATTACCATACGTAGCAAATCACTTCGCCGCCGGATTTCGACTGGCGGGCGTCTTTGTCGCTCATAACGCCTTTGGAAGTGGACAGGATGGCGAGTCCGAGACCGCCGAGAACCTTCGGCACTTCCTGGCTTTTCGCGTAAACGCGCAGGCCCGGTTTGCTGATGCGTTTCAGGCCGGTGATAACGCGTTCTTGATTTGGGCCGTATTTCAGGAACATACGGATAATCCCTTGCTTGCTGTCTTCGATATATTCAGCGTCGCGGATAAAGCCCTCTTTCTTCAAAATCTCAGCAATTTCTCTTTTGATTTTCGAAGCGGGAACTTCCACCGTTTCATGACGCACGATGTTGGCATTGCGGATGCGTGTAAGCATATCTGCAATTGGATCTGACATAACCATTAGTTGCGAACCTCCTTCCGAAAGACGGTTTGATTACCAGCTTGCTTTTTTCACGCCAGGAATTTGACCTTTATAAGCCAATTCACGGAAACAGATACGGCAAATTTTGAACTTGCGCAGTACGGAATGCGGCCGACCGCAGCGCTCGCAGCGCGTATAGGCTTGAACCGCAAATTTCGGTTTGCGCTGCTGCTTGATGATCATCGAAGTTTTTGCCACTGTTACACCTCCGAACTCTACCAGATTTCCGATCTTATTTCACGAACGGCATTCCGAGTTGTTCCAACAGCTCACGGGACTCTTCGTCCGTCTTGGCGGTTGTGACGATAACGATGTCCATACCGCGAACTTTATCTACTTTGTCATACTCGATCTCAGGGAAGATCAGTTGTTCCTTGATACCGAGCGTATAGTTGCCGCGTCCGTCGAAAGCTTTGTTCGAAACGCCGCGGAAGTCGCGCACGCGAGGCATCGCGATGTTGAACAGCTTGTCGAGGAAATAATACATCCGGTCGCCGCGCAGCGTAACTTTAACGCCGATCGGCATATTTTCGCGAACTTTGAAGCCTGCGATCGATTTTTTGGCGCGAGTTACTACCGGTTTTTGACCGGCGATAATTTGCATATCGTTCACAGCCGTATCGATGATTTTGGAGTTCCCCACCGCGTCGCCTACACCCATGTTGATGACGACTTTCTCGACTTTCGGAACTTGCATAACCGTCGTATAGTTAAACTTCTGCATCAGCGCAGGAGTCACTTCGTTCAAGAAACGATCTTTCATTCTGGTTGCCATTAAGGATGGACCTCCTTTCTAAGCCGAATAAATTAGTCGATCACTTCGCCCGATTTTTTCGCTACGCGCACTTTATCGCCGTTATCCAGCACTTTGTAACCTACGCGAGTCGGTTGTCCGCTTTTCGGGTCGAGCAGCATCACGTTGGACACGTGAATCGGCGCTTCCTGATTGAGAATTCCGCCTTGCGGGTTTTGCTGGTTCGGCTTTTGGTGCTTCTTCACCATGTTCACACCTTCGATGAGAACGCGGTTTTCACGCGGATATGCGGCGATGACGCGACCTTTTTTGCCTTTATCTTTGCCGGTAATGACGATTACCGTGTCGTCTTTTTTTACATGAAGCTTGTGGTTGTGGGACTCAAGCAGTTTTTTCGCTTTCGGCATCTTCGTTACACCTCCAATACTCGCCCCCGGAAGGGAGTGCAGCTCCGCACTTTAGTCCAGGCACTGTTCGGGAGCACATGTCCATACAGTTTCGCTGGCCTGAAGCTTATATAACTTCCGGTGCCAGAGATACGATTTTCATAAAATCTTTATCGCGCAGCTCGCGTGCGACTGGACCAAAAATACGGGTTCCGCGCGGGCTCTTGTCGTCTTTTACAATTACCGCAGCATTTTCGTCGAACCGGATATAGGAACCGTCCTTACGACGGGTAGAGCGCTTCGTACGCACGATAACCGCTTTGACTACGTCGCCTTTCTTGACAACGCCGCCTGGTGTTGCTTCTTTCACAGAGCAAATGATCAAATCACCAATGTGACCTACGCGACGGCCTGTGCCGCCAAGAACACGGATACACATCAGTTGCTTGGCGCCGGAATTGTCGGCGGAAGTCAGTCGTGTAAATGGTTGGATCATCGGATTGCCCTCCTTTCAAATGTGTGTGTGTCGTCCGAATTATACAAGAATCGCTTTTTCGACGATTTCCACGAGTCTGAACCGTTTGTCTTTCGACAGCGGGCGAGTCTCCATGATTTTGACCGTATCGCCGATTTTGGCTTCATTGTTTTCGTCGTGCGCCTTGAACTTCTTCGTATATTTAATACGTTTATGGTACAAGCTGTGCTTCTTGTAAGTTTCAACGGCGACAACGATCGTTTTGTCCATTTTGTCGCTTACGACTTTACCGATCTGCACTTTGCGTTCGTTGCGTTGCTCCATCGATTGCCCTCCTCTCTAAGGTTCTTAGCTAATCCCGAGTTCTCTTTCCCGTATCACGGTCTTCGCGCGGGCAATCTCCTTGCGAAGCTCACGAAGTCGAATCGGATTGTCCAGTTGGCCCGTTGCCAATTGAAAACGGAGGTTGAACAACTCTTCCTTGAATCCGGAAATCTTTTGCTCGATTTCAGCAGTGGTCAGGTTGCGAAATTCACTGGCTTTCATTTGCTTCACCACCCACTTCTTCTCGTTTCACAAATTTCGTCTTGATCGGGAGCTTATGGGAAGCTAGGCGCATCGCTTCGCGCGCGATTTCTTCGCTCACCCCAGCCAGTTCAAACAAAATCTTGCCCGGCTTAACAACAGCCACCCATTTCTCGACGTTACCTTTACCGCTACCCATCCGTACCTCAAGCGGCTTTTGCGTGATCGGCTTGGAAGGGAAAATTTTAATCCATACTTTACCGCCCCGCTTGATATAACGGGTCATGGCGATACGTGCAGCTTCGATTTGACGGTTGGTTACCCAAGCCGGCTCAAGGGCCTGCAATCCGTATTCGCCGAACGCGATGTCCGTACCGCCTTTGGCGCGGCCTTTCATTTTACCGCGTTGCTCTTTGCGGTGTTTGACGCGTTTTGGCAACAACATGATTAGTTTCCTCCTTCCTGAACGTCCTTTTTCTTCGCTGTCGGAAGAACTTCGCCGCGATAGATCCAGACTTTAACGCCGATCCGTCCGTAAGTCGTATGTGCTTCCGCCGTACCGTAGTCAATATCGGCACGCAATGTATGCAGAGGAACCGTACCTTCGCTGTAGCCTTCGCTCCGCGCGATTTCCGCGCCGCCGAGACGACCGCTTACTCCGGTTTTGATTCCTTTCGCTCCTGCTCTCATCGTACGTTGGATCGCTTGCTTCATCGCGCGACGGAACGAAATGCGGCGTTCCAGCTGTTGGGCGATGCTTTCGGCGACCAAAATCGCGTCGAGCTCGGGATTTTTGATTTCCGCAATATTGATGTGGACTTTTTTGCCCGACATTTTGGAGATGTGATTGCGGATCACTTCGACTTCCGCTCCGCCTTTACCGATTACCATACCAGGCTTGGCCGTATGAATCGTGACGTTGACGCGGTTTGCAGCACGCTCGATATCGATATGGGAAACAGCCGAATCTTTCAGCTTGTTTTTCAGATATTCACGGATTTTGACGTCTTCCATCAGCAATGTACCGAATTCTTTATCGGCATACCACTTGGATTCCCAATCACGGATGACACCAATTCTGAGGCCTACTGGGCTTACCTTTTGACCCACACTTTATCCCTCCTTATTTTTCAGATACCACCAAAGTAATGTGGCTGGTCCGTTTCAAAATTTTGAACGCCCGACCTTGCGAACGCGGACGAATCCGTTTCAACGTCGGACCTTGATTGACGTAAGCTTCCTCGACGACCAGTTTGTTCGGGTCGAGCGAGAAGTTATGCTCGGCGTTCGCGATAGCCGAATTCAGCAATTTTTCCACGACCGGAGAAGCGGAACGCGGGGTGTTGCGCAGAATAGCAATTGCATCGCCTACTTGCTTGCCCCGGATCAAGTCGATAATAAGTCGCACTTTACGAGGAGCGATGCGAATGTGATTCGCATGTGCCTTTGCTTGCATGGAAGTACCTCCTCTCAAACATAAGCTGTATCTTTATTACCGTTTGCCGGTTTTCTTGTCGTCGTCGTGCCCTTTATACGTACGAGTCGGTGCGAATTCGCCCAACTTGTGTCCAACCATGTCTTCCGTTACATAGACCGGTACATGCTTTCTGCCATCGTATACGGCGAACGTATGCCCGACGAATTGCGGGAAAATGGTCGACCGACGAGACCAAGTTTTGATCACGGTTTTTTTCTGACCGATAGCCTCGACTTTTTTCATCAAGTGGTCATCCACGAAAGGTCCTTTTTTCAAACTGCGGCCCATTTACGAAATCCTCCTTTCATCCAACCGAAGCCAACCGTCCTTACTTCGTGCGGCGACGGATGATGTATTTGTTGGATGCTTTTTTCTTCTTGCGCGTTTTGTATCCGAGCGTAGGCTTGCCCCAAGGAGACATTGGCGATTTGCGTCCGATCGGAGCGCGGCCTTCGCCACCACCGTGCGGGTGATCGACAGGGTTCATGACAACCCCGCGGACTGTCGGGCGTTTGCCCAGCCAACGGTTACGTCCGGCTTTACCGATATTGAGCAGCTCGTGGTCTTCGTTGCCCACTGTACCGATCGTAGCGCGGCATGCTTTCAAAATGCGGCGCATTTCGCCCGAAGACAAACGGATCGAAACATATTCGCCTTCTTTACCGAGCAATTGAGCTCCCGTACCTGCAGCGCGTGCCAATTGGCCGCCTTTGCCTGGTTTCAGCTCGATGTTATGGATAACGGAACCGACCGGAATGTTCTCGAGCGGAAGCGCGTTTCCGATTTTGATGTCCGCATTGGGACCGGAAAAAATCGTGTCGCCAACTTTCAAGCCTTTAGGAGCGATAATGTAACGTTTTTCTCCGTCAGCATAGTTGATCAGCGCGATATTGGCCGTACGGTTCGGATCGTATTCGATCGTGGCAACGCGGCCTGGTATTCCGTCTTTGATACGTTTGAAATCGATAATGCGGTATTTGCGTTTATGTCCGCCGCCTTGATGACGAACCGTAATCTTACCTTGGTTGTTACGGCCAGCCTTGACCATAAGAGGAGCAAGCAAAGACTTCTCCGGCTTGGACGCCGTAATCTCTTCGAAAGTAGAAACCGTCATTTGCCGTTTGGACGGCGAAGTCGGTTTAAACGATTTGATAGGCACGTTGTTTCCCTCCTTGCCACATAAAATTAGACCGTCTCAAAAAATTCCAACGGCTTGCTGTCTTTATCCAAAGTAACGATCGCTTTTTTCCATTCGGACGTATATCCGGAATAGCGGCCGTAACGTTTCGGTTTAGCCGGAACGATCATCGTGTTTACTTTCTCGACTTTCGTTTTGAAAATATCCTGGATCGCCAACTTGATTTCCGTCTTGTTCGCACGTCTGTCAACTTCGAAAACGTACGTGTTGTTGCTCATCAAGTCGCTGGATTTCTCAGAAATAATCGGGCGCTTGATAATATCGCGTGGGTTCTTCATTACGCAAGCACCTCCTCTACTTTCTGAACTGCATCCTTCGTGATGATCAATTTGTCGTGTGCGAGCACGTCAAGCACGCTGATTCCTTCGGCGGAAACGAACTTTACCCCCGGGATGTTGCGCGTGGACAATGCCACATTGTCATCGTAGCTTCCGGTAACAACCAAAGCTTTGCGTTCCACTTTCAGATTGCCCAAGATCGCCGCAAATTCTTTTGTTTTCGGTTGAGCCAAAGACAATTGATCCAAAACAATGATGTCGCTGTCGATCACTTTCGAGGAAAGCGCGGATTTGATAGCAAGACGACGCACTTTCTTCGGAAGTTTGAAGCCGTAGCTGCGAGGAGTCGGTCCGAAAACGACGCCGCCGCCTTTCCATTGCGGAGAACGGATGCTGCCTTGACGAGCGCGGCCTGTTCCTTTTTGCTTCCAAGGTTTGCGACCGCCGCCGCGAACTTCCGAACGACCCTTCGTTTTGTGCGTACCAAGACGCAGGGAAGCTTGTTGCAATACGACTGCGGAATGAACGACGTGTACGTTCGGCTCGATACCGAAAACGGCATCGGCGAGTTCGACTTCGCCCACTTGCGCTCCGCTCACGTTATACAGTGCTACTTTTGGCATGTGTGTTCCTCCTTTCTCGCTACCTTATTGCTTTACGGTCGATTTCACGCTGACGTAGCTGTTGTTCGGTCCCGGAATGGAGCCTTTCACCAGAATCACGTTGCGCTCTACATCGACTTTAACAACTTGCAATTTTTGAATCGTAATCGTTTCGTGACCAAGACGACCGGCATTTTTCTTGCCCTTCGGCACTTTGTTACTCGTACGCGCAATGGCTTGAGATCCGGCGCCGCGGTGATATTTCGAGCCGTGAGACATCGGTCCGCGGGAGTAGCCCCAACGTTTGATCGCACCGGCTGTTCCTTTACCTTTGGAAGTACCCGTCACGTCAACATATTCGCCTTCGGCGAAGAGATCTGCTTTAAGCTCCTGGCCAACTTCATACTCGCCAAGGCTCGCTCCGCGAATCTCCTTGATGTAGCGCTTAGGTGCGGCATTGGCTTTTTTCGCATGGCCAATCGCAGGTTTAGTTGCGTTCTTTTCTTTCTTGTCGTCGAAGCCGATTTGAATCGCTTCGTATCCGTCGTTGTCCTGGTCTTTCTTTTGAAGAACGACGCAAGGTCCTGCTTGGATTACCGTTACAGGAACGACCGTACCGTCAGCGGCAAACACCTGAGTCATACCCAGTTTTTTCCCTAAGATACCTTTCATGTTGACACCTCTTTTCGTCATACGTTTGCTTTGTTCAATTGCGTACATGCAACAAATGTTTCCGCTATCTCGCGGTTAAGCACCTTTGCTTTGCTTCAAACAGATGTTACAGTTTGATTTCGATATCTACACCAGACGGCAGATCCAAGCGCATCAAAGCGTCGACCGTTTGCGGAGTCGGATTCACGATGTCGATCAGACGCTTATGCGTGCGCATTTCGAACTGCTCTCTGGAATCCTTGTACTTGTGCACCGCGCGCAAAATCGTAATGATTTGCTTTTCAGTCGGCAGCGGAATCGGACCGGACACTCCTGCACCGGAACGTTTCGCCGTTTCGACGATTTTCTCTGCGGATTGATCGAGTACTCTGTGATCGTACGCCTTTAAGCGGATACGAATCTTTTGCTTTGCCATATTGTTCCCTCCTTCTATCGCCCAATTTGATTATCGGACATACTCCGCGAAAATCTCCTGACATCCCGCCATGGCAAAGGGGCCGGGTGTGTCAGCAACCTCTCGCATCATCGCAACGTCACAGACCAACGCTCACTATTATATAAAAAATCGGGACGGAAAGCAAGAAATTTTCACAGGAATTTTCAAAAAGGAGAATCGGGCGTTGAAGCGTATCAAGACGGGATGAATAAATAAGCTCCAGCCTCTCGTTGAACTCGCATCCCTTGATTGAACGATGGTTGCGATGCGAGTTCAAAGGAGGCTCATCGCAAAGCGCCTCTCCGCTCTATTTATCTCATCCCTCCGCGGTTCATCCCTTCGATTCTCGTTATTTTTGTCGCTTTCCATCCCTTGAGGGAAGGGAAAAGAAAGTCCCCGACGTTTCCGTCGAGGACTGTTTCTTCTATTATATAGAAGCGAAGCTTACTTCGCGATTGTTGCAACCGCGCCTGCGCCTACCGTACGGCCGCCTTCGCGAATTGCGAAGCGAGTACCTTCTTCGATAGCGATCGGGTTGATCAGTTCAACCGTTACGGTGATGTTGTCGCCTGGCATAACCATTTCCGTGCCTTCCGGCAGGTTGATGATACCGGTAACGTCAGTAGTCCGGAAGTAGAACTGCGGACGGTAGCCTGTGAAGAAAGGCTTATGACGGCCGCCCTCTTCTTTAGTCAGGACGTAGATTTGAGCCGAAAAGTTCGTGTGCGGCTTAACCGAACCCGGTTTTGCCAGAACTTGTCCGCGCTCGATATCTTTACGCTCAACGCCACGGAGCAAAGCACCGATGTTGTCGCCCGCTTGAGCAGAGTCAAGCAGCTTGCGGAACATTTCTACGCCAGTAACGACGCATTTCCGTGTGTCTTCAGCAATACCGACGATTTCGATCTCGTCGCCAACTTTTACTACACCGCGTTCTACGCGACCAGTTGCAACGGTACCGCGGCCAGTGATCGTGAACACGTCCTCGACAGGCATCAAGAAAGGCTTGTCGGTATCGCGCTCAGGCGTAGGGATGTAAGTGTCGACTTGCTCGAACAGCTCAATGATTTTGTTAGCCCATTCGCCGTCCGGATTTTGCAATGCTTCACGAGCGGAACCACGGATGATCGGCGTGTCGTCGCCCGGGAATTCATACTCGTTCAGCAGGTCGCGAACTTCCATCTCAACGAGCTCGAGCAATTCTTCGTCTTCAACCATGTCGCATTTGTTCAGGAATACGACAATGTAAGGAACGCCTACTTGGCGGGAGAGCAGGATGTGCTCGCGAGTTTGCGGCATAGGGCCGTCAGCTGCGGATACAACCAGAATCGCGCCGTCCATTTGAGCTGCGCCGGTGATCATGTTTTTAACATAGTCGGCGTGTCCTGGGCAGTCAACGTGTGCATAGTGACGGTTCGGAGTTTCGTACTCAACGTGTGCCGTCGAGATCGTGATACCGCGCTCGCGCTCTTCCGGAGCTTTGTCGATTTGGTCGAACGCTACGGCGCTACCACCGTATCTTTTCGCCAAAACAGTTGTGATTGCAGCCGTCAGCGTTGTTTTACCATGGTCGACGTGACCGATCGTACCGATGTTAACGTGCGGCTTATTACGTTCAAATTTCGCTTTTCCCATGACTACAATTCCTCCTTAAATAGAGATTATGATTATGCGCCCTTGTTCTTTGCAATAATTTCTTCTGCAATACTCTTAGGCACTTCTTCATAATGGGATATTTCCATCGAATATACGCCGCGTCCTTGAGTACGCGAACGGAGTGTTGTGGAGTAGCCGAACATTTCGGCGAGCGGTACTTTGGAACGGATAACTTGAGCGCCAGCGCGGGAATCCATGCCTTCGATACGGCCGCGGCGGGAGTTCAAATCGCCCATTACGTCGCCCATGTACTCGTCGGGAACGGTAACTTCCACTTTCATAATCGGCTCAAGAATGGCCGGATTACATTTGTCTTTCGCTGCCTTAAGCGCCATGGAACCGGCGATTTTGAACGCCATTTCACTGGAGTCGACATCGTGGTAAGAGCCGTCAACGATACGGGCTTTCAAGTCCACGAGCGGATATCCGGCAAGAACGCCATTCTTCATCGATTCTTCAATACCGGCTTGAACGGCAGGAATATACTCTCTCGGCACTACGCCACCGACGATTTTGTTCTCGAATACGAAGCCTGTTCCCGGTTCGAGCGGTTCGAACTCGATCCATACGTGACCGTACTGACCGCGACCGCCGGATTGGCGAACAAACTTCCCTTCGACTTTCGCCGGGGAGCGGAATGTTTCGCGATAAGCTACTTGCGGCTTACCTACGTTCGTTTCCACTCTAAACTCGCGAAGCATGCGGTCAACGATAATTTCCAAGTGGAGCTCGCCCATACCTTGGATGATCGTCTGGCCGGTCTCTTCGTCCGTATAGTAACGGAAAGTCGGATCTTCTTCGGCCAATTTGGAGAGGGCTACGCCCATCTTGTCTTGGTCGGCTTTTGTCTTCGGTTCTACTGCGATGGAGATTACCGGATCCGGGAAGTTCATCGACTCCAGAATAACCGGATTTTTCTCATCGCACAACGTATCGCCGGTAATCGTATCTTTCAGACCTACGGCAGCCGCGATATCGCCCGAGTAAACCTCGCTAATTTCTTGACGGCTGTTGGCGTGCATCTGCAGAATACGTCCGATCCGTTCACGTTTGCCTTTGGTCGCATTCAATACGTACGAGCCGGATTGAAGAACGCCCGAGTAAACGCGGAAGAACGTCAGCTTACCTACATACGGGTCAGTCGCAATCTTGAACGCCAGCGCCGAGAACGGCTCTGTGTCACTGGATTTGCGAACGACTTCGGTGCCGTCTTCGAGCGTTCCGCGGATATCCGGTACGTCGATCGGCGCCGGCAAGTAGTCGACAACGGCGTCCAGCATAAGCTGAACTCCTTTGTTTTTATAGGACGATCCGCAAATGACCGGGAAGATTTTCACTTCGCATACGCCTTTGCGCAGAGCTGCTTTGATTTCTGGAATGGAGATTTCTTCTCCCTCCAGATACTTCATCGTCAGATCTTCGTCCAATTCAGCAACTTTCTCGACAAGCTCGGTCCGAAGCTCGGCAATTTTCGGAAGGAATTCTGCCGGGATCTCTTCTTTTTCGAATTTGCCTTGATCGTCTTTGAAGATGTAAGCAACTTGCTCGACCAGGTCGATGATGCCTTTGAAATCGGCCTCGGCCCCGATCGGAAGTTGAATAGCTACCGCATTGGCTTTCAGCCGATCGCGCATTTGGCCAATAACGCCGAGGAAATCGGCGCCGATGATATCCATCTTATTGACGTAGGCGATCCGCGGTACACCGTAGCGATCCGCTTGTCTCCAGACGGTCTCGGATTGGGGCTCAACGCCTTCTTTGGCACTGAATACGCCAACCGCGCCGTCAAGAACGCGCAGGGAACGTTCGACTTCAACCGTGAAGTCTACGTGTCCTGGCGTATCGATAATGTTGATCCGGTGTTCTTTCCACTGACAGGTCGTTGCTGCGGACGTAATCGTGATTCCGCGCTCCTGCTCCTGCTCCATCCAGTCCATCGTTGCTGCACCTTCGTGCACTTCGCCGATTTTGTGGGTACGGCCTGTGAAAAACAGAATCCGCTCGGTGGTGGTAGTCTTGCCGGCATCGATATGCGCCATAATCCCGATGTTGCGCGTCTTTGCTAAGGAGAACTCTCTTGGCATATGATCTTCTCCTTTCAAGATGTAGTTCACTTGGGTTTATGTAGAAAGACTTCCGTAAAGAAGCCTTTCTAGCAGATTACCAGCGATAGTGTGCAAAAGCTTTGTTCGCTTCCGCCATTTTGTGCGTATCTTCCCGTTTTTTCACGGAAGCTCCGGTGTTGTTGCTGGCGTCCAAAATTTCTGCCGCCAAACGCTCTTCCATCGTTTTCTCGCCGCGAAGGCGCGAATAATGGACCAACCAACGAAGACCGAGTGCCGTACGGCGCTCCGGTTTAACCTCCACCGGAACTTGATAGTTCGAACCGCCGACGCGGCGAGCTTTTACTTCAAGCACAGGCATGATGTTCTTGATCGCCGCCTCGAATACTTCCATCGGCTCTTTACCGGAACGATCTTTGATCAGGTTGAACGCGTTGTACAAAATCGTTTGTGCAACTCCGCGCTTTCCGTCGATCATGATACGGTTGATAAGTCGGGTAACGAGCTTGCTGCTGTAAATCGGATCCGGCAATACGTCTCTTTTCGGAACTGGACCTTTACGAGGCATAGTTATCCCCCTTTCTTGCGAGTTTCATCCATTTCATTCCGCTATAAAGCGGTCGATTGCTCTTCGTTCTTACTTCTTCACTTTAGGACGTTTCGTTCCGTATTTGGAACGGGCTTGTTTCCGGTTGTTGACGCCGGAAGTATCCAATGCGCCGCGAACGATATGGTAACGTACACCCGGAAGGTCTTTAACCCGGCCACCGCGGATCAATACGACGCTGTGCTCTTGCAGGTTATGTCCGATACCCGGAATGTAAGCCGTCACCTCAACGCGGTTAGTCAAGCGTACGCGAGCGTACTTCCGCAGTGCGGAGTTCGGTTTCTTCGGCGTCATCGTGCCTACGCGAGTGCAGACGCCGCGTTTTTGCGGAGCGCTCAAGTCGGTCGATTCGCGTTTCAGGGCGTTGAACCCTCTTTGAAGAGCGGGCGATTTCGACTTGGTGATTTTCGCCTTGCGGCCTTTGCGTACCAATTGGTTAATAGTTGGCATGTCGCCACCTCCTTCCCATTCTTGCTATTAGGCTGCCATGCTCCGATTCAAGTCCACAGATCCAGGTGGTTCGCGTTTAGGCAAACGAAATGTTTTTGCCGCCCGCCTTCCCGCATGATCGCGATTCGCAGGCGACAAAAACATGTTGTAAGCTCGAGGAATACCTGTTATTCCGCCGTGCTTCTTAATTATTCGTTCACTGCGGCTACCATCGCCGCACCGACTTCGATTCCGCACGCTTTGCCAAGCTGCTTCATCGAGTCGACATATGTTACTTGAACCCCCATTTTCTTGCACAGGTTCACGATCTTGGCTGTTATTCTCGGATCTGCATCTTTCGCGACAAAAACTTCCGAAGCTTTACCCAGCTCCACCATTCTTGTCGTTTGTTTCGTGCCTATCGAAATGTTCTCCGCCTGTTTTACTTTATCATAAGACATCGCGCTTATCCTCCAAAGTACAGGAGTGAAAACGGGGCTTCGGCACACACTTTGATAGTTTAGCATTTCGAAAATGCGGTGTCAAGAACGAAAGACTCAAGACTCGACGGCTACCGTTTCCAACTCTTGTTCGGAATCCGACTCTACCACGTTCGGATCGTTCACCCGGATGCTCCGATAACGGGCCATACCCGTACCGGCCGGAATGAGCTTGCCGATAATGACGTTTTCTTTCAGACCGAGCAGTTGGTCGACTTTTCCTTTGATTGCCGCATCGGTCAAGACGCGCGTCGTCTCCTGGAAGGATGCCGCAGACAAGAACGAGTCGGTCTCGAGAGATGCTTTCGTAATCCCGAGCAGCACCGGCTTGGCAACGGCAGGCTCTTCCCCGGAGAACAGCACCTGACGGTTCGCTTCCTCGTACTCGTGCATATCGACGAACGAGCCAGGCAGCAGAATGGTGCTGCCGCTGTCTATGATCCGTATTTTGCGAAGCATTTGGCGGATCATAATCTCGATATGCTTGTCGTTGATTTCAACGCCCTGGTTCCGGTATACGCGCTGCACTTCCTGCAGGATGTAGTTCTGCACCCCGCGAATGCCTTTAATGCGCAGCATTTCCTTCGGATCGATCGAACCGTCGGTCAATTCGTCGCCAGCTTCGACTTGATGGCCGATCGCGACGCGAATACGGGAACCGTAGGTGACCGAATACGTTTTGGACTCGGCTTCTCCTTCGATTTCGATCTCGCGACGGTCCTTGCCTTCACGAATATCTTTTACTTTGCCGTCAATCTCGGTAATCGTCGCTTGGCCCTTCGGATTGCGCGCCTCGAACAGCTCCTGAATACGCGGCAAACCTTGGGTAATATCGTCCCCTGCAACGCCCCCGGTATGGAACGTACGCATCGTAAGCTGGGTTCCCGGCTCACCGATGGATTGAGCGGCAATAATTCCGACCGCTTCGCCGATTTCAACATGCGTGCCCGTAGCCAAGTTGCGGCCGTAGCACTTTTTGCACACGCCATGACGAGTCCGGCAGCTGAGTACGGAACGAATTTGAATTTTTTGCACGCCCGCCGCAATGATCGCATCGGCCTTCGCAGACTCGATCAACTCGTTGCGGCTGACAATGATTTCACCGGTTTGCGGATGCCGTACCGTCTCGAACGAATAACGCCCTTCGATACGGTCGTACAGGTCCTCGATAACCTCTTTGCCGTCTTGGATTTTGCTGACGACAAAGCCTTTGTCCGTTCCGCAATCTTCATCGCGTACAATGACATCCTGGGCCACATCGACGAGACGGCGCGTCAAGTAACCGGAGTCTGCCGTACGGAGCGCCGTATCGGCCAAACCTTTCCGTGCGCCATGTGTCGAGATAAAGTATTCCAAGACGGTCAAGCCTTCGCGGAAATTCGATTTGATCGGCAATTCGTAGATCCGTCCGGACGGCGTAGCCATGAGACCCCGCATACCGCCGAGCTGGGTAATCTGCGATTTGTTACCCCGGGCTTTCGATTCCACCATCATCATGATCGAATTGAACTTGTCGAGCGACTTCATGAGCACTTCGGTTATGCGATCCTTCGTTTCACTCCAGATCGTAATAACGCGATCGTACCGTTCGTCATCGGTTATAAGACCGCGACGGTATTGCTGCATGACGATCTTGACCTTCTCTTCGGATTCCCCGAGGATGACTTCCTTCTCCTTCGGTACGATAACGTCGGAGACGGCTACGGTAATACCCGCGCGAGTCGAATACGTAAACCCGTTTTGCTTGATGTTATCCAAAATGATGGATGTTTCCATCGTATGGTACTTACGGAAGCATTCCCCGATAATCGTGCCGAGGTAGTCTTTGCCAACGGCTCCGCGTGAAGGTGCGTTTTTGATAAACTCCCGTACGTCTGCGCCCTTTTCGAATATGAAATATTCGTCAGAGATGCCATTGAACAAATTATTTTTCGTCGCTTCATTAATGTAAGGGAAGTCGGTCGGGAAAATTTCGTTGAATATGATTTTCCCCACTGTCGTAACGAGCAGCGCTTCTTGCTGCTTGGCCGTAAAGCTCGCCTTGTTCAACACTTTTGCAGGTATGGCGACACGGGCGTGCAAGGATGCCGCTCCGCGTTGGTAAGCCGAAACCGCCTCATGAACGTTGCGGAAAATCGTACCGGTTCCTTGGGCCTCTTGGTTATCCATAGTCAAGTAGAAGCTGCCCAATACCATGTCCTGCGAAGGCGTAACGACAGGCTTACCGTCTTTCGGATTCAAAATGTTGCCCGAGGCAAGCATCAGAATGCGTGCTTCCGCTTGCGCTTCAGCCGACAAAGGAACGTGAACAGCCATCTGGTCGCCGTCGAAATCCGCGTTATAAGCCGTACAGACGAGCGGATGCAGCTTGATCGCGCGGCCTTCCACGAGAATCGGCTCGAACGCCTGAATCCCGAGACGGTGAAGCGTAGGCGCACGGTTCAGCAAAACCGGATGCTCCTTGATCACTTCTTCGAGAACGTCCCAAACTTCCGGGCTGACTCGTTCTACTTTGCGTTTCGCACTCTTGATATTATGAGCGAGCCCTTTGTTAACGAGTTCTTTCATAACGAAAGGCTTGAACAGCTCGAGCGCCATTTCCTTCGGCAGCCCGCACTGATACATCTTCAAGCTTGGTCCTACGACGATAACGGAACGGCCAGAGTAGTCGACCCGTTTACCGAGCAGATTTTGACGGAAACGCCCTTGCTTGCCCTTAAGCATATGGCTGAGCGATTTAAGCGGACGGTTTCCCGGGCCCGTAACAGGGCGTCCGCGACGGCCGTTGTCGATCAAAGCGTCGACGGCTTCCTGCAGCATCCGTTTCTCATTCTGTACGATAATATCCGGAGCGCCGAGATCAAGCAGTCGCTTCAGCCGGTTGTTCCGGTTAATAACGCGGCGGTACAGGTCGTTCAAATCCGATGTCGCAAAACGGCCGCCGTCGAGCTGAACCATAGGCCGAAGCTCCGGAGGAATAACCGGAAGCACGTCAAGCACCATCCAGTCCGGCTCGTTGCCGGAATTGCGGAACGCCTCCATGACTTCCAGACGCTTGATCGCACGGTTGCGGCGCTGCCCTTGGGCCGTGCGCAGCTCTTCCTTGAGCTGGTCGACTTCCTTGTTGATGTCGATATCCTGAAGCAGCTTCTTCACCGCTTCGGCGCCCATTCCGGCTTGGAAGGCGTAGCCGTATTTCTCCCGATAGCTGCGGTATTCCTTCTCGGACAGCAGCTGCTTTTTCTCCAAAGGCGTATCGCCCGGATCGGTCACGACATAAGATGCGAAGTATATAATCTCTTCAAGGGAGCGAGGAGACATGTCGAGCGCCAGACCCATACGGCTTGGAATGCCCTTGAAGTACCAGATGTGCGATACGGGAGCGGCGAGCTCGATATGGCCCATGCGTTCGCGACGTACTTTCGCCCGCGTAACTTCGACGCCGCAGCGGTCGCAGACGACCCCTTTGTAACGGACGCGCTTATACTTCCCGCAGTGACATTCCCAGTCTTTCGTCGGTCCGAATATTTTCTCGCAGAACAAGCCTTCTTTTTCCGGCTTCAACGTCCGGTAGTTGATCGTTTCCGGCTTCTTGACTTCCCCCCGGGACCAAGAACGGATTTTATCGGGCGAAGCGAGACCTATCTTCATGTACTCGAAATTGTTTACGTCCAACAAGGAGCAACCCTCCTCCAGTGTATGCTGCCGAACCGATCACGCCGAATCATTCGATTCCCGCTTCGGAACCTTCCAAGTTGAGATTGAGCTTGTCGCCGGAGACGTCGTCTTCGTCGTCCAGTTCCTTCATCTCGATCTCTTCTTCGTTCTCCGACAAAATTTTGACGTCCATACCCAAGCTTTGCAGCTCTTTGATCAATACTTTGAACGATTCCGGAACGCCAGGCTCCGGCACGTTCTCGCCTTTGACGATCGACTCGTACGTTTTGACGCGTCCGACGACGTCATCGGATTTGACAGTCAAAATTTCTTGCAGCGTATAGGCAGCGCCGTATGCTTCAAGCGCCCAAACTTCCATTTCCCCGAAACGCTGTCCGCCGAACTGCGCCTTACCGCCGAGCGGCTGCTGCGTTACGAGAGAGTATGGACCGGTGGAACGGGCATGGATTTTATCGTCAACCATGTGCGCCAGCTTGATCATATACATGACGCCGACTGTAACTTCCCGCTCGAACGGTTCGCCCGTACGGCCGTCATACAATATCGTTTTGCCGTTGCGCTGCATGCCGGCCTCTTCCATCGTATCGAATACGTCGTACTCGCGCGCTCCATCGAATACCGGCGTAGCGGTATGGATACCGAGACGAAGCGACGCCATCCCGAGATGCACCTCGAGCACCTGGCCGATATTCATCCGCGATGGAACCCCCAGCGGGTTAAGCACGACTTGAACCGGCGTGCCGTCCGGAAGGAAGGGCATATCCTCTTCCGGCAAAATGCGCGCGATAACGCCCTTGTTGCCGTGGCGTCCGGCCATTTTATCGCCTTCGGATATTTTACGTTTTTGGGCAATATAAACACGAACGAGTTGATTGACCCCAGGCGGCAGTTCGTCGCCGTTCTCGCGGGTAAACACTTTGACATCGACAACGATGCCGTCGGTACCGTGAGGAACGCGAAGCGACGTATCCCGGACTTCGCGCGCCTTCTCCCCGAAGATCGCATGGAGGAGTCGCTCTTCCGCAGTCAGCTCGGTCACGCCCTTCGGCGTTACTTTGCCGACCAGAATATCACCGGCGCCGATTTCCGCACCGACGCGGATTATGCCGCGCTCGTCAAGATTGCGGAGCGCATCCTCGCCGACGTTTGGAATGTCGCGCGTAATTTCTTCAGGTCCAAGCTTCGTATCGCGGGCTTCGGACTCGTATTCTTCGATGTGAATCGAAGTATAGACATCTTCCTTGACCAGCTTCTGGCTGAGCAGAATGGCATCCTCGTAGTTGTAGCCTTCCCAGGTCATGAACGCTACGACGACGTTGCGGCCAAGCGCAAGCTCGCCCATTTCCGTTGACGGTCCGTCGGCCAAAATGTCGCCCGCCTTGATCACGTCGCCTTTATTCACGATCGGACGTTGGTTAATGCATGTTCCTTGGTTGGAACGAATAAATTTGTGGAGTCTATGCTTGATCAGGTCGCCCTCTACAAGGCGTCCGTCGACCATCGCCCGGCGGCGCACCCATACTTCGTTCGCCGACACGCGCTCCACGATACCGTCATGCTTGCTAACGATACATACCCCGGAATCCTTGGCGCTCTTATGCTCCATTCCCGTACCGACCAAAGGCGATTTGGGAATAAGAAGCGGAACGGCCTGCCGCTGCATGTTCGATCCCATTAGCGCGCGGTTGGAGTCGTCATTTTCCAAGAACGGTATAAGCGCCGTTGCCACGGATACGACCTGCTTCGGCGAAACGTCCATATAGTCGACGCGTTCTTTCGGCAGCGTCAAAATATCGTCCTTATAACGCACGATTACCGTATCGTTCGCGAACGTACCGTCTTCATTCAATTCGGCATTCGCCTGTCCGATTACATAATTGTCTTCTTCGTCGGCCGTCAGATAGCCGATCTGCTCCGTTACTTGACCCGTTTTCGGATCCACCCAGCGATACGGGGCTTCGATGAAGCCATATTCGTTGATGCGGGCGAACGATGACAAGGAGTTGATCAGACCGATGTTCGGACCTTCCGGCGTCTCGATCGGGCACATCCGGCCATAGTGGGAATGGTGGACGTCGCGGACTTCCATGCCGGCGCGTTCGCGTGTCAAACCGCCCGGGCCGAGTGCGGACAGACGGCGCTTATGCGTCAATTCGGCAAGCGGATTCGTCTGATCCATGAACTGGGACAGCTGGGAACTTCCGAAAAATTCCTTGATCGAGGCAATTACCGGACGGATGTTGATCAGCGCTTGCGGCGTGATGACATTGGCGTCCTGAATCGACATCCGTTCCCTTACGACGCGCTCCATCCGGGACAAGCCGATACGGAACTGATTTTGCAGCAATTCGCCGACAGAACGCAATCTCCGGTTGCCCAAGTGGTCGATATCGTCCGTACTGCCGATGCCGTGCAGCAGGTTGATGAAATAATTGATCGACGATATGATATCCGCCGGCGTAATATTTTTAATCGATTTATCGATGATCCCGTTGGAGATGACTTTGACGATCTTGCCCTCTTCCTGCGGGGAATAGACGTTAATAGCCTGCATCGGAATGCGGTCCGCGTCGAGAACTCCGCTGCTTACGCCGAATTCTACGAAACCGACGTCCTTTTCGAGATAAGGCAAAATTTGATCGAGCAGACGACGGTCCAGCATTTGACCGGCTTCCGCGATAATTTCGCCCGTCTCCGGGTTGGCCAGCGTTTCGGCCAGTCTCTGGTTGAACAGACGGTTTTTAATATGCAGCTTTTTATTGATTTTGTAACGGCCGACATTCGCCAGATCGTAGCGTTTCGGGTCAAAGAAACGGGCGATCAGCAAGCTCTTCGCGTTATCCAGCGTAGGAGGCTCGCCCGGACGGAGACGCTCGTAAATTTCGATGAGAGCTTTATCCGTCGTATCGGTGTTGTCTTTGTCCAGCGTATTGCGAATATACTCGTCGTCCCCGAGCAAATCGATGATCTCCGCATCGGTTCCGAAGCCGAGTGCGCGCAGCAGCACCGTAACCGGAATTTTGCGCGTCCGGTCGATCCGCACGTAGATAATGTCCTTCGCATCCGTCTCCAGCTCGAGCCAAGCGCCCCGATTCGGTATGACGGTAGCCGTGTAACTTTTCTTACCGTTTTTGTCGACTTTTGTGCTAAAATAAACACTGGGGGAACGAACGAGCTGACTGACGATAACCCGTTCGGCACCGTTAATAATAAAGGTACCGGTATCCGTCATGAGCGGGAAATCGCCCATGAACACTTCCTGCTCCTTCACTTCGCCGGTTTCTTTATTGATTAAACGCACCTTGACGCGCAGCGGAGCTGCGTACGTGACGTCACGTTCCTTTGAATCATCGACGGAATATTTGGGCTCGCCCAAGCTGTAATCGATGAATTCCAGTACCAAGTTACCCGTGAAATCCTGAATCGGCGAAATATCCTGAAACATTTCGCGCAAACCTTCGTCCAAAAACCACTGGTACGATTTTTGCTGGATTTCGATCAGGTTCGGGACTTCCAGCACTTCATTAATCCGTGCGTACGTTCTGCGATTGCGACGTCCGTATTGAACAGTATGACCCGCCAACTTTCCTTCACCCCTCACATCGACTCGAAAAATACTGCAAGCAAAAAAAGAAGAAAAGCCTCGTTGAAAGCCTTACGGCATTGCAGAGAGACCTTTTTTCCGCGGTATCGTGGCAGCCTTCCAATGTTCACATTTAAGTAGATTTTCCCAAAATGCAAACATTATACCTCACAAGCTAAAATTTATTCATGTCCACCAAAAAAAGACTTGACATTTTAGCGAAATAAAGACACAGCGCCCAGCTTAATACTGACATTTTATAATATTACCACAACGGGAAACGCGAGTCAAATACAACTTACTCGGGCGTATCCTCATCCCCAAAAAGTGAAGTTTGCCTTCGATGCTTAGTCCGAATACTTTTCGGGGAGCCCCCTGAAACAATCCCCAAAAAGTGAAGCAATTCTTCGACGCTTAAATCCGACTACTTTTTGGGGGCCCCGAAAACATTTCCCGAAAGTGAAGCTGTGCCTCCGAAGCCTACTTCGTCGCGCAGTAGATACGGTAGCCTTTGTCCTTGGCCACTTCATCTACCATTCCGAACAAAGACTCGAGCTTAGCGAGCGCCGACGGAGCGCCTTGCTTTTTCTGAATGACGATCCACAACTGACCCCCTTCGACCAGATGCTGATAAGCCATTTCGAAAATGCGATGCACCACCTGCTTGCCCGCCCGGATCGGCGGGTTTGTTAAAATTTTCGTATACGTCTTTCCTTCCAGCGACTCGAACAAATCACCCTGCAAGATATCCGCGTTGGTTATGCCGTTCTTTCCTGCGTTTTCTTTTGCCAGCTTCACGGCTCTCTCATTAATATCTACCATCGTTACCCGCCCCCGGCTCGCGAGGGACGCGGCGGTCAGGCCGATCGGACCGTACCCGCAGCCGACGTCGAGCACTTCGTCGGTTTCCGAGATGTCCATCGTATCAATCAGCAGACGGCTCCCGAAATCGATCCCTTCCTTGGAGAACACGCCTGCATCGGTCGCAAACTCGAAAGCTTTGCCGCGCAGCGTCGTTCGAACCGCCTGCCTGTCACTGGCCGCCGACGGCTTTTTCGAGTAATAGTGATCCGCCATGCTCCACCCTCCCCGCTGAAATAGCTTCTCAACTTGAGCGATTATGCCGCGTTAAAAAGATCCCCTCCGAAGCGTTATGCTCCGAAGGGGATCTCCCAAGGTTCCAATTACTTCACTTCTACTTTTGCGCCTGCTTCTTCGAGCTTCGCTTTCAAAGCGTCGGCATCGCCTTTGGAAACTTTTTCTTTGATCGGCTTCGGTGCGCCGTCTACGACATCTTTCGCTTCTTTCAGGCCGAGACCCGTAATTTCGCGAACGACTTTGATAACGTTGATTTTGGAAGCGCCAGCTTCGAGCAAAATAACGTCGAATTCGGTTTGCTCTTCTACTTCTGCAACTGCGCCGCCGGCTACAACCGCTACAGGTGCAGCAGCCGTTACGCCGAATTCTTCTTCGATTGCTTTAACGAGACCGTTCAATTCGAGAACGGTCATGCCTTTGATGGCTTCCAAGATTTGCTCTTTGCTCATGGGGTAACCCTCCGATTATTAGTTGAATTTTGTAATCCGATTAAGCTTGCGCTCCGCCTTCTTGCTTGTCCGAGACCGCTTTAACCGCAAGCGCGAAGTTGCGAATCGGCGCTTGAAGCACGCTGAGGAGCATGGACAGAAGTCCTTCGCGGGAAGGAAGATTCGCCAGCTCTTTAATTTGGTCGACGTCTACGACTCGACCTTCGACAATGCCGCCTTTTACTTTGAGCGCATCGTTTTTCTTGGCGAATTCGCTCAAAATTTTGGCCGCAGCCACGACATCGTCCTTACTGAAAGCAACGGCCGTCGGGCCGGTCAGTACGCTGTCCAAATCAGTCAGTTCGGCTTCCGCGGTAGCGCGGCGAACCAACGAGTTCTTCAAAACTTGGAAGTCGATGCCCGCTTCGCGAAGACGCTTGCGCAGCTCGGTTACTTGAGCCACGTTCAGACCGCGATAGTCGGCCACGATCGTGCTCGCGCTATCGCGCAGCTTCGTCGCCACCTCGGTAACGACTAGTTGTTTCTCTTGAAGTACATTTGCGTTTGGCATTTGTTACACCTCCTGTAAACTCGCTTCACTATCATGAGCGGGATGCTCCCGATCGATGTTACGTAAAAAGCCTCCGTTGCTTAGACGGAGGCATGACGTTCCGCTACAACTTTCTCGCGAACGGGAAAGCGAACCGGATTGTATCGCAACACCTCGGTAGGACATTAAGCCTCGCGGCACCTACTGTCTACGGTAAACATATTCGTTTTTTGAACCTACAACAGATTACCACGTTTATTCGCGTAATGCAAATGGCAATTACTTGCCGACGCGGTTTATCTGAACGTTTGCGGGTTTACGCGTACGCTCGGGCCCATCGTGGACGAAACGGCGATGTTGCGCAAATATATGCCTTTAGCTGCAGCCGGCTTCGCACGGACAAGAGCTTCCACGAGAGCGCGGAAGTTTTCTTGCAGTTGTTCGGCGCCAAAGGATACTTTGCCGATCGGAGCGTGAATTTGTCCGGCACGGTCGAGACGGTACTCGATTTTACCTGCCTTGATTTCCTTCACGGCGTTCGCCACATCAAACGTTACCGTACCGGCTTTAGGGTTAGGCATCAAGCCTTTGCCCCCGAGCAGACGGCCGAGTTTACCGACTTCGCTCATCATGTCCGGCGTAGCTACGCAGACGTCGAAATCGAACCAGCCTTGCTGGATTTTGCTGATCAAATCTTGATCTCCTACGAAATCCGCGCCGGCTGCTTCGGCTTCTTTCGCCTTGTCGCCTTTTGCGAATACGAGGACCCGTTTCGTTTTACCCGTTCCGTTCGGAAGCACGACTACGCCGCGGACGGCTTGGTCTTGCTTCTTCGGGTCGACCCCGAGACGAACGGCAACTTCGACGGTTTCGTCGAACTTGGCGGGAGCTGCCTTTTTAACCAAATCAATCGCTTCTGCCGGCTCATAGCTGGCGTCCGCATTAACCAGTTTGGCAACTTCTTGGTACTTCTTGCCGCGTTTTGCCATTGTAATACGTCCTCCTTTTGTGGTGTTAGCGGAAAATCCTCCCACTGTTGCGGCACAAGTCCGCGAAAAACAAATAGCGATTAGTCTTGGATGACAACGCCCATGCTGCGGGCTGTTCCTTCGATCATCCGCATTGCGGCTTCAACGGAAGCTGCATTGAGGTCTTGCATTTTTTGCTCGGCGATTTGACGGACTACGTCACGCTTCACGGTAGCTACTTTTTTCTTGTTCGGTTCGCCTGATCCTTTATCGATCTTGGCGGCTACGCGCAACAGAACGGCAGCCGGAGGAGTCTTCGTTTCAAACGTGAAAGAACGGTCCTCGAACACCGTAATAACAACCGGAATGATCAAGCCTGCTTGATCCGCGGTACGGGCGTTGAACTCTTTGCAGAAAGCCATAATGTTGACCCCTGCTTGACCGAGTGCCGGACCGATTGGCGGCGCCGGGTTTGCTTTACCAGCGTTAACTTGCAGCTTAACCATTTTAATAACCTTTTTAGCCATGCGACACACCTCCTTGCGCATAATGTGGTGCGAGCGGAGCCTTGCGGCACCTCCCACGAGTGAAGGCCTATCCGATAGATAGACCCAGAAACCAGACAGATTCCATATTTGATCGGTCTTCGAATAGAAAGTTCCGATCAAAAATTTTTATATCTTTTCCACTTGGGTATATTCCAACTCAAGCGGGGTTTCCCGTCCAAACATGTTGACGTGCACTTTAAGCTTCGCCTTGTCGATCAAAATATCTTCGACCGTACCGACGAAGTTGGCAAATGGTCCTACCTTGACGCGGACGGTCTCCTTCAGCTCGAAATCGATCTTCGGCTTCGGGTTCTCGATGCCCATATGTTTCAGGATCGCATCGACTTCTTCCGGCAAAAGCGCGGTAGGTTTCGAGCCGGAACCGGTGGATCCGACAAATCCGGTCACCCCTGGCGTATTGCGCACAACGTACCAGGAATCGTCCGTCTGAATCATCTCGACTAACACATAGCCGGGATATACTTTCCGCATGACGGTTTTTTTCTTGCCGTCCTTGTTCACGATCTCTTCTTCCATTGGAACGAGAACGCGGAAAATTTTATCCTGCATGTTCATCGATTCGACGCGTTTTTCCAAGTTTGCCTTGACTTTGTTTTCATACCCGGAATAGGTATGTACGACGTACCATCTTTTTTCCATATCGTCACCCAGCCCCCATTAGTCGAACAGGCGCAGGATTTCGCTCAGCCCGAGGTCAATCAGCCAAAAGTAGATGGTTACAAACGTGCACGTCGCAATCACTACGAGAGTGTAACTGATGAGCTCCTTACGGCTCGGCCACTTAACCTTCTTCAGCTCCGCCCAGCTGTCAGTAAAGAAGGAAAAGGTTGTACCAAAACCTTGCTTCATTCTTTGCAAAAACGTCACGATTACCCCTCCAAACCTGCGGCTAGCCGATTTTTCGCAGACATAACAAAAAAAATCCCGAAAAGAGGGCTACCTGATCTAATTTATCATAGTCTTCGAGGCGTGTCAAGAAAACGCCCTCGTGTGTGTCGCGCCTAATCGCTCATACCAGTTTTTCCATCCCACTCCAATTATAAACCTGAGGCGTTCTAGCAAACTGCAAAAATAGAAACGGCACTCTTTCTCCGAAGCGGAATGAAAGAATGCCTCTTATACGTCGCGAACTTCGAGATAGCGTTCCAGCTTGCGCTTGACGCGCTGCAGCGCATTGTCTATCGATTTGACGTGTCGGTCCAAATCGACGGCGATTTCCTGATACGACCGTCCGTCCAAGTAAAGCATCAGCACTTTGCGCTCCAAATCGCTCAATATTTCGCCCATCTTGTCTTCCAGCCCGCTGAACTCTTCCTGATTGATGATCAGCTCTTCGGGGTCGGTTACACGCGAACCGCATATGACGTCCAGCAGAGTGCGATCCGAATCTTCATCATAAATGGGCTTGTCCAAAGAAACGTAGGAGTTTAAAGGGATATGTTTTTGCCGGGTGGCGGTTTTGATCGCGGTAATGATTTGCCGGGTAATGCACAGCTCGGCAAAAGCTTTGAAGGTCGCGAGCTTGTCCTCGCGGAAATCGCGGATGGACTTGTATAAGCCGATCATGCCTTCCTGAACGATATCCTCGCGGTCGGCTCCGATCAAAAAGTAGGAGCGGGCTTTGGCCCTGACGAAATTTTTGTACTTGTTAATCAAATATTCAAGCGCTTCGCTGCTGCCAACGCGGACCGATTCGACCACTTCTTCGTCGGACATCAGGTCGTATTCGTGCATTCTCAGCTCTTTGAGGTCGATGCTCACCCGTATCCCTCCGACTGCAAGCTAAACAACAGCGTTGCTGCAACAAAAGATAGGACTAGTATACATTATGTAATCTATTATCGTCAACCGCGCTATAGGCCGCGCCGCCACTTTTCGAACTTCTCGCGGAGCTCGTCGGACAGCTTGCTGTCGACCGAGTTTTTGGCCGGGGCTGACGTTTCCTGAATCTTGCTGCGGATTTCTTTGCGAATCTCCCGGATCGTAAACAGAAGCTCCCTTGCCGGCAGGCGGAGGGCTCCTTGGCCGAACGTAACGTGCTGCTCGACCGAATCGGAGGTGGCGACATAGATTTGCACCCTTCTTCCCCGCAAATCCGCTACCAGTCTCTCGATCCGTTCGTCGGCGGTTTCTTTCTCCCGCGTATACAGCACTTCGATCTGCAGCTGGCGGTACTTGCCGCCAAGGCCCGGCACCTGATGCGCGTCGAATACGACATACACTTTATGTCCCTTGTAAGCCTTGTAATCGGCAAGCATATCGATCAACCGGTCCCGCGCTTCCTCGAGACTGTGCTCCTTCAGCTTCTGCAGCTCTCCCCAAGCCCCGATAATGTTATATCCGTCTACGATGACAACCTGTTTCATCTCTCCATGGACCGGCCGGCTACGAAACCGTTGCGCCGCGTTGGCGAACGACTTCGTACATCAACACGGATGCGGCTACCGATGCATTCAGCGAGTTTATTTGTCCGGACATCGGCAGCTTGACGAGAAAATCGCATTTGTCTTTGATCAGTCTTCCGATACCCCGGCTTTCATTGCCGATGACGATCGCGAGCGGCATTTTGAAATCCGCCGCGTATACGAGCTGCGTCGCTTCCACGTCCGCACCCGCGACCCATACGCCTTCTTCCTTCAGCGCCTCGATCGTCTGGGCGATATTGGTCACCCGCGCTACCGGCACGTATTCTACGGCCCCCGCCGACGTTTTGGACACCGTCGCGGTCAAGCCGACGGAACGCCGCTTCGGAATGATGACGCCGTGTACCCCGGTACAATCCGCGCTTCGAAGAATGGAGCCCAAATTATGAGGGTCCTCGATTTCGTCCAGAATGATCAGAAACGGGGCTTCCCCGCGGGTCCGCGCTATCTCCAGCAAGTCGGCCACTTCGACGTAATCGTGGGCTGTAACTTGCGCCACGACGCCCTGATGCGGAACGTCGGTGACAAGAGCATCCAGCTTGCGCTTATCGGCGAACTGGATGACGATGCTTTGTTTTTTCGCTTCCGCTATGATCGGCAGCGTATGGTGCTTCTGTGCCTGCTCGGAGATCCAAATTTTGTGGATCGTGCGCCCCGAGCGGAGCGCTTCCAATACGGAATGTTTGCCCGCAATCCATTCTTCCATCCGTTATCCCTCCGGTTCCTCTAGGATCAGCCCGAGCAGCTGCCCCAGCCGATCGAACCGCTTCGTATAGTACAAATATCCGATCAAGCATTCGAATGCCGTGCTATGGCGGTAATCGAGAACGTCCGCGTTTTTCGGTATCGTACCCGACTTGGCGTTCCGACCGCGCTTCACGATATCCGTCTCCTCGGGCGTAAGATGCTCCATGAGAGCCTGCAACGCTCTGGCTTGCGCTTTGGCCGATACAAACTTGACCGCCTCGCGGTGCAGATGGTTCGGCCTGTGGTTGGGCCGCGAGACGACGTACTGCCTGACGGCCATCTCGAACACCGCGTCGCCCATATATGCGAGCACTAGCGGGTTCAGCTGCGCCGGGTTTTTCGCCGGCTCATACAGAAATAAATTCGTGTCCATTACAGCAGCTTCACCGTCATTTCCGGCGCCAACGAAGGCCTTGGGGCGTATCTTCCAGATGAATGCCCTTCGCCGTCAGCAATTCGCGGATTTCATCGGCCCGCGCCCAATTTTTCGTTTTGCGCGCTTCCGTTCGTTCGACAATCAACTGCTCGACCTCTTCGTCCAGCAACTCGTTCCGTTCCTCGGGTAGTATGCCCAAAACCGTATCCAACTCCTGAAGAGCGGAGAGCAGCAGACCGAGCGTAGAAGCCGTCACATCAGCGGCAGCCAAATAACCGTTGCTTTCGGCGATCAAGTCGAATACCGCGGTCAAGGCATCCGCCGTGTTGAAATCGTCATCCATCCTGTATCGGAACTCGGCTTTGATCCGTTCGACCGCCGACGCTACCCGGGCGTCCACGTCCCCTTCCGAAGCGCTTCCCAGCCGGTGACGGAGGTTGGCCACCCCGTTCTCGATCCGTTCCAGTCCGTTCCCGGCCTGCTCCAGCCCTTCTTCGCTGAAATTTAACGGATTCCGGTAATGGGTGGACAAAAACAAAAAGCGCAGCGTTTGCGGCTTGACCTGTTTTACCAGTTCTTTGACGTTGATGCCGTTGCCGAGCGACTTGGACATTTTCTCGTTGTTGATATGGATGTAACCGTTATGCATCCAATAATTCGCCAAGGGCTTCCCGCTTATGCTCTCGGACTGGGCGATTTCGCATTCGTGATGGGGGAATTGCAGATCGTGGCCGCCGCCGTGTATATCGATCGTCTCTCCCAAATATTTGCGCGCCATCGCGGAGCATTCGATATGCCAACCGGGGCGTCCTTCTCCCCAAGGGCTGGACCAATGAATCTCGCCAGGCTTCGCCCCTTTCCATAATACGAAATCCTGAGGATTTTCTTTGCGCTCGCCGACCTCGATCCGGATGCCGAACTGCAGCTCGTGCAGGTTCTGATGGGACAGTTTGCCGTATTCGGCGAATTTCTCGGTGCGGAAATAGACGTCGCCGCCGCTTTCGTAAGCGAACCCTTTGTCGACCAATTCCCGGATGAGCTCCACGATTTCACTTATGTTTTCGGTCACTCTCGGATTGACGTCCGCTTTGCGGATGCCGAGCGCTTCGATATCTTCATAGTAAGCGGCGATGTATTTCTTCGCGATGTCCGGAACCGATTCGCCGGTCTGCTCCGATTTGCGGATGAGCTTGTCGTCAACGTCGGTAAAATTGACCACATATTGGACGTTATACCCGCTCGTCTCCAAGTAGCGGCGTACGACATCGAAGAAAATAGCGGGTCTCGCGTTCCCGATATGAATATAGTCGTACACGGTCGGACCGCACACATACATTTTGACTTCGCCCGGTGCGATCGGTACGAACGTTTCTTTAGCCCGAGTCATCGTGTTATACACTTTTAGACTCATACGATTGAACCCCTCCGTTTTGTCGCTGCACCTCTTCTTGCAGACGTTCCACTTCCGTCTTCAAGTCCTCGATCTGCTTCTCCATGTTTCGGAACAGCTCGATGACCGGATCCGACAGCTTGTCGTGATCGAGCTTGTTCAGACTGACTCCGTCCCGTTTGACGATACGGGCTTTGACGCCGACGACCGTACTATTCGGCGGCACCTCGGCCAGAACGACCGAATTTGCCCCGATTTTCGAATTGTCGCCGACCTTAAAAGACCCCATCACTTTGGCTCCGGACGATATGAACACGTTGTTGCCGATCGTCGGATGGCGCTTCCCTTTCTCTTTGCCGGTTCCGCCTAAGGTGACTCCCTGATACAATACCACATCGTCGCCAATTTCGCATGTTTCCCCGATCACGACGCCCATGCCGTGGTCAATGAACAGCCGTCTGCCGATTCGCGCGCCTGGATGAATTTCGATCCCGGTCATAAACCGGCTAATCTGCGAGATGATTCTCGCGATCGTAAACCATTTGCGCCGAAATAACCAATGCGCCAGCCGATGCGCCCATATGGCATGCAGGCCCGAATACGTAAACACCACCTCGAAAACGCTGCGAGCGGCCGGATCGTTGTCGAATACGGCCCGTATATCCGATTTCATGCTGCGAAACATGGACTCACCCACTTTGTATCCCGGGAAAGCGAACCTACTAGCCTCATCCGCACGTTTCCCTGAGACCCCGATTTGTAAAGACAGTTATTAACAAAAAACGCCCCTGCAGCTCTAGGCTGCAGAGACGTGGGTACGCGGTTCCACTCTGCTTGGATCGTCGAATGTCCGCGGCGGCAGCAGCGAGACAAGGGCGATCCCTCTTGTCATCCTTAACGCGGATAGACGGCTACGCCTACCCTGCGTTGACGCAGCTCGGCCGTGCGGCTCACGGGCGCATTTCCGTCAGCGGCGGGAATGGGCAACTTGCAGCCGGCGAATCGCTCGCCGATTACCCTCTCTGGAAAACCCGACCGTTACGTACTTTCCCGATCGATGCCTTTATCAAGATCAACATCGCATTGAAATTAAACCAAGTATACAATATCAGCCGATTTGTGACAACAGCTTTCGAAGCTGGCCCACGACTCGGGATTGTCCGAGCAGCGCCAGCGTCTGGTTCAAATCGCGGCCGTGCATTTGTCCGGTCAAGGCAACTCGCACGGGCATGAACAGCTGCTTTCCTTTATGGCCGGTTTCCTTCTGGACGCTTTTCAGCAACGCTTGAATCGCTTCAGGAGTAAATGGTTCCGACTGTTCCGCCAATCCGAGAAAGCTCCGCAGCACTTCGGGAACATGCGCTTCTCCCAGCAAAGCGCGGCCCTCCTCGTCATATTCCGGCTCATCACGGAAAAACATCCCGGTAAGCGGCACGATATCGGAGGCGCAGTTCATCTGTTCCTGATAAAGCGCCACGAGAGCTTGCACCCACTCCCGCTTGGCGGAATCGAACGTTTCCGGAAGCAGTCCGGCCTTCTGCAAATGCGGAATGGCCAGCGACGTCACCCGCTCCAAATCGGCCTTTTTCAAATAATGGTTGTTCATCCAGCTCAGCTTGTTCGTGTCGAAAGCGGCAGGGCTCTTGGACAGCCGGTCAGCATCGAAAGCGGCGATCAGTTGTTCGCGCGAGAAAATTTCGTTCTCGCCTTCCGGAGACCAGCCGAGCAGCGCGATAAAGTTGAACATGGCCTCCGGCAAATAGCCCAGCTGGTCGTATTGCTCGATGAACTGGATGATCGACTCGTCCCGCTTGCTCAGCTTCTTCCGCTGTTCGTTCACGATGAGCGTCATATGGGCGAACTGCGGAGGCTCCCAGCCGAGCGCTTCGTATATCATCAGTTGACGCGGCGTGTTGGAAATATGATCCTCTCCGCGCAGCACGTGCGAAATCTCCATTAAATAGTCGTCGATGACGACAGCGAAGTTGTAAGTCGCTATGCCGTCCTTCTTGACGATGACAAAATCGCCGATCCCGTCCGATTCGAACGTAATGTCGCCTTTGACCTGGTCGTTGAACGTATACGACTTGCCTTCCTCGACGCGGAAGCGGATGCTCGGCACGCGTCCCTCCGCTTCATAGGCTGCGCGCTGCTCGTCCGTCAGGCTCCGGTGCTTGCCCGAGTATCGCGGAGTTTCGCCGCGTTCGGTCTGCTCCTCCCGCTCCTTCTCCAGCTCCTCTTCGGTACAGTAGCAATAGTAAGCTCTGCCTGCCGCCATGAGCTGCTCGGCGTATTTGCGGTACAGATCGAGCCGCTCGGTTTGGCGGTAAGGTCCGAACGGGCCGCCGACATCGATGCTTTCGTCCCAATCGACGCCCAGCCATTTCAAATAGGTGAGCTGATTTTCTTCCCCGCCCGCCACGTTGCGCTTGATGTCGGTATCCTCGATGCGGATTATGAACTTGCCGTTATGATGCCGTGCGAACAAATAATTGAACAGGGCCGTCCGGGCGTTCCCGATATGCAGATGGCCGGTCGGGCTCGGCGCGTAACGGACGCGAATCGGTCTAGTCATGGAAATGCTCCTTCTTGTGTCGCTTTTTTCAAACGATCATAGCACAACTTTCTGCAAACAGACAACCGCTTGCGCGGCAATACCTTCCCCCCGCCCGGTGAATCCGAGCTTCTCGGTCGTGGTCGCTTTGACGTTGACCCGGGAGACGTCCGCTTCCAGCACTCTGGCGATGACTTCTACCATTTGCGGGATATAGGGCGCCATCTTCGGCTTCTGCGCTATGATCGTGCAGTCGATATTGCCCAGCCGGTACTCCATTTTTTTCGCGATGTCCCAGACGTGCTCCAGCAGCTTGACGCTGTCGGCGTCCTTGTAAGCCGGATCGGTATCCGGAAAATGTTTGCCGATATCCCCTTGGCCCAGCGCCCCTAATATCGCGTCGCTTACCGTATGCAGCAGCACATCCGCGTCGGAATGACCGAGCAGCCCTTTCTCGTACGGAATGTCCACGCCGCCGATGATGCATTTGCGTCCTTCCACCAATTGGTGCACGTCAAAGCCTTGTCCGATCCGAATCATGCCTGTTCATCCCTCTCCCCTTGTTGTTCCTGTAAAAGGCGCTCCGCCAGCAGCAGATCGTCCGGCGTCGTAATTTTGATGTTCGTGTAATCCCCTTCGACGACATGGACCGAATGGCCGAGCCGCTCCACGAGCATCGCATCGTCGGTTCCGACGAAGCCGTCCCGTTCGGCCTGCCGATGCGCTTGCTCCAGCAAATCAAGACGAAAAGCCTGTGGGGTTTGCACCGCCCACAAGCTCTTTCGCTCCGGCGTCGATTCGATCCGACCGGATGAATCGACCACCTTGATCGTATCTTTGACCGGCACGGCCAGTACGGCCCCTCCGGCCTCATATGCTTTATGCAAACATTCCGCGATTCTCGCTTCCGTTACGAACGGCCGGACCGCGTCATGGACGGCAACCACTTCCAGCCCTACCGGCAGCCGTTCCAGGCCGATACGTACCGAGTGCTGACGCTCATCTCCGCCCGCCGTAACGGCGACGACCTTCGCAAGCGAATATTGTTCGACGTATGCCGTACAGCGTTCGATGTCGCCGCTCCCCGTTACGAGAACGATCGCCTCGATTTGCGGCATTCGCTGAAACCTCTCCAGCGTATGTACCAGTATCGGTTTGCCGCGCAGCGGCAAATATTGCTTGCTATCGGACGTTCCCATCCGTGTCCCTTTACCCGCCGCCACGATGACGACGCCGTTTCTCGCCATTTCCGCTTCCCTACCCCGCTGTATAACGATGACAATCAACTTCTATCATAATCGTTTTACTGCGCTTTTTCCAACAGTTTCGGCTTTGCAAAAATCATCCGTCCCGCCGAAGTTTGCAGAACGCTGGTTACGAGCACCTCGATGGTGGCGCCGATATACTCTCTTCCGCCTTCCACCACAATCATCGTGCCGTCGTCCAGATAAGCGACGCCCTGACCGTGCTCCTTGCCGTCCTTGATCACTTGCACGAGAATTTCTTCGCCCGGCAGCACGACCGGTTTGACCGCATTGGCCAAATCGTTGATATTCAGCACCGATACGCCTTGCAGCTCGCATACTTTGTTCAGGTTGAAATCGTTCGTGATGACTTTGCCCTGCAAAACTTTGGCCAGCCGGACCAGCTTACTGTCCACCTCGGATATTTCTTCGAAATCGCCCTCATAGATGAGCACTTTGACGTCGAGCTCTTTTTGGATTTTGTTCAAAATGTCCAACCCCCGCCGTCCGCGGTTGCGCTTCAGCAAATCGGAGGAATCGGCGATGTGCTGAAGCTCCTCCAGCACGAATTCCGGAATGACCAGCGTACCTTCGATAAATCCGGTTTTGCAAATGTCAGCGATACGGCCGTCAATGATGACGCTCGTGTCCAATATTTTGTGCTCGTCCTTTTGCGGAGCCCCTTTTTTCTTATTGCTGAAGCCCGATGTGAGCACGTTCAACAAATCTTCCCGTTTCTGATATCCGATCCGGAAACCGTATACGCCGAGAAGCCCGGTTATCGTATACATAAGCAGCGTACCGACCCAACCGGCCTTGGTCAGCGCCGGAAGCAGAAGCGCGGAAATGATAAGTCCCAGGATCAAGCCCATCAACCCCGACAGCAAATCCAAAGTAGGAGTTTTGACGACGCGGTCCTCCAAATTTCGTATCCGTTCCGCTCCATACCCGAACAGCCATGCGGCTGCGCCGTAAAACAGACAGGCGCCGATGCAGATTGACCAGTATGCCGGCCCCGCAATGTGCTCGATTCCAAACAAAGGGCTCACAAATCTTAACAAAAATTGCTCGATCGCTTCGTACCATTGATATCCCAGCAATCCGCCCATCAATGCCAGAACAACCTGCAGTTGCCTTTTTGCCATAAGGGTTCACCTCCAAAATAGGGTTGTTTATTCCCATTACCAATTATGATCCAATTTGCCCGGACCTAATCCGGACAAGTAAACTTTTTCCTGTAAATTGAACTTTCCGCCCGATTCTTTTATAATGAATCATAGTGAGAATATGGGAATTCGGGGTGAATGGAATGAGCGGCTTAACATTAAAGCAGTTTCAAGAGCAAGTTTCCGATTTGCTACTCCGTCACCGAAGTTTATTGGACGTCTTGTCCAAATCGCAACAATCGAGCGCGTCCGTCAACAGAAGCGTCATTAAATCGGTCACCGAATGCGGCTGTATTTCGCTGCAAGCGAACAAACAGCCTTATCAGGACGAACTGACGCTGGAAGAAGCCAAAGAGCTGATCCAAACCCACATCAACGGGAATCTGTGCGAAAACTGCGTCGACGCGATAACGGTCCAGCTGGGCAAACATTTGTTCTATTTGTCCTCTTTGTGCAATTTGCTCGACTTGGACCTGGACGACATCATTGCCAAGGAATCGCAAAAATGCTCGACGCTCGGCTTGTTCAACCTGTCGTAGCAAAGGGCAACAAAAAAAGCATTTATTTTCTGACATTCAGAAAATAAATGCTTTTTATTTTCACGCTCCATATGGAATAACGCTGCGCAAATTATCCGTGAGTCTTGGACTTGGTCGGTTCGTCGGCCGAGTTCCTCCGCTTTCTGCGGCGAAATAAACGTCTAGCGTTTTTTTTTAGCCCGTTCAAGCCATACAATGCGTAAATAACAAGCGGTATAAATATGAGCTTCGACAGCAGGCCCGGATAAATGATGGCAAGCGTCACCGCTCCGGCGACGATGATCGGCGTCAGCCAAATAGCCGTCTTCGGGATGCCGACCTTTTTGAAGTTCGGATATTTCACCGTGCTGACCATCAAAAACGACAGAACCAACGTACTGGCAAGCAAAATCGCGGACGGAATCTCGTTGTGAAACAGCGCCAATGTGCTAAGTACGCTTCCCGCAGCCGGAATAGGCAATCCGATAAAGTATCCGGGCGTCCCGGCAATGACGTTGAAGCGGGCCAGACGGAGCGCTCCGCAGATCGGGAATATGGCCGTCACGATCCATGCCAAGGCGGAAGCATCCATGCTTTGAAAAGCTACTACATACATAATAAAAGCCGGCGCAACGCCGAACGAAATAACGTCGGATAACGAATCAAGCTCTTTGCCGAATTCGCTCTGTGCATTTAAAGCCCGAGCGACCCGTCCGTCCAAACCGTCCAGCAGCATGGCCACGATAACGAAGATGGCGGCAAGCTCGGCGTTTTTGTTGTCGGTGCCGGAATTAAACGCCAAAATGATTGCGATAATCCCCAGAAACAAATTTCCTACCGTAAATATGCTGGGAATTGAATTTCTAATCATGAAAGGCTCCACCTCTACCCTTTACTATACCCCAAAGTGATGCGAAGCATCCTCCGCGCTCTCGGGCAATGCGAACCCTATCTTACGATTGTAGACAAATTAAATATGTCTGTCAATGAACAATTGCTCTTGGATCCGCTTCAGCCCTTCCTTGATCGCCCGGGCCCGCACCTCTCCGATGCCGTCCACCTCGTCCAGCTCCTCGATCGTCGCCATAACCATGTGCGGGAGCCGTTCGAATCGCTCCACCAAATTTTGGATAATAATCGCAGGCAGTCGCGGCAGCTTATGCAACATCCGGTACCCGCGCGGAGAAACGTTTTCTTCCAGCATCGTATTCGTAGGGGGGTAGCCGAGCATTCGCACGATATGCTGCTGATCCAGCAGCTCCTCGGAATTGAGACGTCTTAAGCCGCCCGACACTTCTTTGATTTTCTCCTCGCTGCATTCCCGGCAGTAGTCTTTGATCAGGAGTACGGCCTCGTGCTCGATGCTGCCGACAAGCTCATCCAGCTGCATGCTTATCAGACGGCCTTCGGTTCCGAGCTCGTTGATGTACCGCTTGATTTCCATTTTGACGCGAAGGACCATTTCAAACCGCTGGATGACACCCGCCACCTCGTACAGTGTAACGAGCTCCTCGAACTCGGACGCGCCCAAATTGGTCAAAGATTGGTCCAGCACGGACCTATACTTCTCCAACGTCTGAATCGCTTGATTCGCTTTCGTCAAAATGACGCCGATATCTTTAAGCGCATAGCGCAAATTGCCCTGATATACCGTAATGATGTTCCTGCGCTGCGAAATCGATACGACCAGCTTCCCGGTTTGCTTGGCAACCCGTTCCGCCGTCCTGTGTCGGATGCCCGTCTCGATCGAGGATATCGAGGAATTCGGGATAAGCTGCGTGTTGGCATACAAAATGCGCTTGATGTCTTCGCTTAAAATGATCGCCCCGTCCATTTTGGCGAGCTCGTATAAGTAGTTTGGCGAGAAATCGCAATTTATCGAGAAGCCCCCGTCTACGATCTCCATGACTCCCGGGCTGTAGCCGACTACGATCAAAGCGCCGGTCTTGGCTCGAAGCACGTTTTCCAACCCTTCGCGAAACGGTGTGCCGGGAGCGACCAACTGCAAAATTTGCGTCATGACGTCCCGCTTCGTATCGTCCTTCACTTCTTATCCCCCTTATCGCTCCCTGTTCCCTCCCCAAAAAGTGACGCGCAGCTCCGTAGCTTATGCCGGTTACTTTTTGGGGACCCAGTGTACTTCGTTTATTCCAAAGCGGCCGTCAGCGCTTCCGATACCGTCTCGACGCCGATGATTTCGATGCCTTGGGGCGGTGTCCACCCTTTCATGCTTTTGCGCGGCATAATGATGCGTTTAAATCCGAGCTTCTGCGCTTCCTTCACCCGCTGATCGATACGCGATACTCCCCGCACTTCGCCGGTAAGCCCGATTTCGCCGAACACGACATCGAACGGCTGGGTGGGCCGGTCCTTGAAGCTCGAGGCTATGGCTACCGCCGCAGCCAGATCGACTGCCGGTTCGTCCAGCTTGACGCCGCCCGCCACATTCAAATAAGCGTCCTGATTTTGCAAAAACATCCCGACCCGCTTCTCCAAAACGGCAATAATTAGCGAGAGCCGGTTATGATCGATTCCCGCTGACATCCGCCGCGGGCTAGGGAAATTCGTACTGGATACGAGCGCTTGAAGCTCGACTAGAACCGGCCGGGTGCCTTCCATGCTGGCAACCACGGTAGAGCCCGATACGCCAAGCGGACGTTCGGATAAAAACAGCTCCGACGGGTTGGTCACTTCTCGGAGGCCGTCTTCGATCATTTCGAAAATACCTATCTCGTTCGTGGAGCCGAACCGGTTTTTGACCGCCCGCAGCAGTCGGTACGAATGGTGCCGCTCGCCTTCGAAATAAAGCACGCAATCGACCATATGCTCCAGCAGCCGAGGTCCGGCGATCGCCCCTTCTTTCGTTACGTGACCAACGAGGACGGTAGCGATACCTTTTATTTTAGCTATTCTCATAAAATGCCCCGTACATTCGCGAACTTGCGCAACGCTTCCGGGAGCCGATGTGACAGCCGGGTGGAATACGGTTTGGATCGAGTCGACGACCATGAAATCGGGTTGTACGTTTTCGATCGCTTCCTCGATTTGTTCGACGCTCGTCTCGCACAGAACGAACAAACGTTCGGACAAGGCGTTTAATCGATCCGCCCGGAGCTTGATTTGGCGGACCGACTCTTCCCCCGATATATACAGCACCTTCAAGCCTACCGTAGCCATATGATGAGACATTTGCAGCAGCAGCGTCGATTTGCCGATACCCGGGTCCCCACCCACCAAAATCAAAGAACCCGGGACGACTCCTCCGCCCAATACACGGTTCAATTCGTTCATCTGGGACAATATTCGTTTTTCGTGACTACTTTCTATATGTATGATCGAAGTCGCCTTTTCTTTCGTCTGGGTCAAGGAGGATTGGAATCCTTTTGCTTTGCCGGTCATCTCCACTTCCTCGACCATACTGTTCCATGCGTTGCAGCCCGGGCATTTGCCAAGCCATTTCGGGGTTTCGTATCCGCATTCCTGGCAACAAAATTTCGTTTTCACTTTCGACATAAGCGCTTCCCTCATCGATCAATAGTATCCAAAGTGTACCATTTCGCCGTACCAATGAAAACCCCGCATACAATCAATTTACAAGTTGAACGAACAAAAGGCATTTCGGCCATCCGTCGGGACAGCCAAAATGCCTTTTCATTTCTATCGTACTTCGCCTTATCCGTTTTTCGTTACGACCAATTCGCCGTCTACTTCGTCGATCGTTAGCGTATCGCCTTTGGAAATCGATCCCCTCAGCAGCTCCTCGGACAAACGGTCTTCAATATGCTTCTGTATGGCCCGGCGAAGCGGTCTCGCACCGTAAGTCGGGTCGAAGCCTTCCTTGGCCAAGAACGCCTTTCCTTTGTCGGTTAATGTAAACTCGACGTTTTGCTCGCGCAGACGTTTGCTCAGCTCGTCGGACATCAGGCTTACGATACGACCGATATGCTCTTCGTCCAAGGAATGGAACACGATAATTTCGTCGATCCGGTTCAGGAACTCCGGACGGAAGCTTTTCTTCAGCTCGCCCATAACCTTGTCTTTCATATTCGTGTAGTCGCGTCCGGCATCGGCTGCAGCCGTAAAGCCGAGCGTCGAATTTTTCTTGATCATATCCGCGCCGACGTTGGATGTCATAATAATCAGCGTATTGCGGAAGTCGACCGTGCGGCCCTTGGAATCCGTCAATCTGCCGTCCTCCAGCACCTGCAGCAAAATGTTGAATACTTCCGGGTGGGCTTTCTCGATTTCGTCGAGCAATACGACCGAATAAGGCTTGCGGCGCACTTTCTCGGTCAATTGCCCGCCTTCCTCGTAACCGACATATCCCGGAGGCGCTCCGACGAGACGCGAAGTCGAATGCTTCTCCATATACTCGGACATATCGATCCGGATAACCGCATTCTCGTCCCCGAAGAGCGATTCCGCCAGCGCTCTGGCCAGCTCCGTTTTCCCTACGCCTGTCGGGCCGAGGAAGACGAAGGAGCCCATCGGACGCTTCGGATCTTTCAAGCCCGCCCGTGCTCTGCGGATGGCGCGACTAACCGCCTTGACGGCTTCATCTTGGCCGATCACGCGCTCATGAAGGATGCTTTCCATCTTCAGCAAACGTTCGGTTTCTTCTTCGGCCATTTTGACGACCGGAATTCCGGTCCAGCTGGCGACGACTTGCGCGATATCTTCAGGAGTCACCTCGGAATCGGTGCGGCCTTGCTTTTCCTTCCACTCATTTTTCGTGGAATCGAGCTCATCGCGCATTTTTTGCTCGGTATCCCGGAGCGATGCCGCTTTCTCGAACTCCTGGCTTTGCACGGCCGCATCTTTTTCCTTGCGTATATTATCCAGCTGCGTTTCCAACTGCTTCAAATTCGGCGGGATCGTGTACGAGCGGAGCCGCACCTTCGAGCTCGCCTCGTCGATCAAGTCGATTGCTTTGTCGGGCAGGAATCGGTCGGAGATGTACCGGTCCGACAGTTTGACCGCCTGTTCGATCGCTTCATCCGTAATTTTCACGCGATGATGCGCTTCGTAACGATCGCGAAGACCATGAAGAATTTGGATCGCTTCTTCCGGCGTAGGCTGATCTACGGTGATCGGCTGGAACCGGCGCTCCAACGCGGCGTCTTTCTCGATATATTTGCGGTACTCGTCGAGCGTCGTCGCCCCTATGCACTGCAGCTCGCCCCTTGCCAGAGCCGGCTTTAAAATGTTCGACGCGTCGATTGCGCCTTCCGCACCGCCCGCTCCAATCAGCGTATGCAGCTCGTCGATGAACAGGACGATGTTCCCCGCCGCGCGAATCTCATCCATAATTTTTTTCAAGCGATCCTCGAACTCCCCGCGATACTTGGTGCCCGCTACGACCGAACCCATATCGAGCGTCATGACCCGTTTGTCGCGAAGCGTTTCGGGAATTTCGTTGTTTACGATTTTTTGCGCCAATCCTTCGGCAATCGCCGTTTTGCCGACGCCCGGTTCCCCGATGAGCACCGGATTATTTTTCGTGCGGCGGCTCAATACCTGAATGACGCGCTCGATTTCTTTGCTTCGTCCGATAACCGGATCCAAGTTCCCTTCCTTGGCATACGCAGTCAAATCGCGGGCGAGCCCGTCGAGCGTAGGCGTATTGACGTTAGCCGGCGCCGAATGGCTGGAAGAGACGGCTTCGCTGCTGCCGAGCAGTTGAAGCACTTGTTGGCGGGCCTTGTTCAGGCTGACGCCCAAATTGTTCAGCACGCGGGCGGCGACGCCTTCGCCTTCACGGATCAGACCGAGAAGAATATGCTCCGTACCGACATAGGTATGACCGAGCTTGCGGGCTTCATCCATCGATAGCTCGATTACTTTTTTCGCTCTGGGCGTATACGCGATGTTGCTCGGCTGTTCCTGCCCTCTTCCGATGAGGGATTCCACTTCGTCCTGGATTTTCTCCAAGCTCAGTCCCAGAGCGACCAATGCTTTGGCGGCAATGCCATCGCCTTCGCGGATCAGACCGAGCAGGATATGCTCCGTGCCGATATTGTTGTGACCAAGCCGTACGGCTTCTTCTTGCGCCAGTGCCAATACTTTTTGCGCGCGTTCCGTAAATCTGCCAAACATCATGAAAAACACCTCCGAAAATTAGAAAGTATATATATTTAAAAGTTGATCTCAACTTGTTATCTCGTTGCTCTGCCGCTTAATCATGAGCTGAGTATTTTCTCCCGAATCAATTCGGCCCTTCGGATATCACGGTCGTCAGCCGATAGCTTGGCCCCGGCGTACTGCTGCAAAAACCCGGGCTGAGTCATCACCATAAGCTCATTGAGCACGTGCGGCGAGACGTTCTTCAGAAGCCCCAGATCGACACCGAGCCGGACATCGGACAACCGCTGCGCGGCTTCCTTGGAATCCATAATGGCGGCATGGGATAAAATCCCGTACGACCGTTTGACCCGATCCGTAATGCGCATTTTGGATTCTCCCAGCAGCTTTTGGCGGGCCGCCCTTTCATGCTCGATGATTTGTTTGGCCACGCTGTGCAAATTGTCGATGATTTCCTCCTCGGATTGGCCGAGCGTAATCTGATTCGACACCTGGAATACATTGCCGATCGCTTCGCTGCCTTCCCCATAAATGCCCCGCACGGCAAGACCGACCTGATTGATCGCCTGCAAAATCCGGTTCATCTGCTGGGTAAGGACAAGCGCGGGCAAATGCATCATGACGGATGCCCGGATCCCCGTACCTACGTTCGTCGGGCAGCTGGTCATAAAGCCTCGACGCTCTTCAAAAGCGTAATCGACCTGCGATTCGAAAATATCGTCGATCCGGTTGGCCAAATCCCAAGCTTCCCGAATTTGAAATCCCGGACAGAGGCACTGTATGCGCAAATGGTCCTCTTCGTTCACCATAATGCTCACGGATTCGTTCTCGTTGATCATGACGGCGCCATTGCGGGATTCGTCCGCCAGGTTGGGGCTGATCAGATGCTTCTCGACGAGCACCCTCTTCTGCAGTTCGCCCAGCTGATCCAGAGTAAACAGATCGAACCCGCTTATTTGCTGCAAATCATCGCTGTTCAGTACCGGAACGATTTGATCCAGCACTTCTTTGGATTGGGCGTTCGTGGCCAGCATCGGGAAAGGAAGACTTCGCAAATTACGGGCAAGCCGGATACGGGTGCTGATCACTACGTCCGACTCCGGGCTATTTCCCCTCATCCATTCGCTGAGCGCTTGAACGAAAATGTTCGATCGATCCAATATCGACGCCTCCTTCCCTATACGTTCGAACCGTTGAGCTTCGTTTCCAGCTCGCGAATCTGATCGCGGATGTTCGCCGCCTGCTCGAATTCCTCGCGGGTTATGTGCTTCTGCATATCATGCTTCAGCTTATCGATTTCCCGCTTATATTGAATAAGGCCCCCTGTTCGCTTAGGCACCTTGCCTACGTGAACATTGTTGCCGTGAACTCTTTTGAACAATGGATCCAATCTTTCGGAAAAATGCTCATAGCACGAGCTGCATCCGAAACGGCCCAGCTTGCTGAACTGGCTATAAGTTAAGCCGCATTTATCGCAGCGCAGCGTTTGCGGCTTCGTTCCGACCGCGGCTTGGCTCGGGTCGAAATCCAGCAGTCCCGACAGCAGGTTATGGATCGAGAAGCCGTTAGCAGTCCCAGGGATAAGCTCGCCCTTCTCGCGGGCGCACGATTCGCAAATGTGGAATTCGGTCTTCTCCCCGTTAATAATTTTTGTAAAATGTAACGTTGCCGGTTTCTTATTGCATTCTTGGCAGAGCACGGTTAATGTCCCCTCCTTTGCATAGATCGCGACTGGATCGAATGATGTATACGAGTAATCGTCTAACTAGTCTAACTACTTGCTGAGCAGCGTAGTCAGCATCGCCTTCAGCAATCTTGCCCGAACTTCGTCTCTTAGCGGAAGCTTGAGGTTTAAGACGTCTCTTGAAATAGCCGCCTTGAGCAAATTGGCTTCGCGTGCCGTAATCAGGCAGCCTTCCTCCAGCTGGTACACGATGCCTTCGGCCGAAGCCTGATCGATTTGCAATCCGACCGTGCTGAAAATATGCACGTGTATCGCTTCCTTGGATGGCAGCTCCACTCGTTGAATGCGGATATAACCTCCGCCGCCCCTTTTGCTTTCGACCAAATAACCTTTCTCCAGCGTAAACCTCGTACTGATCACATAATTAATCTGCGAAGGCACGCACTGGAACCGGTCGGCCAACTCGCTTCGCTGCAACTCGACGACTCCACCCGGGCTTTGCTGCAAAATGTTCTTCAGATATTGTTCGATGATATCGGAGACATTACGCATCCAAAGACCTCCCAAATGAAAGTTGTACGGCCGGCTCGAAAAAGTCGGAAAGTTCAAACATTCTGACTTTGACTTTCTTTGACTTTAGATTTATTATACCCGCTTTTTTCCGATTTGCCAAGTATCGTATCGATAACTTTTTGCGGCAAAGCGTCGTGAAATGTATGATAATAAGTATATACACTTTTACCCCCGTTTACCGGGGAGGAATCGACCAATTCATGTTTATTTTCGATTCCGTTATTATGGCGAGCCGCATAGCGGGTACATAGAAAGGGGATTAGAACGAGTTGATCAAAGGTTTGACTGGGAAATTGATGCTCTCCCTGCTTCTGCTTCTTCTTATCAGCAGGGTGATGCTTTTATTCACCGGATATGTCGGCAACAATTTGTTTTCCACTTACACGGAGCCCTCGGCATACGAACAGCAGTATCCGGGAGTGATGCCGGATTACGCCATGAAGCTCCCGTTTGATTTATCCGACACCAAGCTTTTTACCTTGAAGCAATTCGTCAAATTCGACAGCTTCGCTTATTTGAACATTGCGGCAAACGGTTACGACGACTATCGCATAGACGAACCGCATCCGCCCGCCAACTGGGTGTTCTTCCCTCTTTACCCGATTATTTTATCCGTGATCGGACAAGCGGTTAGTTTGCTCGGGGCTGTCAACCCGGCTATTATCGGCGGCATTCTTTCCAACATCCTGTTGTTTTTCGCGCTCGTTTACATTTATGCGATCGGTTTGCAGCAGCAATTGAGCGAGAATAAGGCGAGAACGATGCTCATTTTGATGCTCATCTTTCCTACTTCTCTTTTTTATTCGCTGCCGTATACGGAAAGCTTGTTCCTGCTCTTGTCTGCGGCTTCCATCTATTATGCATCGGATAAGCGATATGCGCTCGCATTTTTGGCCGCGAGTCTCTCGACTGTAACCCGGGTGCCCGGCTTTATCAACTTGTTTTTCGTCATGGGTACGGTCGTGCTGGACGTCGGTTTCACATTCTCGAAACGATACATCCGGTACGCGTTGTACTCGCTTCTGTCTCTGATACCGATGGGCGCCTATCTAGTATATATGAAGTGGCTGACCGGAGATGTTCTGGCTCCATTCCATGAGCAAGTTTCGTGGTACCGGTTAACGGCCATCCCGTTCGAAAATTACGTCAATTACTTCACAAAGCCTTATTTCATGGCTCCCGGCGGATGGGATAACGGTTTTATCGCGTTCGTCATTTCTACGGCGGTATTTCTTGTGTACCTGGCATTCTTGATTACGCAATGGAAAAAGCTGTTCCGGGATCCGAAACAGCTGCTCATGTGGGTATACGGGGCTTTGCTAATCGTAATCCCTTTCTCCAGCCAACCCTGGTATTTGGCGAGCGTCGTCCGTTATTTGATGATCTGCATCCCATTCTTCCTCTATCTGATCAAATTGACGGACAAGCGCGAAAATGTACTGTTTGCGTATCAAATGTTATTTGTCGTTACAAATGTGATCACGACAATCGGGTTTTTCAACGATTATTATTTCATGGCTTAATGCGGCTTGAGCCTGTTACTCCAAAGCCGGCTTTTGCGCAATCTGCTCCTTGCGGAGCAAAATCATCGTTTTGTTCGCCAAATCGGGCTTGAACGTATATTTCAAGTAGCCGTCAGTGCCCGCACCCCCGCCTCCATACGTTACCAGCATTCCGTCTTCCATTCGCGGCTTATCGGAAGGAAGCACGTAAAACGTATCGGAGGCGGCTCCATTCTCCAGCTCGAATCGAAATGGAAATGCACCCTCTTCGTTTGCCCCGTACAAATAAAACGTCAACCCGTGACAATCGGCGTACTCCGGAATGAAGTAAAACGCTTCGAACGTACCGAATTGAAGCTTCGATATCGATATTTGCTCGAGCGAAGGATAAATCAGGACCGGTATCGGAGTCGCCGACAACGATGTTGCCGTTCCATCCGATGTTTGAAAATAAGCGCGATAAGCCCCTTCGAATCGATAGTCGTTTTCCCTCCCCATGCATGAAGGTGCGCCCAGCAGATCGATTTTTTCCGTGGTGTCAGGAATAACGTATAGCTCGCCATATTCGGACTTGGCGGCCGCTCTCGGGATTTTACCGTTGACGGTACCGGCCAGAGGCGACAGACCGGGATCTTCATCTTCGTTTTCCAATGAAATACTCGTAATACGTCCTTCTTTCATGAAGTACATGTACAGACGGCTTATATAATCCGGTCTGTGCCCGATCTTCCCCCCGAACCCAGAAATTTCGCACCGCACCTTCGTCCGGAGTTCCGCCTATGGGGCGGTACAGCTCCAGCACTCGATCCAATCCGTCGCCTATGGCGATCGAAGGAGCGGACCGACGATCGTTCAACTTTAAGGTTGAACGGCCACCGAGGCGAACGGAAATTACTCCACCTGCCGATTCGTTCTCCCCATTTCGGTAAAACATGATGTATAAATCCTGATCCATGTAGTGCCACAGGGGATATGGAGTACTGCGGGCTTGCGACCGCTCGCTGGGTTCGCCCAGTAAAGCCAGCACTTGTTCCTGCGTATCGCCTAGCCGAACACCGCCGACCGTTGTGTACATTGCGGATACCGGCCCTTTGCCAACGTCTCTTCCGTTCTTCACGAGATACAAACCTTCGTTTAGTTGTTCTTCCCTTCCTTGCTGCTGTTCGATTTTTTTATCCGCTGCTTGCTTCGGTAATCCGTTGCTGGCGGATGCAGCCTCCTCTGCCGGTTGTGACTGCTCGCTGCACGCCGCAACAAGCAATAGAACTCCTACGATGCCTGCAGTCAAAACAATTACGCCAACTCGGGCGATTCGAGTGGGGCGGCGGGAGCTATCGGGTCTTTCCGGTTCTTTGTCCATTGGAATCACCTCACATATATGAGACTGTTAAATCCCACAAAAAGTTTCCAGAAAATAAAACGGAGTGGATATTCATGAAAACAAAAAAGCCCTCTCGGATGCAATATCCAAAAAGGCTTTG
>NZ_VDCQ01000064.1:222-503 GCF_006265175.1 Paenibacillus hemerocallicola | reverse complement strand
CTGCTTGTAAGGCAGATGCTCTCCCGGCTGAGCTAAGCGTCCGCATCAATAGGTTTCCCATATTCAAGCAAACTATGTATGCCAAGCTTCAGTTATGCTTTATGGGAAAATGACCCGTAGGGGATTCGAACCCCTGTTACCTCCGTGAAAGGGAGGTGTCTTAACCCCTTGACCAACGGGCCGCGAGTAACCGCAGCATTTGCGGAAAAGCTTCCAACCGGAATCGAACCGGTGACCTCATCCTTACCATGGATGCACTCTACCTACTGAGCTATGGAAGC
>NZ_VDCQ01000064.1:0-212 GCF_006265175.1 Paenibacillus hemerocallicola | reverse complement strand
CCCTGCGGTCCAAGTACCATTGGCGCTGGAGGGCTTAACGGTCGTGTTCGGGATGGGAACGCGTGGATCCCCTCCGCCATCATCACCAAACGATGTGTTTCAGGTACTACGGGGCTCCCCGGAAAGTAATCGGATTAAGCTTTGCAGCTTAACGTCACTTTTTGGGGAACTGGTTATTCCCTGAAAACTGAATGCGAAACGAATCGAGTTGT
>NZ_VDCQ01000063.1:63061-63953 GCF_006265175.1 Paenibacillus hemerocallicola | reverse complement strand
CGTCTCCGTCTGCGGATAGGCGTTCGGCTGCTCCGCCCGCACCACCTCGGCCACATCGCCCAGCTTGACCATCTCGCGGATCGCGCCGCCCGGCTTGGCACCCCCCGAGATAGACGCGTCGCGGCCATCCACCACGACCGTGTTGTGCGCCAGTGTCGAGGCGCTCCACTGCCTATACTTCGTATGCGTATATCCGATGTCCGGAAGCAGCTCCTGACCTTGGGCAAACAGCGTCAAATTCAGCGGATCTTTATGATCGTGGCCGTTGTTCGGCGAAAAGCCCATATACAGCATCGTCTGCCCCGACCCCTGGCCGCGCGCCAGCTTGGCGATTCCGCTTGCAGCCAACAGCAGCGAGCCGGTGTCCTGCGGCGCGGGCGGCTTGTAAAACGCCCATGTATCGTTGATCGGCAGCACCCGCCCGTCCGGGTACGTCAGCTTCGCGGCAATGCCCAGCATCGCCGGCAGCTGCGGCAGGCGCTGCAGCAAGTCCAACTGCTCGAACCTCACTCCCGTCCGCGGCGATTCGTACCCGGGCGGATCGCTCCAGCCTGCCGCCTGCTCGGCGGCCCGGCTGAGCAGCAGCGCCGAATCTTTATGGTACGTCACCGACACTTCCTTCCAGAAGCCGTCCATCATATATACGTTGGCCGCGTACTGCTCCACCAGTTCGACCGCCTCGTGCATCAGGGCGGGGTCGTTCAGCGCCTTGGCCAGCGCGATCAAGCCGATGTAGTTCAGCACCTCGTTGTTGTGCTTGATGACCGGAAACGAGTGAAAGTAGTCCAGTGACGGCCGGAACATGTCTTCGACGATCCGTGCGTCGACGTCTTCGCCCAGCTCCGCGTTAAGCAACTCGAAGGCGTTCGTTCGCTTTACGAACGTATAAGCT
>NZ_VDCQ01000063.1:0-63051 GCF_006265175.1 Paenibacillus hemerocallicola | reverse complement strand
CTGCGACCAGCGGGCCCACAAGCCGCCGTAGTACGGGTACGGCGGGCCGCCCGACGGCTCGATCGGGTACTGGACCCCTTTGTCGTAATCGTTCATCGGCACCCAGCCGGGGAACACCTCGGCGAACCGGTGCAGCAGACGCGCCGCCCCGAGCGGATCGGTCAGCGCCAGCTCCCGCGTCCGCGTCAGCAAGTACTGACGCTGCAAGTACCACAGATGCGCGGACAAGAAGTAGCGCGTACCGTTCGCATCCTCATAGTACGGGTAGTCCACCGTTTGACCGAGACGATTGGTTACCGTCAGCTTTTTATTTTCCGGGTACTGCGAATTCGGATAAACGACCTTTCCGCTGTCTGTCGAAGTCATGATCAACGGATCGGCCACCGACCAGCTGTAGTTGATCGCCCGCTCCGACAGCTCCGGCGCGTGCGGCACCCCCGCGAAATACATTCCCACCTTTTCCGGCACCAGCGTCAATAGTCTGGCCACGGAAGGCGACGGCGGGGCGAAGGCGACGATTTCCGTTTCGATCCGCGTTCCCGCTCCGGTCTGCGTAGGCTCGGTCCGGGGTGAGGCGTTCGCTTCGCCCGCATCGATCAGATTCGTTCGGTCGAAGGCCAGCTCCAGCTCTTTGGCCTGCGGATTGTTCGCTTCCTCCACCGTCAACCGCAGCCGGTACAAGCCATTTTGCACCGGCTCGGGGTGGGCGAAGGCGATGACCCGGCTGCCGCCTTCCGATTCGATTCCGGATGGAACGAGGCTCGTCTCTTCCCCATGCGGAGACAGCCAGTCGATGCGGATCGAGCTTGGAGCAGCGGCAAGATCGCTTCCGGCCAGCACGAGCCGCTTCTCCGTAAAGCTGTCGTACAGCAAACGTGCCGGGGCCGAAAGCGGCCAAGCGACGACCGGCTTGCCGCTGACCGCCGAATTCGGTCTCCCTTCGAAATACAGGCTGCCGAACCGCCCTTCATTGGCCGTGTACACGCTCAGCGTATATCCGCGGTTCGGGCCGGAACCGTCGCCGTCGATCACCGTCGTCCGCCGCACCGGCGCCCAGGAGCTGAGCGGTCGCTTGGAGGCGATGCCAAAATAGCGGATCGCATTCACATGCCAACGCTCTCCCGATTCGATCCCATCGACCCCGAGCGCGGACAGCGGGATGCCGACCTCGGCGCTCCAGCCGTCGCTCCGCTTGTGTACCGCCTGCTGTGTTTGCCCGCCTTGCGCCAAGTCCACAGTCTCTTGCAGCGTTTCCCGCACATCGGCGGCCGTGAAATTGTTGTACCGAATCCGGATCGGATGCGGCCCCGGTGTAATCGTCACAGGAACGCTATAAAACTTCATCATGTCGTCGTCGCGGCTCAGCAGTACGAAAACCCGCTCTGCCTGCGGCGCATCCACCTGAATGTATCCGCTTTCATACCGGCCGTCCAAGGCTATATACAGATGCGTATCGTCGTAGGCCAGATTCATCGTCGTCTGCTGCTCCGCCGGCTCATTGAAATATGCCGTCGAGAACCCTTCCAGACGCTGCGACCCGTGCCAAACGGCCTCGTCCGGCAAGCCGTCGATCCGCACAGCTCCTTCCGCCCGCATCGCGATCGCCCATTTATCCGGCAATGCCGCTACCTCAATTCCCATCGGCCGTTCTCCCTTCCCATCGCGTAACGCCGCCCACAGGACCAGCAGGACAACGGTCATGAGGACTCCCGCCGCTATACGGAATCGTCTTTTCAACATTCGCGCCGCAACCGCCTCTCCTGTCCGATGCGCTTCATGCATCCTGCGCAGCCGGCCCTACTTGGCCTTTGCGGTGTCCAGCTCTTTCTTGAGCTGCTCTTGCGCCTCCCGCAGCGCGGTATTGACATCGGTCCCCTGCTTCACTACTTTCTCGAAAGCGCCGCTAAGGATCGTTTGTTGCTTGCCAAGCGGCACGGCCGGCAGCTCGGCTTTCCGGAGCGGTGTCGGATCGGCGAACGGATGGAAAAAGACCGCTTTTGTGTTTTTCCCTTTCAGCGCCGGCGTCTCCTGACCGAATGCCTGCTCCAGCTTTTTGTCCGCAAGGGTCGGAATTTTGCCTTCTTTGGCCTGCGCGAGCTGCACGTCCTCGGACAGCAAATCCAGTATGACGGCGAACGCTTCATCTTTATGCTTGCTTTGCCGGGTAATCGACCAGTACGGAGGCGTCAGCTGGGACAGCCTGTTCGGCGCTTCCTTCAGCTGCGGCAAGCTGACCATATCCCAGCTCAGATCGGCCGGGAACGAGTTGAACTGGTTAATTTGTCCGACATACATCGCGGCCGTCCGTTCCTTGTAGAACAGTTGCAGCTCGACGGTAAGCGAGGCCGCCATCGGATTATTGGGAATCTCGTAAAACCGCTTCAGATTGTTGAACAAAATTTGCCACTTGGCCGCATCGGCCATCTCGTCGGCATTCGGGTTAACAATCGGATGGGACCACGCATTGTCCCGCAGCACGGACATATAGTTGGTCGTTAGCCCGCGATACGGGACGCCGCCTTCGGTGCGGGACAACTGCTGGACCAGCGGAACCAAAGCGTCCCACGACATGCCGTCCTTCGGATACGCGACGCCGAATTTGTCGAACAGATCCTTGTTGTAAAACAGGACGAGCGGACTGGGGGAATTGATCGGCAACCCGTAGATTTCACCTCCGGAAGCCCCGGTTTCGTTGATGATGCGCTGCATATAGACGGGATTGAACCGGTTTAAGTCCAGCTTGTGCTTCTGCACCAGCTCGCGCATATCGTAGGAAAGCCCGAGACCCAAATATTCGTCGCGAATCGTTGTCGTCTGCGTCCGCATCACATCGGGGATCGTCCCCGCGGCTACCAGATCTTCAATCCGCGAGCCTTTAACGCCCTGCTGATGCTTGACGGTCACATGAGGAAATTGCCGACGGATGCGCTCGCCCCAAGTCGCCTGGAACACTTCGTCGGTCACATCGGTGTAAATAAACAGATCGACCGGCTTCGGCGCACTCGGAGCGGCCGCTCCATTGTCTCCTTTAGCCTGCTGCGGCTCCGTTCCGCCGGTTCCGCAAGCGGTCAGGGCAAGCGCGCTCGCCAGCACCGCCGGCAGCCATGCGGTTTTCGCTGTCAGTGTCTTCATTGTCGAATCTACCTCCCCTTTTATTTGCAATCGCTTTCTTTAATTGCCGATCAGCGGGAACGGCATCTTTACAGGCCGGCCCGTCCTTACGCCAAAATCTCCATCTGCTCGCGTTCCACTTCGCCCTCCATCTTCATCCCCCGCTTAAAGCGCTCAAGCTCTTCGACCGCAAATTGTCCCAGCCGGTAGCCGCCGTTGGATACCGCTCCCGCGATATGGCAGGTTAACGCACAATTCGGCAGCGAGCGCAGCGGATGATCGGCCGCCAGCGGCTCCGACGATGTGACGTCCAGACAGGCGAACAGTCGTCCGAGCGACAGCTGCTCGATCAGCGCCTCCTCGTCGATAATCGGCGCCCTGGCCGTGTTGATGATGATCGCGTCGTCCTTCATTGCCATGAGCCGGCCGCGATCCAGCATATTGCGGGTCGAAGGCAGAAGCGGAGCGTGAATCGAAACGACATCGGATTGGCGGATCAATTCGTCCAGTTCCGTCCGGGTCGCTCCAAGCTCGGCCAGCCGTTGCCGGCTGACGAACGGATCGTACACCAGCACTTTGACCCGAAAGGGGCGCAGCAGCTTCATGTAGTGCGTGCCCGCTTTGCCGGCTCCGATCACGCCGACTGTAATCTGATACAATTCACGCGCCAATCTTCTTTCCTCCGTCCATCCCCCGGCACGTGCTGCCCGGTCGATGCGCCACATATTTTTCAGCGAGGCGATCGTCATTCCGAGTGCCGTCTCGGCAACCCCCTCCCCCAGCGGTCCGTTGGCGCTCGATACGCGGATGCCGCGCTCCCACAGCGCTGCGGACACAAGTCCTTTGACCGTACCGGCCGCATGCGCAACAACCTTCAGGCGCGGGCAATGGCATAGCCACTCCTCGTCCAGCCTCGGCGTTCCCCACGAAGTAATGGCGGCATCGGCCTCATAAAGCGCGCGGCGCGCTTGTTCCGGGTCCGACCATTCCGTGTGAAGCACCCTCCCCAAGTCCGCCAGACGTTCCAGATGCCATTCATGCAAAATCGGTCGTTGCAGGTTGGGCGGATAGCAGAGAGCGATCGTCCATTTCAAGCTTCCCGTCCTCCATTCTTTTGTTATGTAGAAAATATGCAGAAACTAAAATTGGGCCATAATAAATTCTCCAACTCGTTCTACATACTATCTACATAACAAATTATATGCGTTTCTGTTGCAATGTCAACCATTGGAATTCAAGCGCACAATTCCGTCGCTCATCGTTCCCCACTCTGACAGGCATGCTATATAAGTTGAAACTAAAGGTTTTAACGTTCATTCCATTCCGGAAAGAATTGCCTTGCAGCTTCAGACAGGTTGATTTGAGTTTCTTTGAATGAATAGCTTACGGCAAAGGTTGAAACTCGGGAGCCCAAACTCGCTCACAGGGCAATTCCCTTCTTCCATTGCATTAGGCTATCTTAGCTGATTCTTAAGTTCATCTTATATAATAAAAAAAGACGTTCCGGCCCCACTTCCATCGTGGTTTTGGAAACGTCTTTATTGCCGTTGGGCTGGCCTGAACGCCGCTCCCCTTCGAAAACAGCCTTTGGATGCGCATCCAATAAACGGGCCTTAGTTGCCGGAAACCGTTCGCTCCGCATCCTGCTTGTCCAGCAGTTCCGCCAGCCGGACGCGCAGCTCATCTTCTCCGATCACACCGGAATACAGCAGCAGCAACAATTCGCGTACCGCTTCGACCGTCTCATAGCGCAGCCCGTACTGCCAATGGCTCCGGTAGGACGGAATGATCTCCCGGTACAAATTGTAACGGTCCGGCTTGTGAACCACGGGCTCCGACGCGCCGGCCGCGGCTGCGGAGGCCGGAATGCTGAGCGTGTTGCGGCGAATGATGGCCTGTGCCTCGGGAGAGGTCATAAATTCCACAAACTCGCGGGCCGAATCCGGCACCGTCGTCTTGCGGTGGATGGACAGACCGATCCACAGCAGCATAGTCCGTGGTTCCGATATATACGGCAATGGCGCTATATCGTATGGGACCGCCTTATCGTTGAAGCCGTTCAGCAAAAAATAGGTTGTCATCAGCATCGAGAGCTTACCTTCGGCAAACAGCGACTGCATCGCCGAGACTTCCAGAAAGCCCGGAACGACTCCGTCCGCCTTCATCAAGTCGCGGCAATACGTCAACGAGGCAGCAAGTTCCTCTGCCTCCGGACGCCGTTGGCCCGCGGAGGAGCGCAGCGGAGCGGAAGCGCGCTGCATCCAGATCGCCGGCCAACGATTGTTGCCGGACAAAAAACTGGCGGCGAATCCGTATCTTCCGCTTGGCTGCGACAACTGCGCAGCCGCCTCCAGCAGCCGTTCCCATGTCCAGCCGCTGTCCGGCTCGGGAAGCCCGGCAGCGTGGAAATGTTTCCGATTATAGGCGAGAATGACCGGCGAAAACACCAAAGGCCGGGCATAGCTGATGCCGTCGACAAGCAGTTCGTCGCGCAGAAACGGATACGTGTCGTCCGCGAGCCGCATCGGCTCCAATACGTCCAGCCGACGGTGCTCCCGGGCATGCTGATAGTAAATATGATTGGTCATCATCACGTCGAAGCGGCCGGATGTCATCAGATCGTCGATCGTATCCGACGAATAGTTTTGCGAGATGGAAATCGGACGGATCTCAATATGCGGATGCTCCCGGTGAAACAAGGCAAGCAGTGCGGCCAAGTCGACATCCCGGTACATTGTATCGTGAAACCCGAAATGAACCGTTTCCTTCTTGACGACCTTGCTGCCTACCCGGCGTATTTTGACCAGCAAGCCTTCGGCCGCCAGTTGGTCAAGCCCCTTTGCCACCGATTTGTAGCTCACATCGAACTGCTCGGCAAGCCTATCCTCCGAAGGCAAAAACGAACCTGGCACGTAAACGCCCGACTCGATATCGCGGCGCAGCGTGCGGATCATTTCGTCCATACGGTCTCTGAATGTGCTTCGGCTCGGCTTTGAATTCATCGCTGTACCTGCTCCCCGCCTGATTGAAGATGGATTTTTGGACTTCTCCAAAATCTTATCAATTCGCACCGGTGATTTCAAGTCCTGCCTACTATCTACGGAATATAATGGCCAGTGAAACGGCAAAAAGAAGCGAGCGGTTCCGTTTCCACGCCTTCGAACCGACGCTCGGCTCGACCTTGGTTCACAGCTAATTTGCCACGTGAATAGTGTTGCCGATTCAAACTTGCAGTTCATGCCTGACAAGCAGATTACAGCCGACTCTTACGCCTGAGCAAATACAGAAAAAAAGGCGCCCCGATCACCCCCGTCACGATTCCTACGGGCAATTCGACCGGTGAGAAAGCGATGCGGGCGAGCGTATCGCACAAAGTCAATACAAAGACACCGAGCAGCGCGGTGCAAGGCAACAATATCCGATAATCATTCCCTACCAGAAGCCTTGCGGCATGAGGTACGATTAATCCTATGAAACTTAGAAGTCCGACGACGCTTACGGAGCTTGCGGCAAGAAGAGCGCCAACGGAAATGAAGAAAAAGCGGTATCGTTCTACATGAAGACCCAGCGAAAGGGACTCTGCCTCGCCAAGCATCAGAACATTCATCCGTTGCGCCCCCCAGAAAGACAGCAATGCTCCAATAACCGTATACGGCAATAGCGTGTCGACGTGCGACCAGCTCTTCGCGGCCAGACTGCCTACCATGTAGGAGACAGCGCCTTCCACGCGATTGCTGTAAAACGTAAACAAACCCGAAATTCCCGAATTCAACAAGGCGGAAACCGCAACGCCGGACAAAATAATGCGCATCGGCGATACGCCTTGATCCCAGGCGAGTAAATAAATGAGCAAAGCCGAGGCCATAGCGCCTAAGAAGGCAACGGGTACAAGCAAATGCGCGAAGGATGGGAATACGATAATCATCATAATTCCCAACAAACCGGCTCCCGACGATACCCCTATGATGTGCGGGTCCGCCATCGGATTCCTCATAATACCTTGCAACAATGCTCCGGACAAGGAAAGTCCGATACCGGCTAAAGCGGCTACAATCGTCCGAGGTAACCGAATGTTCCATATGATCGGGTAATGCTCGGCATCTGTATTTCCAAAGACGATTCGGATAATTTCAGGGAGCGGAACATCGACGGCGCCGTAAATCAGCCGCGGTATCCGCCTTATCTACGATTTTGCCGAGCAACAGCGCATTGTTCTGCATATCCTCTATCGTTTTTATCGTCAAGATGGCAAACGGAATTCCCGCTTGTTCGAACGAAGGCGCCAATTTGGTATGGAAAACGGGCTGGCCGACTACTAAATCCGGTTTCAGGCTAAAGATTTTCTCCATATTCACATTGCTGATCAAACCGACCTCTTCTGCCGCTTTCGCTAGTTCGGGTACCGGGACGCCGGGGGCAGTGGCGCGGCCAACCATCTCCCCTCCCACTTGCTCGAACACATGCAGCAGTTCGGTGTTCAAAACGACAATTCGCTCCGGCTTCTTGGACAAGACGACTTTCTTCCCGGCCTGATCCTCAAAAGATAAATGCGTTGCAGGCTCGGCAGGCGGCGCAGTCGCAGCAGGTTGATTTCGGTGAGAGGCTTGGCTGCACCCGAGTAAAGCCGAGCACACCGTCACCATGAGAGCAAAAAGGATTAGCCAACGTTTAATAGTCATTATGCAGGTCCCCCGTTATAAAGATTAAATATTAGACAAGCACCGCCATATTTCAACCCGATCGAAATCGTGTATTTCAAGAGCTCGATCACCTCGATTCCCATTCTTCGGTTTATTATCGCAGCGCTACATTTTTGCTATAGGTAAAGGTCTGATTCAAGCTGTCTGTAAAATGGACCTTAATGTCCCACCGCTCTACACCGGCTTTCATGAAATTTCCTGCGGCCTCATAGGTGTACTTGTGAAATCCTTCGTAGCCGTATGGATCGGGACCGCCCACGACGAAGGACAACGGAACTTGCAGGGAGATAGCCGGTTGCTCGTCGGCTTCAGTTTGAAGCCGCAGCTCGGTTCCGGCCGGAGCCCCTACGCCGGACGGTAGCCATACATCCAATCGCACGGATTGCCGATCGTTTCCTTCCGATGAAATCCGTAAAGACATGTGGGCTTTTTCCCCCATTTCATGCCAGTACACGGGATCCGCTCCGACTCCATCTGCCGGGGGAGCGGTGGTGGTAAGCATGCCGGCCAGAACGAAAAGCGCCGCCGCCAGCACGATCTCGGCGCGAACGCCTAATACGAAGCCGCGCAGCGCCTTGGTCCGTTCGACAGCTGAACTGCCCGAGATGGCCGAACGAATACGAGGCATGAAGCGAAGCCGATGAAACACGGCTATGACCAGAACAACGAACAGAAGCCCGCTCTTGACCAGCACCAGTCGGCCGTATCCGCTGTTCGTCAAATCCGTCCATCCTTCAAGGCGAATGACGGTCAGCCACACCCCGCTTGCAGTTACTATTCCGATCAACGGCAGCGCGAACGCGGAAAAACGGGTAATTAGCGCATCCAGCTCCATCCATATCGCCGCCCGTTCCCACGCGGCAAACGTAGCCGCAAACAAGCCTGTCAGCCCGCCAAACCAAAGAGCGGAAGCCAGCATATGCAACGTGTGCGAAAATACGGCCGTCCACTTGCCCGATTCGCCGGCGAAGGCATGCCCGGTCAAGGGGAATGTCACGATCAGCCCGCATGCCGCGATCGCTTTCAGCCAACCGGCCCACCTCCGATCCCGTTCGGGAGCGAAGGCCAGCATGAAAATGAGCAAGGCGGCCACCGGACGAAGCCATGCCGACGCGCCGAACAGCGTGGACGCGACGATCATCCTCGCCCGTTCTCCGAGCGGGTACATGCCGGACTCGCTTAACCGTTCCGCCAGCAGCCACACTTGAGCAATCCCTGCCGCAAGAAGGATGAGTGCAGCGAGCAGTGCCAGCTTCTTTTCGTTTCGCTCGGAGAATGGCGGAGGAGCAGTCCCCCGATTCCGCCCCCATACGGCATCACGGAAAAAGAGGAAGCCTGTCAGCGCGACAACCGCCAGCACATCGGCGATCCGCAGCGCATGCCCGACAAAGGATCGCCAATCGATCGGCTCGTGCGATCCGCCGCCATGGTCATGTCCGTGGTCATGCGACTCTACAGTGGAATCCGTTGTTCCAACGACCGGCGATGATTTGATTATCGGCGAGTCAGTAGAAGGCTGCTTTACCGGCATAGGTTCGACCAAAGCCGTTCTCCCGTTCGAATCGGCGGGCGACTCCCGTACTGATTCGGAAGCGGACGGCTGTATGGCTTCGGCAGTTTCAGCCACCTCTGCTGCTGACTCGGCCCTTGAAACGGATGGCGCAGCACTGGAAGTCGTCGGTGCTGTCGCGACAGGCTTCGTTAGCGGAGCTCCTCCTTCCGCATGCGGTTCAGCCTCCGAGGCCGTACCCGGCTCATGAGCTTCCTGCGAGGAATGATCATCCGTTTGCTGTCTCTGTGCAGACGACGGTATTGCAGTTGCAGCCGGTATCTGAGAATCGGTCGTTCCAGTGTCCGCCTTACCTGGTGTCCGGGGATCGCCATCGAGAGAAATCGTTTCGCTCGAACGCGATTTTTCCATAGGGGTATTGATCGAGAATCGATACGAGCCTTCCGTTGCATGCGTATCTACAGACAGCACTTGCCATTTGACCTTGTAAATTCCGTTATCCAGCTTTCCGATTTTGTAAATAAGCACATTGCCTTTCTCCGAACGAAGCTCGCCAGCCACCTTGGCTCCCTTTTCGTTCTCGAGTGCGATCGTACTGAGCTTCGGATCGATGTTCTCCGTAAATTGAATACGAATCTCCCCGGGGGACTCCTTCAATTCCGCATCCTGCAGCGGAGTCGATCGCTCCAAATTGGCATGCGCGTTCGCCGGAGAAGCCATGCCGCACACGATCAGCAATACGACTAGGGTACAGCGTAGTAGCGATATCCAACTAGGTTTGCATGCATTCAACCCGGGTCTCCTCTCTCGATAGACCGCAAGATAAGAAAACGTCTATCGATGTATTTCATGGATGAGCGACCGCGATTCGGCGGTTGTTTTTCCTTGGTAAGAAAGTCTCATTTCGCATTAGTACTTTGCAAAGTTAACTTTCTTTATCGTTAAGAAGAGCCGCCGGAATCGTTCCGACGGCTCCGAACCAAAGCGGTTAATCTTTGGTATATAGAAGAATCGCAGCTCGCAGGCCGCCTGCGGCAGGCAAAAATTCAATCGTTGCGCCTGCTGCTTCGGCTGCTGAGCGTAAAGTTACCGTTCCGTTTCCGGCATACCCCGCATCCAGATATGCGCGAATAAAATCGGCGTTGACACGGGCGGACCCTTCCTCAATGACGGCCTCTTGGTCCGTGACCGGCTTGCCGTTAACGTACAAGAAAGGTACCGGATTCGTATTTATTCCCGGCAGGCGCGCCGTTCCGTTCTGCACCGAAAAAGTCATTGTCGCTTCATAGTTGACGGTGTCATACTCGCCTTCCTTTTTCTCGGCCGAGCTCGGTTTGGCTCGCAGCAAATAGTAGTCGGCGGCGCCGGTTTCGAATGTAATGACTCCGAAAGCATCCGTTTTGAACACTTGCGACTCAGAGTTGCTTTTGCGGATCAACGAAACGTCCGTATCGGCGAGCGGTGTACCTTTCAACAGAAGCTGCACCGATACTTGCTCCTTCGGAGTGACGGCTGCCGGATTAAACAACGGGACTATCTCCGCCCGATCGGTATTGACAGGTCGGGAGAACCCTTGCAAGGCTTGTACCCGCTCCACGGTCGGGATATCGCTGACGGCCACGAACGATTTGGCGCTGCGCAACGTCCGGCTCGCCGATGCGGCACTCTTGAACATGCTGTCGCCTTCGACCGTTATGATGTAGGCGCCCGGCGCCGATGCCGAGAAGGAAGCTTCGAAGCCGTTGTTCACCGCAGGCTCGGTTTCCGTAGCCGCCTCGCCGGTGTAGAAACGGGTGCTCGTAATATCGGCCTTTTTGCCGGATGGCGGGGTAACGAACACTTTGCTTGAATCCGGACTCCATTGCCCGGCTATCCGGTAGCTCTTATGCCCGTTGGAATGGTTGCCGAGCAAAAGCTCCACATAAGACACTTCCCCCGGAGCGATAATCGGCGATTTCGTCTGCGACCAGCCGTCGTGGGCGAACGCCGAGACCGAAACGGACATGAACAGGGCGGCGGACAAAGCGGTTGAAGCCATCGTTTTTTTCCAATTCATACTGATACTCCTCCTTGGCGAATACGTTTCTCCTTCTGAATCATAGCTTGGTTGCTTTCGTCTTAGAATGACTCATCGGAGTCATAGATGTTAATAAAATGTGAATGTTGGTTAAGTAATACTGACTTCCGAACAGCTTTATATGCTCATCTTGAACGGTAAAGGGACGTTGCCCGCGTTCAAAAGCTCTTTGCAGGAAGAACAAGTCGCCAATCTTGCACTTTGGCCCGCCCAACATAAATAAAAACGGAAGCCCGGTTCCGATAACGGGGCTTTTCCGTTTTTCCTTAAAGAAATCACTCGGTCGCATGCGCCGAACAACCGCAAAGCATGCATTGGGACGAATGCTTCCACGAATAGTTCCTTGCGTCTAATGCTTGCCTACCTTATAGATCGTATCGCACAACCGATTCAAAAGGCTCGTCTCATGGCTGACCACAATGACACCCATGTCTCTGTTTTTGCATATGCGGAGAAACGCACTCCAGATTTTTGCCTGGGTAATCGCATCCAGCATGGTGGTCATCTCGTCCGCAATAATATATTTTGTAGCGGGATTCAATGCGCGGACAATGCAGAAGCGTTGCTTCTCACCGCCGGAAAGCTCGACGGGCCAGCGGTTCATCCATTCCTCCCGTATTTCGAAAGCATCCAGAATGTCTTGCGATGGCGTGTAGGATTCGGTCAAAACATCCCGCATACGCCACTTGGGGTTAATCGCCTTTTCCGGGTGCTGGTAAATCAATTGTACCGGCCGAAAAGCCCGCGCCTCCATCGCCTTATGATCGGACGTTACACGGCCTGTCCGGGGGGAGATATAGCCGGCCAATATTCTGGCCAGCGTAGTTTTTCCGCATCCGCTGTAGCCGGATAAACCAACCACCTCGCCCGGAGCGACAGATAGGTTGATATCCTTAATAATCCAGCGTTCTTTTTGATAAAAGTGACCCAGATTCTCTCCAATCAGAGCCATTGCTTCTCCACATCCTCCCTAAATTCCATATCGAACTCATTTTGCGGTAAGGCTCTCCACAACCTTTGCGCGTATTCGGTTTTCAGGCGTTCGCCCTTGCCTTCAAAAGCCGCCGCTTCGGAGATCTCCACCGTGGTTCCGTCCTTGATAACAGCCACGCGGTCAGCGATTTCCAACGCCGACATAATATCGTGGGTAATCAGCATGACCCCTGCGCCCTCTTTTGCAAATTGCTTTAGTTGCCTTAAAATTTCGAAAAGCGCCTGGGGATGAATTCCCGGAGTTGGCTCGTCCGCAATGACCAGCTTGACACCCTCTCGGACGCTGGTGGCAAACAACACCCTGCGAAGCATCCCACCCGACAGTTCAAACGGGAACAACCGTCCATCGCTCTTTTTCAGGTCATATTGGGCAAATAGTTTTTGCTGCTTTTCCTGTGCGGTTTTCTTATCCAGTCCAATCTGTACCTGCCGCCCCACACGCATGAGAGGGTCCAGATAATTAACGGACTGTGGGATGAAGGAAATCTCTCGTCCCCTAAGCTGTTCCTTTCTCTTTTCTGTCAGTTCTTCTCCTCTATAAACAATGCTTCCGCTGCAGATGGCATTGCCGGGCAGTATCCCCAGCACAGCGTGTGCCAACAGGCTTTTACCCGAACCACTGGCTCCCGCCACTGCCACAATCTCCCCTTCGTCAATATCCACATGCATATCGGCGATGGGACGGATCACACGTTTCTGTGTTCCCTTCACATATTGAGAGAAGCCGATCGACAGATTTTCCACCTGCAATAATCTTTTTTTCTGTGCGGTACTCATCATCCTATCCCTCTATTCATTGGAGCTGGCAGGCTCCATCAAAATGCGAAGCTTCTCTCCAATACTGTCAAAGCTTTTAACGACTATTACCAACAGCGCTCCCGGAAAAACCACCAGCCACCATTTTCCGGTAGAAATATGATTCATCGCTTCGGATAATATAATACCGACCGCCGGGGTCTGGGGGGAAAGTCCGAATCCCAAGAAGGTCAGCGCCGCTTCATGCAAAATCACATGAGGAAACATCAACAGAAAACCGATCATAATTTGAGGAAAAATAGTCGGCAGTATGTGCTTTCTGGCGATATACCATGCGGATTTCCCATAGCTTTTGGAGATTTGAATGTATTCGGCATTTTTGATTTGGAGCACCTCGGAACGAACCAACCTTGCCAATGCAGTCCAGTGAGTCAGCGAAATGCCGAGTACGATGCCGTATACACCGCCACCTGCAATAAAACAAATCAAAACCATGAATACTAGATGAGGCATTCCGATAAACAAATCGATAAGCCAGGAAATAGCGGCATCCACCGCTTTGCCAAAGGTCGCCGCGCAAATTCCCATCGCGGTTGCGATGAGAACGCTGAGCAAAGAGGTAAACGCTCCTAATGTCAGTGATAGACGCAATCCCTTGATCGTCCGTGTGAACATATCCCGCCCGAGCCAATCCGTGCCGAATATATGGTCAAGATCGGGGGCAAGGTTTTTCGCGCTACTCAGACGAAGGTTGTCGCTGCTAAGCCAAAAGCTGAAAATCAGAATGGCCAACAGGAAACCGGAAGAAAAAGCAAGCGACAAAATCATTTTTTTTCGTACATTCAGCCCTTCTTGTACACTCAGCAACTTAGCCATCCCCCTTCATACGCGGGTCTACAACCTTGCTCAAAATATCGGCAATCAGATTTCCTGCAAATACAAACAAGGAACTGATCAGAATAATACCCACCATTAAGGGTAGGTCTCCCTTTAACCCGGCAGTGGTCAAGGTGCTTCCCAGCCCCGGGTAGGCGAATACTTGCTCCGCCAGCATCGAGCCGCCGAAAAGCTCGCCGAAGTAGGCAAACTGCAAAGAAATTGCGGGAATGATAGAGTTCCGCAAGCCATGATTTTTATAGATCTGCCACTTGCTCTCTCCCCTTGCCTTTGCAAAAACGATATACTCCGCGTTTAGGATATCGATCATCTTCTCGCGGGTGTGCATCGCCACATTGGCAACCCCCAAAATGCTTAATGTCAGGGCGGGCAACACAAAATGGCGAACCCGGTCGATAAGCTGCACGTCGCTCTCCAGTACTCCGGCCGGTACCGCCAAGCCCACGGGAAACCATCTCAGCCAGACGGCAAAGACGATTAAAAGAAGGAGCCCCATCCAAAAGATCGGAGTCGATACCAATGTGTAGCTGTACCATTTAATGATTTTGTCAACAGCCTTACCCCGATTCATGGCGGCGGTCATGCCAAGCATATATCCGAAGACTCCCGATAAAATCCATGCCATGCCCATTAGTGCTAGTGATGTTGCAAACCGACTTTGGATAATATCGATGACAGGGCTGCGATAAAGCATCGAGGTTCCAAAGTTGCCTTGGAGCAGCGCCCCAGCCCAGGAAAAGTATTGCTCCACCGGGCTTTTGTCCACGCCCCAGTATTGTTTGAATTTCTCGATTTGCTCCGGCGACGCCGAGCTGTCCCCTCCTATATAAGCATTGACCGGATCCATCGGAGACAGATGGATCAGAGAAAAGGTCAGGATGGACAACCCGATCAACAAGGTCACAACGCGAATCAGGCGAATAACGATACTTTTTGTCACGATAACTCCCCTTCTCTCACAGAAAAGGAGGCTTTCAGAAGCGGAGAGCCTCCAAAAACCCCCTTTTCCCCAGAAATATCCGGTAATCAGTTGCTCCATGTCCACTCTGTTATATTGCCGAACAATGCCCACTCATGACCGTGCGTGTGAACCGGCTGTTTGCCGAGATTCAGTTTTTCATTAGCAAGATACAAGTGGTCCACACGCAGCAGCCAAACGATCGGAGCATCTCCAATACCGCTGAAGCCGGTTTCTCCGTCCCACTGAGCTAGCTTCCAATATGTATTGGCTTCTTCCTGTGAAGACGCAGTGAGCGCTTTATTCAAATACTCATCCACTTTGGGGTTGTGGTAATTTGACATATTGTCGATGCCTTTGTTCATCCTCTGAGAGGAATTCATCGAGTACAACTGGTGGGGGTGATGCCTGCCGCCGCCCCATGCCACCGCCGCGGTTTTGCCCTTGAGATAGATTTCATCCCAAGTAACGCCAATCGTATTGATCTTGATGCCGAATTTGATCGCCTGATCTGCCACAGCCAAAGAAAGATCGCTACGAAGCTGATCGCTTGAGCTGAAATACATGTCAAACTCCGCTTTTCGGCCGTTTTTTTCCAAAATTCCATCTTTGTTCGTATCTATCCAGCCGCCGCTAGCGAGGATTTTATTTGCTGCCTGAATGTCTCCGTCTTTAACAACGGTTTTCTCGTTGAACCACGGCATATTATCGCAAAGACAATACGCTTTTTGCCCGTGCCCGTCCAACGCCACATCCAGCAGCTTCTGGCGGTCTAGACCGATATTGAGCGCTTTGCGTATAGCAAGGTCGCTGGTTACATCGTTGCCGCTGTTCACTTCTTTACCGTTGGTCATGCCTTTGCCGCCGCCGGGCTGTGTGGGCAACATGATTCCGCGGGAGTCGATGCTCTCATAGGTACGCAACGTCATTCCATTCACCTTTTGATTCGCGAATGTCGGTGGAACATAGACAATGTCGGCTTGCCCGGCCTTTGCCGCTGCAAGGGAGGCATCCTCCGCGAGAAGAAGGAATGTCAGCTTTTTGAACTGGGGCTTTTTGCCGTACCAGTAAGGATTGGATTCCATAATAATTTGTTGTCCATCATTGTACTGAACCACCTTATACGGGCCAGAGCTAATAGGATTTTTGGAATAGTTGTCATTGTAGTGGGCTTTGGGGACAATTCCGATCTCTGTGAGTTGGCTTACAAAAGTAGAACGCGGCTCATTAAGCGTGATAACGACTGTGTTGCCGGCCCCGACTTCTATCGTCTTGACAAAAGACAAATCAAATTTGATCCCGTCCTTCTTGAGCATTTCATAAGTAAACTTGACATCCTCCGCAGTAACTTGCTCCCCGTTGGAAAACTTGGCATCGTCGCGCAATGGAAAGGTCCAAGCAAGGGCATCCTCGCTGATTTTATAGGATTTTGCAAGATCCCCGATAAAGTTAAGGTCAGAGTCGATAGTCAACAGCGAGCTATGGGTCAGACGAATTTGTGTCATTCCCCAGCCTTTCTTGGGATCAAACTGCCCGCCGTCCATTTTTCCCACGGCAAGCACCAAATCCTCTTTCACCGTTATCGGGTTCAGAGATCCGGACGGATTATTCTGTACCGAAGAACCGGTTTCACAACCTGCCAACAGCAAAAGCACTGACAATACCATTGTTACATACAAGAAAGTCCGGTTTTTAGTGAATGGTTTTCCTTTGGCTTTCATGTTAAACCTCCATCGTTTGGTATTATTGGTTTGAATGTGAAGGGAAAGATGAGCTTTAATCGTAATAAATACTAATATGATCATCGTTAATTGTAATGATAACGATTAACCTTGTCAATCGATAATTTTTGCTTGTGAGAAATACCTGAATCCGCTTTTGTTATAATGTATTTCACTCGGAATAGTCGGACGATCTACGATACACGGTTTCGACCGCGGAGTAAAAACCGCTCTTAGAACCCCAAACTTCGACAGCCGGCGCGAACTGCCGTTAAATAAAAAAAAGCCGCGATTTACGCGGACTCGCAACGAGATATGTTGTTGGTTCAATCATCTATCTATTGACTTGTTGCCGATAGTGACTTATAAATTCGAAAATCTCATCAACTGCTTGATGATACCCGCCTGATTTTCGAAAGGATTCCCCAACATTTGCAACAGCTTTCTTGAAAGATGAGAGGCTTAGCACATGATCTACGGCTTCACGTAGTTGATTTGCAGTCAAGCTTTGCATTTGTAATGTAATGTAATGCCTGCTCCGATATCGGCGACTCGCCCGGCAATTGTCGGCTGATCCGCGCTTTGTGGGATTACAATTAGCGGAACCCCGTAATAGAGTCCTTCATGGGTACTGTTCATTCCACCATGTGTAATAAATAATTTAGTGTATTGCAATACATCAGTTTGTGAAACATAATTTTTTACGATGATGTTTTTAGGAATTTCCCCTAAATCGGAAATTCGGGCTTTATTCCCAATAGACATGACAATAGTATGATCCGTGTTCCCAAATGCCTCAAAACAAAGCTTATAGAAATCAATTGCTTGGTTAAAGACTGTACCCAGTGAAATGTAAATTGGGTTTTTCCCCTTGATTGCAGCGAAGTCGAAGTTTTCTTGAGTTAGTCGCGAAGAGATGGATGGACCTACAAATTTATAAGTTTGGTCGAATGCTTCTCCATAAGGCTGAAACTCCCTTGTTGTATAAACGATTGTAAGCGGTGCGGGATTACAAAACACCTCGTATGGTGAACGGATCTCCACATCATATTTTTCCTTCGCCATTACCGTCAGGCTTTGAAATTTATCGTTTATAGGTTTTACTATTTCTGTAGGGACTTTTATAGAAAATTGTTCCAGCATCTTATCGAAGGATACGTTTGTCTGCGCAAAAGAAGTACAAGAGTTGATTGCAGGAAGCTTAAGAATTTGAGCAAGTAGACGTCCACAACCAAACATGGAATCATGGATGATGTAATCAAAATGCTCTCCTTTGATCTGTTCAAGAACGCTTGGTATGACTATATCCGCCGTAAGTAACAGACCGTTGATTCTTTCGAGCAAATAATCTCTTCCGCCTGAGATAAAGGCTTTTATAAATTTCTGATCGTCAAATGTTCGTACTGAAGCTCCAGTCTTCTCAATACGCTCCCGAAAAGCTTCTATAGAAAAGTACACTACCTCTTCTCCACGCGAAATAAGCTCTTGCACAACTCCAATAGTTGGATTGATATGTCCCTCCGACCCACCATTAATAAATAAAACGCGCGCCATTTCTACCACTCCTTAGGTATACTGTTCTCTAAATTGTGTAAGAGCAAGGCGCACTGTCCCATACCATCGCTCGAATCACTCCGATAGATCGTATTTCTTGGAATTATATTAACAACAAATTGACGTTCACTTGTATCACCAACTTAACAAACAATTTCACACTATTCGATCTATATAAGTTGACCTAAAGGTTTTAACGTTCATTCCATTCCAGTAGGGATTGCCTTGCAGCTTCAGACAGGTTGTTTTGAGTTTCCTTGTTTGTATTGGCCTACGGCAAGGTTGAAACTTGGGAGCCAAAACTCGCTCACAAGGCAATTCCCTTCTTCCATTGCATTGGGCTACTCTTAGTTGGTTCTTTAGTTCATCTTATATAGCGCATCCTAATAATCTAGAAGGCGTCCATTATCATGCCATTGACCGTACATTTTATTTTCTTTAGTGTTTGTTATAAATTTGTCCAATCTACTCATAAATAATTCCGGCTGATTTTTATTGCTTTGTATCGTGTCGATCCGAACTCTTCTATAAAGAGCTGGAAATGCCAAAAAATTCTCATATGCTTGCCTTTCCTCTTTTAACCTTTGCTCTATAACCCTATCTATTTTAAAAGAATCGTGGTCCATATCAGGAAGTACCCTTCTTCCTTCGTCTCTCATTAATCCTAATTTTTCGAGGCGGCGGACACGTTCTTTATTCAATTCAGTCCATGAACTTTTTTTGCTTCTAGGAGACAGTCTCTGCGCCAGTTGGGTTTCGGATATTTTCTTTTTGACTCCATCAATCCATCCAAAGCATAACGATTCTTCGACCGCGTCCAAATATAGCAACATATCCGGGTTTGGCGACATACTAACTACTACCCAACAAGACGTTTCAGTCTTACCATTTTCCTGCAGCCAAACCCTCAAATCTTCTCTCGATTTTACAGGAATTAGATTTTCAATTTCCATAGATAACATACATTCTCCTTTCTAGGTATGGCGCACCCCGAAGTGGCGCGAGCTTGTACACAGGCTAATAAAGAAAAGTCCCCAAAAAGCGTCGTCTTATTAGCCGATACGAGGATTTCCGGAGAACAGTTTGATCAATTGGCCTCGACCTTTCAACGACAGCTTGCCATAGATGGAGCTGACATGCTTTTTCACCGTAATTTCGCTGACAAAAAGCGTTTTGGCAATTTCCCCGTTGGTCAAGCCGTCGAGAACGAGTGCAACGACTTCGCGCTCCCGTTCGGTGAGCTGGGCGTCGGGTCCGCCAAATAAGTTCAGCTGGTCCGGATAGCCGCCGCGCTTCAGCAAAAAGCGGAGAAACGCTTCCAGCTTGTCTCCCCGGGTGTCGAGTACAAACGTAGGGGTCGGCGTCTTTCCGTCGTACTGCCGGTGAACGACTCCAGTCGCCGGCTGAAAGCCGAGATGCAAATGCGCTGTGCGAAAAAACTCCATCGGCGGGGGAGATGCGAAAAAAAGTCCGTCCGAACACATGTGCGAAAACATCAAATACATCGTCTCGATCACCATATCCCGGTTTTGCCAATCGGCATAGTCGATCGTCCGGATGAACCATCCCGCCTGCCCGGGCGGTTCGACCTCCAGAAGCCGATTCTCGGCCGGCGACAGAGACCGCAAATACGGACTTGCAAACGGATCGCCATTTAAATAAGGCAAAGTGGCCTTGTGGATCGGAACGACAACGGCTAGCCCGATCGCTTCCCCGTTCGCGGAACGAAGCAGCATGGCCGACTGCTGATCGAGCTCGACCCAAGTGCGCAAATTCAAATGCTTAATCGTCATCGTCATATCATCTTTGCTCACGAACTCGTAATAGCGCTGATCCGTTTCCGGATCCGTGCCGGATAACGTCAGAGGAGTTGCCGCTTCGAGCCTTCTGCGCAAATAGGCCTCCCCTTCGCATAAATTCGCAGGCGTCAGCGGCTCCCAGGTGTAACGGCCTCTGGAGTAGGACTGGAGCAAGGCGCGTATCATCGCAATACCGGTATAATAAAATAGCTCTCTCACTTCCCACTCCGTGCTCCGGTAAGGAGCGGCGTCGCGGATACGTGTCGCGTAGTAGAACGCCGCCCTGCCCCGCAGCCGTTCGAAATAGGCCGGCATTCGCTCCTCGAGCTGCTTACGCATAGCAATTCGCATCAAATCGTGCAGCATCCATCCGCGTTCCGTCTTGCGGACGAAAGACAAAGAAACAAGCTGCTCGAACGTATCTTCGTCGATTTCCCGGTCCATCACCGCCTGAAGCACTTCCCTGTTGACGTGCAGCAAAATTGCAGCTGTCTCCACCACTTTCCGCAGCAGGGCGTCCGGGACCTCCCTCAACCACGCCTTGGCCAAATGATCGAACCATTCCGTCTCGTCCCCAGGCGGATTCGTCCAGTCCTCATTCGTACGGACGACGGACGCCAGCGACAGCGCGAGCGGATGTCCGCCCGTTTTACGCCAAACGGCGTCGATCCGATCCTTGTCCGCGATGCCGCATGTCCGCAAATAGGCCTCGCTCTCCGGCTCGGTCAAATGCTCCAGGGACATAAAGTAGATGCGTTCGCGCAGAGCCGGGGATAGGATCCATTTGTCTTTCAGCCGATAGCGGCCTGCTGCGATAAACAGGATGCTGTCGGGCAGCCATTTTATAAATCGCTCCCGAATCCAGCCATCGAGATCGCCCATCTCCTCATAGGTGTCCAGCGCCAAGACGATCTTTGTTTCCGCCGCCAATTGTCCCAAGCGGGCGAGACACGCTTCCACCGGATTTGATATCGACGTATTGACGTCCGTCCCGCCAGGCAATTGCCTCAGCAGCTGCCGGCAGAACAAGTCTCCTTTGTGATTGAAATCGCGGCTGTCCACCTGCAGCATAATCGCGCCCGCCCGTACCGCCTGGCGGCGAAATGAATCCAACAGATAGCTTTTCCCGATCCCGGCCGTGCCGTATAGGCTCCATATCGATTTGCCGCTTTCTCCGTCGGACAAATAGCGGCGAAACAGCGCAAGCTGCTCGCTTCGGCCCGTAATATACTGATCCTCCCGATTATCGATCTCATTGATTGATTCCCGCCCGTCCCATGCAGCGGATTTGTCCATGTCGTTCGACACATTTACCAGACCCCTTGATCGTTTCAGAGCATACATCCGAGCGCCGGACTGATCCGAACGCGATACGGGGCTGCCCCAAGTTGTATACTGCGGAAATCAGAGCGAACATGGTTCTTTATACCGTTCAGTCCTAATGCAGGCAGGGTCTTGTTGCAGTATAAATGGAATCGATTCCCCTTGAACAAATCGATTCGCCACCCCTCCTTAAAATCCTTTTTTGAAGTGGCGACATGTCACGAAGGCGTGTTCCGCGATTTTCCGGACCCATAATTTAAAGAAGCCGCATAAATGCGACTGCGGAGGTGAAGATCGACATGAAGATAACATCAATCGCCCTCTACTTGGCTATCTAAGCCAGGTGGAGGGCGATCTTAAGCTCAAAGATGCGCGACCTTCCATCCGATACAGGATCGTCGCCGGCGGCTCATTTCTAAAGTCAGTAATATCATCATGCCGGTGTCTTGGACTTGCTAACGTCAACTGCCAATCCGCACTACGGCATCCGACGCTAATCCATATTTATTCCGCCGTTCACATTCATACACGTCCCTGTTATGAACCTGCTCTCCTCGCTTGCAAAAAAAGCGATCGCACCCGAAATGTCGTCCGGCATTGCCACCCGCTGCAGCGGAGTCATGGCTGCGATTTGCCCTTTGATCTCCTCCGGCGTTTCGCCAGACGCATCCGTCTGGACCAATCCGGGCGAGACTACGTTTGCAGTTACGCCATAAGGGGCACTTTCCAACGCCACATACTTGGCAAACGCATTAAGCGCCGCTTTGGCCGAGCCGTGTGCAGCCATATACGGTAACGCGACGTCGGCCGCGTTGCTGGAAATGTAAATAATTCTTCCATAATTCCGCTCAATCATGGCGGGTAACACCGATTTCGTCAAAGTAAAGGCCGCCCGGATCTCATCGTTCATTTTTTGGGCAAGCTCCTCCCACTGCATCTCCATCAATGGCTTCATTACGAAAGACACGTGAGCATTGTTCACCAAGATGTCGATATCTCCCAGCGTTGTCCGAATATGAGCCATCGCCAGCTTCACCTGTTCAGGATCACGCACGTCCGCCTTAACCGTTTCGGCCTCCCCGCCGGCATGTCGAATCCGATCTACGACAGCCTGTGCCGAGTCCGCCTGTCGAACATAATTTACGACCACCTTTGCCCCCTGCCGAGCCAACGTCAATGCAGCAGCAGCTCCGATTCCACGTCCCCCTCCCGATATGAAAGCGACTTTTCCGTTTAGATTCTTCATTCATGTTTCCTCCGATTTAATAGAATGTTCTTCCTTGTCGATGTCAAGAGCTCACATTGGCTTTACAATCATCAGAATGATCAATGCGGTTCCCATAATTGAAGCCGTATTGTACAGCCTGTTGGCTTTTGCGAGAAGGGGCGATTTGACATCCGGCCCGTTTGGTTTACTTTCACTTTCATCGACCGCGTTCAGCGCCTGAACTAATTGACCCAACACCGGGCCCAGCATGCCCACCGCAACCGCTTGAATGAGCACATATAAGACCAGGGAGCCGAGAATCCATAAGTCCGAAAAGTTCCATCCTGACAGGGCAACGAGCAGGATGCCCGAGACAACGGCAATCGAACCGCCTATTTTCGGGAAATAGTTCAGCAGCTTGAACATTGACAACGATTGAAGAAGCTGCTCTCGGCGCTGCTTCTTGCGAAGCAAAATATGACCGAAATATGTCGGTCCGATTCCAAGAACTGCTGACAGCACATGAATCGTTAGAAGCCATTCCATAGTTCATTTCCTCCCCGTTCTTCATCTTTCTTTCAATAGCTGTCATCCGTCAATTCCCTTAACAGAACCATGAGAATTTCCTGCCATTCAATTTACCATGAGGGACTTCATTGCCGGTATTATACGATCGTATAATTTATGGATCTGCTCTTAGGCGAATCGTTGGGTGCAGACCCATAAAAATCCCACACCCCGTTCGATGCGAGAAATATGCTACGACAAATTGCGATTCAATTGCACACGCTGCGAGAGGAATGCAAAAGCGATTTCCCCCGCACGCTCCGGGAGCTGAAGCCCATAGCGGCGTCGAGTGGTAAGTCATCGAGCAGGACAAATGCCGGAGAAGTCCGATGGACAGCGCGGAAGCTGGTTTACGAACAAAAGCATGTCGGCCGGCGGGCCGCTGATCGATCTGGGCGTTCATTGTGACGCCTGTGCTGCCGAAAGCGCAACGTCCGGGACACGCCGAGCATCTGCACCATTTCTTCGACTGTCTGCAAGGCCGGGCGGAGCCGATCAACACGCCCTCCAACGGCGTCGATATGATTAAAATTTTGTGCTCCATATACGAATCGGCCGAAAACGGGCGTGAAGTGCGACTGTAGCTTTTCCGACCCATACCGCAGCAAAAAAGCCTCCCGGTATAGATGTTCCGAGAGGCTTTCGCTTCCAAGCATAGCGTCACCGGGCATATCGCCCCGATCCGGCTTTATTCGGTTACGGTCCAGACCGGCTCTCCCAGATCGTTCAAGGTCAACACCTTCTTGATCGATCCGTCCGGCGATGTCAGCGCAATGCCCCGTCCCGTTCGATGGTGCGGCAAAAGCGGAAGCCCCGGCGATTTTCCTGCTCCCTTCCACACTCCGCATATGCTGATTGCAAAGTCGAATGAACGCACATACGGTTTTATCGAGCCGGGTACGCACCAATGCAGCCTGTTCCCTGGACTGGCGATGTCCGCCTCGTGGAACGCCGGCCATCGCTAAAATAACACCTGTCTCCCTTCATCCGCCGATTGCCGTGCCTTCAAGCAAGCTTCCGTTACGGCGAACGCGTCCTCCGCGCTTACCCGGCCATCCTCCTCGTCCAGCTGCCGAATGAAAGCCGGGAACAGATCTTCCTTGGGCAAAAGCGGCAGCTCGCGAATGCCGGGTTCCCGATCGTTCATCAACAGAACACGGCCGTCTCTCACCTCGAGCACGCCTTCGGTACCGGCGATGCGGATGCGGTCGTCCCCGTGGCTCGGCGCTGTCGGAGGGCGCAAATAGTCGAGACTGACCGAAGCGAACACCTCGTTCGTCATTCGAAAGTGGCACAAGGCCGTCGTCTCCAGCTCCCCGTGGTCCTTGTTGTCCCGGGTTGAATGCATCGCCAGCACGGATTCGAACGTCTCCCCGCCAATCCAGCGCACCCAGTCGATCGCATGGCTGCCTACCCACGGAATCGTGCCGCCATAGCTGCTCCTTTGGCGGTAAAAGGCGTCTCGCGACCCGAGACGGTACGACTTCTGCGCCTGAATAAGCCGGATGTCGCCGACGGCCCCTTCCCGCACAGCCTGCCGCGCCGTGCGAAAATGAGGCATTTGCCGGGAGCCGAACATCGCTGCGAGACGGGCGTCGCCGGCGGCGTACACATCCCTCAGCATGCGAAGATCGGAATAGGTCGTCGCCACCGGCTTCTCGACAAACGCGTGAATGCCCCGCTTCAGCACTTCGGCGGCCACCCTCGCATGATCGCCGAAATGACAGGCGACCGCGGCGACATCCGGGCGCAGCTCATCCAGCATGTCCAAACAGTCGTCGAACAATCGGGGGGCCGCCCCCAGCCGGGACGCCCCGGCCAGCACTTTATCCATCGTTTCGCCGGGAGAGCCCGGAGCGACGCCGACCAGCCGCGCCTCCGGCACTTCCCGCAAGCCGTCAAGCACATAGCCGAAATGGCCCGAGGAGCCGATGATGCATACTTGTATCATGTCCATTCCACCTTTGCACGTTTATTGGCCGACCGGCGCGATCCGGAACCAGTCAAAGTCGGCTTACCGGCGTCTTCGCCATGTAGAACCGTAAATGGTCCATTTCCTTACACGCTATCGCTCATTTGGGCCGAAATTGATCCTATATGTCGTCATAGGTCCGCTGCAAGATCTGCATATAATCGCGGGTGTCGATCGGACGTATATTGCTGGCCGTGGACGAGTTTTGGCTAGCCAGCTCGACGATGCGCGGAAAATCCGCTTGCCGGACGCCCGGCAAGCTGCGCAGCTTCGGAATTTCCAATGCCCGCGTAAATTCGCGGATACCGACGATCATTTTGTCGATGGCCGTTTCGTCGCGATCCGTCTCTTCCGCGAAGCGCATCAATCGCGCCAGGTCGGCATGCATCGGCTTGTTTTCCCCACTATTGAATTGCAGCACTTGCGGCAAAAATACCGCGTTCGCCACCCCGTGTGGCGTATCGTAAAGCCCGCCAAGCGCTTCGGCCAGGCAATGAACGGCGGCCACGTCGCTCGAGCCGAAGCACAACCCCGCCAGCAGGCTGCCCTCCAGCATGCGGGAACGTGCCTGCTCATGCTCCGGATCGCGGTATGCGACCGGCAATGCGGACACGATCGTCTGCATCGCCCTGGCGCCCATCGCTTGCGAGATCGGATTCGTGGCCCGGCACGTATACCCTTCGATGGCATGGACCAGCGCATCGACCCCCGTCGCCGCCGTAACCGGCTTCGGCACCGTGTAGGTCAAAGTCGGATCAAGCACGGCGAGCAGCGGCCGCAACGAAGCATGCTTGAGCGTCAGCTTCCGATGCGTAGAGGACTCCGTAATAACCGCGGATCGTGTCACCTCCGAGCCGGTTCCCGCCGTAGTCGGGATGCACACGACGGGAGCGATGCTGGCATATGGCCTTCTCCCATCGCAGTAATCCGACGGTGTGCCTCCATTCGGGCCGAGCAGCGCGATCGCTTTCCCCGTATCCATCGCGCTTCCGCCGCCGACGGCCACGACCGCCTCCATGCCTTGCTCGGCAAACAGGCGGGCACCGGCCAAACATTCCGTATCCCGCGGATTTGGCGATAGGGCATCGAATCGGACAACCCAGTAGCCCGCCGCCTCCAGCGCGGCTTCGATCGGAGCGGTCAGACCCGCCTTCACGACCCCGGGATCGCTGACCAGCATGACGGACGAGCCGATCCGCAGCGGTTGAAGCCATTCGGGCAGCCGTCCCGCTTTTCCGCTCCCCATCTCGATTCGAACCGGACAAAAATAGCTGTAGCTTTGCATCTTTCGCTTCTCCTATCTGAGCGTGGATGTTGTAACGGACTATACTATGCCTACCATACCACAGATGCCGTCCAGCGGGCATCCCCGGCTTTGTGCCGCCCCAGAACGCCGGTGAAAAACTTCGCCACGGGTCTGGAGGATGCCTCCGACCACGCCGAGCGCGGGACAACATTTAGAGATCGTACACGGCACTCCGCTTATATCGCTTGTTTTTTATATCGAATAGATATAATATATATATCGAATCGATATATTTATCAAAAACGGAGGTCGTCATGTACGAAATATTTGTTCTGGGCGAGCTGACAGTCGGCGATCGGCATGGGTACATATTGCAAGAAATATTAAAAAGCGCGCTCGGGCCGTTTCGGCAAATTAGCGCAGGCACGCTGTACCCGCTTCTCTCCCGTCTCGTCGAAGACGGGTTTATCGAGCTCCGCCCGGAGAGCGGATCGTCCGGAAGCAGACCGCGCAAATTGTATGCCATTACGGAATCCGGCCGCATCCGGTTCCGGCAGCTGATGGAGGCCCCGCTCGAGTTCCAGGCGGACACGGAAATTTTGTTTCAATTCAAGACCGTTTATTTCCGATATGTGTCGAAAGAAGCTCGGCTCGCCTGCATGGAGCAGTATTTGACTTATGCGCAATACAAGCTCAAACACGTAACCGACCGCGAGTTCCAATTGCACATGCAACGACCGGAGCCCGAAAAGCAGCGCGCCCAATTGCTGCGGGTGCTGGATTACCGCAAACAAATCGGAGCGGCGGAAATCGAATGGGTCAAGCAAGAAATCGAACGTATGAAAGCAGCGGCGGATTAAGAAACTGCGACGGAGGAATCAGACATGACCCGTTTATGGACGAAACCCTTTATTATGCTGACGGCCGGAATGCTGTTTCTGGGAACCGGATTTTACTTGCTGCTCCCGACTTTGCCGCTCTACATCAAGCAATTGGGCGGCAACGACGCCATGATCGGCTTGGTGGCCGGCATATTTACGCTCGCCGCCGTCGTGTTCCGTCTATTTGTCGGCGGCTTGCTGGACCGGTACGGCAGACGGCCGTTCATGCTGTTAGGCCTGCTGTTGTTCGGAATATCGATCTATGCTTACGAATGGGCGGGCGGCATTGCCGTACTGATCGCCCTTCGGATCGTGCACGGCGCGGGCTGGGCTTTCTCTACTACCGCGATCGGGACGAGCATTACGGATGTCGTGCCGGAAAAGCGCCGCGGAGAAGGCATGGGCTGGTATGGCGTTTCGATGACGGTCTCCATGGCCATCGGGCCAATGCTCGGCACATGGATCATCATGAACTACTCGTTCAGCCACATGTTCGGAATTGCCGCCGCTTTCTCCGCCATGGCGCTGGCGCTCGCCTTCGCGGCCAAAATACCGTTTCAGCCTCATGCGAATAAAGGGTCTATATCGCTCATCGAGAAATCTTTGCTGCCCGTTATGGCGGGCCTGTTCTTCTTGGCGGTCTCCTATGGCGGCATAACGGCGTTTATGCCCATTTTCGCTGATACGATCGCCGTAAATCCCGGCTTCTTCTTTCTCGTTTACGCCGTTTCGTTGACGGTTATCCGACCGGTGGCGGGCAAATTGTCCGATCGGTACGGAGAAACGGCCATCATCATCCCATCGCTGATCATTACCTTTTTGGCTTTGATCGTAGTGAGCCAAGCCGGAAATATGGCGGGGGTCGCCGTCTCGGCCGTGCTGTACGGCATCGGCTTCGGTTCAGCGCAGCCGGCCTTTCAGTCCGTTGCGCTGAAGCTGGCACCGCCGGATCGCAAAGGGGTGGCGAACGCCTCGTTTTTCACCGCGTTCGACCTCGGGATCGGACTCGGCTCCATTGCGCTGGGCTCGCTCTCGCTATACATCGGCTATCAGGGGGTATTTGCGGCAAGCGCCGTATCGGTGGCTTGTTCGTTGGTGATCTTTGTGTCAACCGTCAGAAAAGCGAGGAGCAGAACGCCCGCGAAAACCGGATGACGGCCCGAGGTTTGAATCTTGCCTTGTTGTCCTTTTAAGGTGTCGACTTCGATGACTTTGCTGCTCGAATCAGCCCCGTGCGTGCAGCCTGGTCGGGAAGCAAATAACGAAAACGGTTTCTCTGCAGGACGAGTTTCTGCAGAAGGGCACCGGGCGGTATGCGCACGGGGAGGTACGTGCATGACAGATTTTTTTGAGTCGTTCCATCCGAAAATCATTCACGTCTACCATCGGGACGCGCTGTTTTGGCGGCAGCACAAGCAGCGGATCGTCAGCCGCCCGACACGGCTGCTGAGCTTTGTGTACGCCTATGCCGGGCACGGGGTGATGGAGCTGGACGGAGAGCCGCACGAGCTCGGTCCCGGGTACGCTTTCCAGATCCCCTAGGAAACCAATCTGCCGATCGCCGAGATCGCCCGTCAGGTCGGATACGAGGATGCCCTTTATTTCACCCGCGTCTTCTCCAAAAGTATCGGCATGACGCCGCGCGCCTTCCGCAACGGTTAGCCGGCGCTCCTCCAGATTCGGCTATCCGCATCGCTGTGAACAAATTTCCTTATTTCTCGATTTTTATTACATTTACTTCCTTCCTCCATTTCGCAATACTGGTGTTGGAAAGGCTTTCCGTGCATCGTTGAAATTCGTTGCGGCGCGAACGGTTCCGCCACTGGGCAAGCGCTTCATCCTCCTGCCCATTCGGCATCGTTCGCCATGCGACCGATTTCGGGCCATTCCCATCCTATTCGATCAAGGAGGAAATGACGGCATGATCAGAACAAAACAACAGCGACTGGAGGGACGTACCGCACCACGAAAAGCTCGGATCTGGACCGCTTTGGCACTGGCGCTGGCGATCGCCATCCCGCCGCTCGGTTGGACAGAGCAGAAGGCGAGCGCCGATGCGCCGTCCTGGAGCACTACGCTGTTCAGCTACGATTTCGAACAGGACGCCTTGGGAGGACCGCCTGCCGTCCAAGCTTCCAATCCGGACACCTGGAACGCAAGCGCAAGCAGCGAGCAGTCCACCTTGACCATCGTTTCCAGCGAAGGCGGGAAAGCGCTTCAGTTCGAGCGGGTCAGCGGTTCGGTCGGAAGCGGCGGCCCCCGGGTGGAAAAACGTCTCGCCACGTCAGCCGATACGATGGTGCGCGTCGACTTCCGCGTGAAGACGGGAGGCAACCGGTTCGATTTCGAATTGCGCAGTACGGACAACAACGCGCCCGCGTCGACAAGAATGCTGTATTTGACCGGCCCGGGCTTGATTCCGAGCCCGCCTTCGGGTTTGTCGCTTAGCGGCAGCCAGATGGTGAACGCCACCGTCATCATCGACTTCGGCTCCCGGACGTATGAAACCGCGCTGAACGGTGTCACGATCGCCTCCGCCCAACCTTTGAACGAGGATCTGGTCGTCGGCGGACCGCTCAACTTCCGGTTCTCGAGCATTTTGCAGCCCGGACAGCGGCTGACGCTGGACGATGTGCTCATTCGAACCAACAATACGCCGCCCGGCGTTCCGGTCATCGAGCATTTGCTGGACGAGCATCCGCGACTGATGGCGACTGCGGCGGACTTTGACCGCATCCGTCTGCAAATCCCGACCGACACCCTCATGCAGGGCTGGTACAACACGCTGAAAAACCAGGCCGACGCCATGCTGACGCAGCCCGTATCCGAATACGGCTTTCCGGACGGACGCACGCTGCTGCAGATCAGCCGCCAAGTGCTGAGCCGCGCGAACACGCTCGCCTTCGTATACCAGATCAGCCAAGATACCCGCTATGCAGAGCGATTGTGGGACGAATTGGAGGCCGCTGCCGCCTTCCCCGACTGGAATCCGGTCAGCTTTCTGAGCACCGCGGAAATGACGAACGCCTTCGCGATCGGCTATGACTGGCTGTACCAGTATTGGTCCCCGACCCGGCGAGCGGCATTGGAAAATGCGATCATTAACATGGGACTCACACCGGGCATCCAGGGCTACTATGACAGCGCTTGGTGGGCAACTACCAACAACAACTGGAATATTGTCACCAACAGCGGTCTCGGCATAGGCGCTCTGGCGGTCGGCGACAAGGCGCCCGAACTGGCGGACGAGATTTTGCGCCGGAGCATGAATAACTTGCCGATCGCCATCGCCGAGTACGCCCCGGACGGCGCCTATCCGGAAGGCGTCGGCTACTGGGCCTATGCCACCTCGTACCTGGTTCCCTACATCGCCGCGCTCGAAACGGCGCTTGGCGACGACTACGGCTTGGCCGATTTGCCGGGTCTGTCCGATACGGGCAAATACCCGATCTACATGAGCGGCTCGAGCGGAACAACGTTCAACTATTACGATTCCAGTATCGGGCGGCAAAATATCGGGGATCTGCTCTGGCTGGGACAACGGCACAACGAGCCGACATACGGCTGGTGGACGCTGCAGGGCAGCGGCGCGACGCCGCGCTACTTGCTCTGGTACGATCCGTCCAAGATCGAATCGCCGATCAGCGCCGGCCTGCCGCTGGACGCCTCTTTTCGCGGCTCCGAGGTTGTGACGATGCGCAGCGCCTGGCAGACGCCGGACGCCCTGTTTGTCGGCTTCAAAGGCGGCCTGAACGGAGAAAACCACGGCGACCTCGATCTGGGCACGTTCGTGCTCGATGCGTTCGGACAGCGCTGGGCGGAGGAACTGGGCCAGGAAAATTACGGGCTTCCCGGCTATTGGAGCGACGGGCCGAACGGACAGCGGTGGACGTACTACCGCAAGCGGGCCGAAGGCCAAAACACCTTGGTCGTACAGCCTGGGGCCGGTCCCGATCAGGACGTGCCGGCAGAGGGCGAGATTGTACGTTACGAAAGCGGCGCCACGGAAGCTTTTGCGATCGCCGACTTGAGCGCGGCCTATGCGTCTCGGGGCGTGACCGATTGGCAGCGCGGTGTCAAGCTGCTCGACAACCGCAGCCAAATACTGATTCAGGATGAACTGACGGCAAGCGACCCGGTCGAATCGTGGTGGTTCATGCATACCCGCGCCGACATCGAGATCGGGCCGGACGGACGTTCCGCACTGCTGAAGATCGGCAATGAGCGGATGCTCGCGCGGATCGTATCGCCGGACCCGGACCCGGTCTTCACCGTCATGGACGCCGTCCCGCTCTGGTCGTCGCCGAATCCGGCGGGCCAGACGGCCAACTCGAGCCTGCGCAAATTAACGGTGCAGCTCGATGCCGCGAATCAAGCGGCGCTGTCTGTCTTGTTCACTCCGGTGCGCGACGGAATTCCTACGGCTGCCGCTCCCGCCTTCCAGCCGCTGAACGCTTGGGGCATACCGACGCAGCCGACCGCGCAGCTGACAAATCTGCTTATCGACGGACAGCCGCTTGCCTCCTTCGTGCCCGGCGTGTACCAGTATGAGCAGCGCCCGCCTGCCGGAACGCCGGTCAGCGCGGTTCCGCCGGTCGTCGCCGCCTCCGCCGCGGCAGCGGCCAGCGTAACGGTGGAGCAGGCCACCTATGTGCCGGGCAAAGCGGTTATCACGGTGACCCAGGCCAGCTACACGCCGGCGCGGTATGAGGTCTATTTCCGGGGCGGACACCCGGATCACGAGAAAGTCAAAGCCAGCATTATCGGGACATACCCGCCGTCCCATACGATCGACGGTAAGCTGAACACGTTCTTTTCCGCTCAAGGACACGGACAATGGGTTCAGTACGATCTGGGCCAGACGCGCCCGGTCGACGGCGTAGAGCTCGCCTGGTATCAAGGGAACGTCCGGTCGTTCAGCTTCAAGGTGCTCGGCTCCGTTGACGGAACACAGTGGACCGAGCTGTACAGCGGCAGCGGCGCGGGCGACAGGCTCGATTTGGAGGCGCATTCGTTCGCCGCTTCTCCGGCACGTTACGTACGCATTGTCGGATACGGCAACACGAGCAACGACTGGATGAGCGTCACGGAAGCCCGCATTCGTTACAGCGGCCAAGCGTGGCCGGATCTGGTTCCGACCTGGACGCATCTGGATCGCCTCATTCTGCAGGCTAGCGCATCGCTGGTCCAAGGCGCCACGCTTCCGCTTTCGGTCCAAGGCGTGAACTACGACGGTACTCCGGGCAATCTCAGTGCGCTTGATATCGCCTATGTCAGCAGCAATACCGCGGTTGCCACCGTAAACGCAAACGGCGTCGTCCAGGCCGTAGGACCGGGCACGGCCAAAATTTCCGCCTACGCCGTAACGCAGCAGGGCAAATGGGTGCATGCTTCCACCGCAGTCACCGTCACCGCCGCTTCGCCTTAAGCACATTCGACACGGACGTGCGACTCAAAGGAACATTAACCGAACGACCGCCCTGACGGACTAACCGGCCTTGCGGTTCCGACAAACTTCGGTCGTCGGAAGACAGGTACGTTATTCCGTTCATGTTCCTGAGTACAATCGTTGTTCATGTCGCGTCTTGCCCGCTGACGCATAAGGCTTGCCGGAATCGGCAGCCTTTCTGCGTCCAACGGGCCGTGCTTTCGCAACCGTTCCCGATCAGCAAGAACAATGAGCCAGCAGCTCCGCCTTTTGCCGGACCGTCGTCCCAAACGAATTGCCGGCATGCTTCTTCCCTCGATTTGACCTCAATCGTCCTTTCATGTCGTACGGTCGATTACGAACGCTGCGTATCTCCCAGATGTCCTTCATCCAAGGTCAGCTGAACATCGCCGCTATAATCGACAGTCCTGCCATTCTCCTGTGGCAACCTTGAATATGGTGAGTGATATAAACGACCTCCAACCCATCCCGCTCCCATTCCGCAAGGTAACGATAGCACAATAAAAGCAGCGGCAGTCTGGGATTTTCGGGATCCTGGTCTGTCACTGCTTTTTTAACGAGTCGGTAATAATGGAATTTTGATACTCGGTTTGTTGAGTGATCGTACCGTTTCAGGTTAAAGTAGGAAATCCCGCGAAGAAATCGCGGATGCGGTCGCCAAGGTAACGGTACTATTGCAGGCGACGGTTCGTCGGGAAGCCGCTCCTTCAGCGGACGATCGCGCACCCGACGTCCGGACGAGCCGGAATAGCAACAAAACAAGCTCTGAATGCGTACATAACAATGGACAATAGAAAGGAGCGGATAGTAAGTGAAAAAATGGATGATTGGTGTAGGGAGTGGTATTGTTTTATTCGTTTCAACGGCTGCAGCTCTTCCTTCGAATGCTTCTAATGCGATTTACGGAGTGCTGTTTCCGAGTACCGTTACGATCCATAGTGGGTCCGAAACCAAAATGATCGATGGTACTGGTCATAATGAAATTCTTAATTACAACAATAAGGCATACATTCCCTTGCGTAGCTTTGCGGAGGCAATGGAGTCTAGAGTGGATTATCAGCCTCCATCGGATTATACGGGGATGCATAAAATCGACATTTTTCAAGGTATAGCTCCGATTAAGTGGTCCTTGCAACGTTCAGATTCAGCGCCGCTTCCTCGCTGCAATGACCCTTTCTTTATTGTTCCGGTTTTTTCTCAAGACAAATATAATTTTAGAGTCATGGTTCATAACCAAATGGAGGAGGATATCAATGTAGATTCAATTGAATTAACCCTTCAAGTGCGAGATAAAGATGGAAACGTCGTGTATAGTCGTTCGCTTCCTCCAATTGAGGGCGTTTTTCCAAGTAAATTTGGCTACGAAGCGACGGTTTCTTGGGATCACACCGGGATGGATGGGAATCAGGTGTCTCCTGGCGAATACTTGATTTTCCTAGAGCGTCCGAATGTGGTTAATTATAAGGTGTTAGGTAATGATGACAGTAAGTCAATGAGCATTACTAGAAATATGGCGTGCAATCTAAACTTTTATGGGATCACTATATAATTTTATAAATAAATCGTTTGAATTAGATTTCTATTCCTTAAAAGGATAACCATCCTGCCCATTCGCTCAAACAGCGAAAATTATAGCGTTTTACGCATAAATTCCATAATATACTTTTCCTTAAAGCCAAGACTATCATACAGATTTCTGGCATAATTCCCGACGACACACCAAAGGTCGACGCTTGCGCTGCCACGCTGATAGATCTCATTGCATAAATACATAACGAACTTTCTCCCGATCCCAAGCCCCTGAAAGTCTGTACGGACGGAAATACTGCTGAGTTCATTACCGGAAAGGTGGCTATAAGCGACGATTTTCCCATTTATTTCGTACACAAAACGGTTTTTCGCATCCTCTTTCCATGTTCTTCGTTCTTTTTCACTGGGTTGAGCAATTACAGAATCAGGAAAGCACCCGACACGGACGCGCATTTCATGAAAAGCAGCGGCATACAATGACTGACTGGCAATATAGTCTTCGTCCGTATACAGCCTCACCGGAAGCTCCTCCAGGGAAAAGAGCTCGCCGGTGCGCTGCATTAAAGCAGATGAAAAGTATTTGACATAACCGAGCTTGTGCGCAAACGCAGGAGATGATTGATGACCCTCACGAAAGGAACTCCTGATTTTTTGGGTTCCGCCCGCCCTCAATTCGTTTTCAGCATACTTTACCATTGCAGAACCGATTCCTTGCCTGCGAAACTGTGGTGCGACAAACACTGTTAAATAGGACTGAGAACCAGGCTCGTTCACTTGGGCCAGTGCAACAAGCTTATCCTCAATAAACGCGGTAATAAACAATTTCGGTTCCTCAGCAAGCACCCGAAGGATGTTTTCACCCCCGTCGGCGTCATAGCTTACTAATTCTCTGGCGGCATTATAATCTTTTTCATTGAAGCGTTCGTATCGGACACCTGATATGTTCATCAGCATTTGATTCCTCCGTACTCCTATTAACGCAGCGAAGTTGCCGGTCATCTCTGCGGTTGCATCGTGAAGTAATTTATACTCCGTTATTAGCCTGAAATAAATGAAGGCGTCCCCAATTAAGGGAAAGAACAGCCCTGAATCCGAAATCTGGCATCTTTTACGATTTCCTCAGCGAGTTCTTCCGGCCGCTTACGGTCGGCATCCAGCAGGAATCGCTCATTGGTCGGTGACGCCATCAACTTGTTCCGCAGGAAGAGCGAACGGTGAATATATTGCACATCTCCTCGCTGATTGAGTCGATCGGTGAGGGTGTCCGGTTCCGCATGCAGCACAACATAGTGGAGTGTCGCGTCGAGATCCGATAGTTGGTCATAGAACCATTGCAGTTCGTCTTCGACGACGAAATCGATAACCACGTCTAACCCGTTCCGGAGTAAATTTCGCGTCACCGCAGAGATATTAAGCCAGGCCAGTCGGAGTCGTTCCTCCCAAGGCGGTTCGGTCTCACCGCGGTAGATATGGAGAAGGAGATCACCCTCAATCCATGCACATTGGTTCATCGCGTTGGCCAAAGTCTTGGAGACAGTCGATTTGCCTACACCAAGCGGACCTGAAATAAGATAGACGGCTACTGATTTTTTGATGTCATGCATAGGCTAATCCCTCCCCCGCACACCATTTCTCTAACCATTCTTCTAAATTTTCGCATTTGCGAATCTGTGTATGCCGAAATCTTTTATAGATGAGTTTAAAATTGCGTTTCTAAGTGGATATAAATTCGGTGTAAATCTAAGTTCAATCTTTAAAATTATTAGTCTATCTATAAGATTATCCAGGGGCTCAACCTCGATTGGAATTACTGCTTGGGTCGAGATGTAGTATCCAGCAACCTCATCAAACAGTTGAAATGTATCGGCAGGCAATCTATATCTATATTTTCAATTGCCCAAACGACTGGAGGCATATCCGTTCTATTTTCTTTCACTCTTGGCTTGAAAATCTCAATTGAACTTTCTTCGCTAAAATGAAACAGCTTCATAGATCGCCCTCTCTCCTTTTCAACATAATTTACAACTACCCACACAAAACTCCCTTTAACCCAACGTAAATGGGGAGCAACTGCCGAGGCAAGTTCCTCCCTGGTCGCTCCCAAATTAACCCAATAGTTTTACAGTAGTATTTTACCATCTAATTGATACTTCGTCTGGTAATGAATAATTATATAACAGCTTTCCCCGCAAATTTTATTAGTTATTTTGTCGCGTTAACGAAATCATCCCATAATGAAACGACAAGACCCTCTTCGAACGGATCTTGTCGTTAGGTAGTAAACCTTTCATTGGCCGGTTCGCGGAAAAGGCGATAGCTTCAGTTCATCCATCCTTTTTCCTTCGAAAGGGTAATCGCTTCAATCCGATTGTTTACATCGAGCTTGTCCAATATGCCGGATATATAATTGCGGACCGTTCCCGTAGTCAAAAACAGCTCTTCCGCCATTTCCTTCGTCGTCTTTCCGGCGGCCAGCAGCTGCAATATTTCCTTCTCGCGGTCCGTCAAAGGGTTTTCCTCTCCGTACAGATCAACGATCAGCTCGGTAGCATAAATCCGTTTCCCGGTCATCACGCTCCTGACGGAACCCGCCAGCTCCTCGATCGGACTGTCCTTCAGCATGTATGCGCTTACTCCCGCTTTCACTGCCCTTTCGAAATAACCGGCGCGGGCAAAAGTCGTCAAAATGATAAACTTGCAGCCTTTTCCTTGCAGCTCTTCCGCGACATCCAATCCGGTCTTCCCCGGCATCTCGATATCGAGTATGCAGACGTCCGGCTTCAGGCGTTGGATCAGCTCGATAGCTTCGACACCGTTACTCGCTCCGCCGACGACTTCCAGATCGTCCTCCAAATCAAGCAGTGCTCCCAGAGCGCCGAGAAGCAATCGCTGATCCTCCGCAATGACGATTCGAATCATACGTCCTTCTCCCTTTCCAGTTGTTTAATGACGTTCGGAACCGTTAACACGACCCGCGTCCCGTTTTCGGAGAGAATCGCCAGGCTTCCGTTAACAAAGTCCATCCGCTCCCGCATGCCCGTAATTCCGTTTCCTTCCTTGCGGCCGCCCGGAATGCCTTCTCCGTTATCCCGTATCGTTATGATCGTATCCGTAGGGGTTTGTTCGATATTTATGGCGCATTCATCGGCGTTGCTGTGATTGACGACATTGTTGACCGCTTCCTTGATGCACATGCTTAGCACATTGTGCACATAAGGAGTTATATTCGGCAAAGCGGAATCACCCGTACAAGTAAGCCGGATATGAGCCGCGGTTAAGATTTGCTTGATGCGTACTAGCTCCTCCTCCACCTTCATTCCCCTCATTTTCGATACGAGCTCTCTCACTTCCTTCAATGCGGTTCGGGCGGTGTGGTGAATGTCGAACAATTCTTTTTTCGCTTGCTCGGGCCGTTTCTCGATCAATTTGGAAGCCAATTCGCTCTTTAACCCGATCAGGGACAGCTTTTGGCCCAACGTGTCGTGGAGATCGCGCGAGATTCGCTCCCGCTCCTCCTGCTTGATCAAATCGGCGATCCGTTTATTGGCATCCGCCAGCTGGTCTTGCAATTGACCGCGCCTCTGCTGCGAATATTGGTTGAACGGAATCAGGACTACCCCGATCAGACAGAGGATCACGAACGGAAATTGAATCATGAAAAAAACTTCTCTTGTATGGAAACCATAATTTATCGCAAGGAACGTAATCGAAGCATGCATGGAATACAGTATTCCGAACGGTATTTTGCCCCTGATATTCCCGATGTAAAAGGCGACCGGAAGAGCCAAGTAGACGTAGCCGTACACAAGCGTAATGACGACGGACGTTGCCATCTGCACGATCGTGAATACGACGCGCATGCCGTCATTCGCGCGATAAGAGCCCAGATTGATCGCAAAAAACAGCAGCAGCAAAATGATGCCTATCGTGATCTGTTCCGATGTCGGCGCCGTTACGACGAAATAAAACGGAACGAGGAAGGACACGACCAAGACGTACGGCACCAGTCCCGAAGAAAGCTGAAAAATATAATGCCATCTCTTTTCCATACGTACCTCATCCTGTGCCGGATCAAACCGTGATAGGACTTATCATATCATGCCGATCGGTCAATGTTAATAAAGGATGGCCATACCCGGGGGATAAGACCAACCTTTATCCTGCGTCGTCATAATCGATATGATGCCTTATTGCACCATTTGCGTCAGCAGTCGTTTGCTCTCGCCGGTATCCGTCTTGAATACCTCATATATTTTCAGCGTCAACGGATAATCGAAGCTTTGCGTCGTGCCGGTGAAGCGGATTTTATTGATCCCCGACACCAATCGCCCGGTCCCGGTCAGCGGGTTTGTGCTGCTCGCGACAAGCCGGTCGGAGCCGTCATGCAATTCGAACAGGAGAGCGGGGAACGTTTGATCGACTCTTACGCCGGGTTCGCGCTCGATCGTCAAATCATAGTTGCCCATGTAGGAATACTCCATCGTTTGCGGATTGAAAATAAAGTTGGTGCTGTTGCTCTTGACGCCGATCCGGAACGGATACAGGTTGAACTGGTCCTTCGTCACGTAAGGTACGGCTTCCACTTGGTATGCGGCGATAGTAGACTTGTAAGGCGCTGTCGTAACGGCGTCCTCGATTTTCAAAACCAACCCTTGGCCGGTTTCGGTCGCGGGCAAGGTGAACGAATAATTCACCGTGACGCTCTCTTTGGGCAGCAGCGGCGTTCCGCCCGCGGTTTGTCTGCTGCCGTCGTAGTGGAAACCGTCAGAGCTCAGCAGTCCGGACTGGAATGCCGGAATCGGGATCGGGCTGTCGCCGTTGTTGGTCAACAGGAATGTCGCCGTTACCGTTTTGGTGCCTTCCTCCGTATTGTCGTTGATCGGAAGTCCGACCAGCGTCAGTTGAAGATCGGGATGGATCAGCTTATTTTTCGCATCCAACTCTATTTTGTCTCCGAACGTATAGGTCGGATATGAGCCGGAGCCGGGCGATGCGGACAATTGGATATGCAGACGGCCGACCTTGTAGCTGACCGGGGCACTTCCCGCCGCGTCTAGGAACGACTCCGTCGTCAGAACGTTCAAACCGGACAAAATCGTGTCCGTATCCGTCGGGATCGCATAATGAATATATTTTTCCTCTCTCGCCTCGAGCGCAACCTGTTCCTGCTCGACACGGCTCCCCGCAAAAACTTTGCTGTCGCTTCTCCCGTCGATCGTAAAATCGGGGACAAGCACGCGATAGTCCGCCGTATTGGCGGCGAGTAATTGGACTACATAGACCGTACCTTTCTCCGTCATATCTTTCTGGATGCTGACCGGCTTGTAAGAGATCGGAGATTGCAGGGAAGGAAACGAGAACGCCTCTTTCCATGCTTGCGATACCGTCGGATCGATCGCCACGGCGCCCTCGCTTCCGTTCCATGGCCGGGAGACGATCGGAATGGACAAGAGCAGCGTTTCTTTTTTAGGATAAACGTAATAATCGACTTCCTTTAACAGCACCTCGGTTATTTCCGCATCGTCCGTTCGATCGATGGTAGCCAAATAACCCAGATCGGCGCTCGTTTTCGGCTGGACAGCTTTGGCGTTTGCGGCGCTTGGCTGCAGAGCGTATTCCGTCCCGTCCCGCATGCGGACGAGCAGCTCGTAATCCGCCAGACGTTTTACGGTATCGCCGGTATTATTCGCCCGCAGAACGATCCCGATACGGTTTCCACCCGTCAGACGTTCGTTCAGGGCGCTTTTCAGTTCAACCTGCAGCTGCTCGGCCAAGGCGTATACGGCTGCCGGTTGGGCGGACGCAGTTGCGGCGCCGGCTTCCGCCGAAGCGGAAGCGGTCATTCCGGGGACACTGAGCATGGCCGTCAGCAGGGATGCCGCGATCGTAATCCGAAACGTTTTTTTCAAAGGAACTCGCCTCCATTGTTGTTTATGGGTTCGCTTGCTGTACGGTTTCTTTGTCCTTCAACAGGTTTTGGCCGGATACGATCACCCGTTCGCCTTCTTTCACGCCGGAGATCGCTTCCTGGAACGTATCTTTCAACCGTCCCAGCTCCACCTTTCGTTTTTCCGCGACGTTTCCGTTCAGAACGTATACGAACGTTTCGCCGCCCTCACGGATTACGCTCGTGGTCGGAACCGTGACGACGACTTGGTCGGCTTCCTCGTTCAGCATAATTTGCACTTTCATCCCCGGCTTCAGCTTGCGCTCGGGATTTTGCACCTCAAGCTCCAGGGAGTACGACTTCGTCTGGGCACTCATCACATCGGCCAAATAGGCAACCGATCCTTTCAGCTTCTCCGTCGAGCCCGGGATGACGATATGGAGCTCTTGCTTGCCGCGAATCAGCTTGGCGGCATCTTCCGTCAATTCCGCAACTACCTTGACGGGATCGATCCTTTGAATATCTCCCGCAGAGAAGCCTGCCGGAACCGTCATCCCCGCTTCGACGGCAAAGTCCGTCAAAACCCCGCCGACGGGAGCGCGCACTTCCAGATTTTCAAGCGTCCGATCGATCTCCTCAATCGACAACCTCGCTGTTTGAAGCCCTTGCTCAAGCTGAGAGAGGGAGTTGGTCGACTCCATCGTTTTTAATTTGCCGCGGCTGCTTTCCAGATCGAGGCGAAGACCGTTTAACTGGGTTTCCAGCTGCTCCAGTTGAATTTTGGATACCAGTCCTTGGTCGTAATCGTTTCGCATCTTGTTGTAGTTTTTCTCGGCATCCCGCACCGACTGCTCGAGCTTGGCGATGCCGTTCTGGAGATCCCGCTTGCCGTCGGCCAAATCCTGGACCGCCTTGCTCAGCTGCTGCTGCGTCCCGTTTATTGAAACTAGCGCCTTTTCTTTTTGCAGCAGCACGTCCTTCGGGTCGATACGGAACAACAGCTCGCCTTTCTCGACCGTATCGCCGCGCTTTTTCAACACTTCCAGCACTTCCCCGCCCGCCTTGGTCGCGACCGTCATGCGGGTAGACGACGCGACATCCGCGACGTGCTCAGCGGGATCGTCGATCGTTCGTTTTTCGATTTTGGCGGTCTTCACCGTTTTGATCTGCGATTGCTCCGCGGCCGCCGCCTGCTTTGGCTCGGGCGTAGCGCTGCAGCCTGCGAGCAGAGCGGCTCCGAGCAGGAGCGCTCCGGCGGCGGTTATACGGTTTTTGGTACCCATTCGGAATGGTTGTTTCATACGGACAGTTCTCCTTTTTACGTCAATGACTCATAGGGTTCGAGTGGCCACCCGAAACGTTCGGCTTCGTTTTCCGTTTGCGTGAGAAACGGCTCTTCATGTTGGCGATCAATTCGTACATAACCGGTACGACGACGAGCGTCAAAATGGTCGAGGTTGTCAGTCCTCCGATTACGACGACGGACAGTCCTTTGGAGATCAGAGCGCCTTCGGAGAAGCCCAAAGCCATAGGCATCATGGCCATGATCGTCGCTCCCGCCGTCATAATGATCGGACGGAACCGGCTCATTCCGGCTTCCATGAGCGATTCCCGCGTTCCCATTCCGGCTTCTTCGTTTTGCTGCACGCGATCGATCAGGACGATGGCGTTGGTTACGACGACACCGATCAGCATGAGGAAGCCGATCAACGATGTGACGTTTATCGTTTGACCCGTCAAGAACAGACCGAGGAATCCGCCGATCGCCGCGAGAGGCAGCGAGAACAAAATGACGAACGGCGCGCTTGCGTTGCCGAAGGCAAGCACCATGACGAGATATACGATGCAGACGGCCGCCGCCATCGCGAGCAGCATTTGCTCGATACTCGATTGAATATCGTCATTGACGCCTTGCGTTTCGGTGCGAACGCCGCCAGGCAGTTCGACCTCTTTCAAGGCAAGACTCACTTTGCCGCTGACTCCGCCTTTGTTTTTGCTGTCGATCGCGGCGGTGATTTTGACGTACTGCTCTTGATTTTCCCGCGTGATCGACGTCGGTGCGTCGGCTTGCCGGACTTGGGCTACGTCGGTCAAATTCACGATCATATTCGTCGGGGTGCGGATTTGAAATTGCCCCAGCTTGAGCAGCGAATCTTTATAATGATCGTCAAGCATAATCGTTACGTTGAAGACCGTGTTGTCGAATCTGTACTCCCCGAGCTTCACCTCGGACAACCAGCTTGATACGCTCTCCAGCACCTGAGCGGCCGTCAAGCCGTACAAGCGGGCTTTGTTCTGGTCAACCTTCACTTCCACCTCGGTCTTTTTCTCGCTGAGACTGTCTTTGATGTCGGTCAGCTCGGGGAACTCTTCCATTTTTTGCTTGATCAAGGCCGCCCCCGCTTCCAGCTGAAGCAGGTCGTCTCCTTTGAGCAAATAGGCGAAATCTTCACCGGTTCCCATGCCTGCGCTTGCCGCCAAATTGCCGGTAACCTCGGAACCGTTCGGCATTAGCCGGGCTATTTTTTCTTCCATCTCTTTCACGAGCGCCGTAGGATCCGAATCTTCCGACGAAGATGTCAAAATAATGCTTTTGTAAGGTACGCGATCGTCGCTATTGTCATAGCCGACCATCGATTCGACATACGTGAAGGCCGGATTGCCCATCGGATCTTTCTGTTCGGCGAGCAGCGCCTCGATCTCCTTTACTTTGGCATCCATCGTTTCCATGGAAGTTTCACGCTGCATGCTGATGTTGAACTGCATTTCTTTGCCGTTCATGCTTTCCGGGATAAATTCGCTGCCGAGAAACGGCACGGTTCCCCCTATAGTGACGACGAGCAGCAGCACCGACGTCAAAACGGTTTTCTTCGGATTGTCGAGTGCCCAGCCGATGATTCGTTTGTACGCTTGCATGAATTTGCCGTCGGTCGACTCGTGATGCTGGATGTTGCCGCTATTCAGGACAAGCAGCTTGGCCAGCATCGGAATAACGGTCAGAGCGACGAGCAGGGAGGCCAGCAGCGACACGACGAGCGTTATGGCGAACGGTCGGAAGATGTCTCCCAAAATGCCGCCTACCATCGCGATCGGCGCGAACACCCCTACCGTCGTAATCGTCGACGATGTAATGGCCGATGCGACTCTGGCCGTAGCCAGCTTGATGACCGATTCGTTGCGCTCCTGACTTTTTTGCAGCTCGCTGTATATGTTCTCGATGACGACGATACTATCGTCCACCACGCGTCCGATCGCGATCGTCAATCCGCCGAGCGTCATAATGTTCAGCGTTATGTCCAGACCGGACATGACCAGCAGCGTAAGCAGAACCGACAATGGAATGGAGACCAGAACGATCAAGGTCATTCGTACGTTTCGCAGGAACAGCAGGATCATGGCCGCGGCGAGAAATGCCCCTATTGCGCCTTCCTTCAACATCCCGTTGATCGATTTTTTGACCTCGACCGCTTGATTCATAATCGTCGTAAACGTAATATTCGGATATTCCGTTTTCCACTGTTCGACCAATTCGTCGATTTGGGCGGCGAACTGGACGGTATTGGCGTCCTTCGTTTTGAACAGCGACACCGCGATTGCCGGTTCGCCGTTCAGCCTGGCGAAAAACGTCGATTCTGAGATCGCTTCGACCTTGGCGATCTGATTCAACAGCACCGTACTTCCCGCGGCTGTCGTTATTTTCATATTTTCCAGGCTGTAAAGGCTGTCCAGGTCGCTTCTGATACGGACCATTTGGTTGTTTCCGGCAAACGTGACGCTTCCCGCGGGACTCGATATGATCGACGCCTGGATGCTCTGAGAGACTTGGTTCGGTGTCAAGCCGTAGTTCAGGATGGCATTCAGATCGAGCTTCAGCTTCAGGAGCGCTTCTTGGTTGCCGATCGCATCGACGTGATCGAGACCGGTGATCGTTCCGAGCGTGGGCTCGAAAATATCGTTGAAAATCCGGTCCAGCTCTTCCTGGCTCATCCCGTTTGTTCCGCTGATGGCCAAGTTGTATACCGGGATGGAGCCGAAGCCGAACGTGAGCACCTGCGGCTTGTCCGCTTTTTGCGGAAGCTTGACGTTGGCGAGCAAACTTTCGATATCCTGTTTGGCGTCTTCCGGCTTTCGTCCGTTCTCCAATTCGACTTGGATCATCGAGAAATTGTCCGAGGAGGTTGAGTGAATTTTTTTGACTCCGTCCGCTCCCGCGATCGCTTTCTCGATCGGTTTACTGACATCTTCCATCACATCCCGCGGAGGAGCCGTATATACGGTGGTCACAAACACCATCGGCAGCGAGATGTCGGGCATCGTCTCTTGTTTCAGAGAAACCGCGGAAAGCCCGCCGGCGCCGAACAAAATCGCGCAGATGATCAAAACCGCCGCCACGTTTTTCATCGAAAAGCTCGTTAACTTGTTCATCATCTCTCTAATCCTCCGTTACGATGGCTGGCAAACCTGCATGCAAGTGAAGGTTTCGGGTACTTTCGGATCGGCATTCGGCATGGATCGATTTGTCATCACTCCTTGAAGTTTCCGTCGCGCCATGGTGCGAGTGGCGCTGCAGGGTCTGCTCTTGCGACTCCCTTTCATGTGTCATACCGGCCAGACTTAATAGCATCATCTCGAACAGGGCCGACAGCTCCGACAATCTATCGATCAGAATGCGGTGCTCCGCTTCTTCCGATTCGGAAATAGGTATGGAAGAAAGGGAATGCAGCGTTTGAAGCAGCGTTTGCTGTCGCGCCGTCCAGAAATCCGTCAAGCTTTGTGCGATGTTTTTGCCTAGCGGCTCCGGGAGCATGTAGTAGTCCCGGCGATCGTTGCGCCGCGGAAGCTTTCGGCACAGTCCCTTGAACACCATAGTACGAATCTGGACGCTGACTGCCGCTTTGCTGACCTGCAGCCGCTCCGCGATTTGTTGAAGGGACAATGGCTCCGGGGCGAATAGCAGCAAGGCGTAAATTTTCCCTGCAAGCGCGCTATTGCCGATTCTTTCCGCTTCCGCAGAAGCGTTATGAACGATAGCCTGTTTTACATCTGCGAACGATTTACTCGAAATGCTCACTGGAGGCTCCTATCGATAAGCTAGTGTCTACTCCTTATTGTAGTAATGGGGGAATTCCCGTTAAAGTAGCAAACGTAAGGAATTGCACATGACAAATATCATATTGTGGGCTAAACCCGGTAAGGGAGGCAGACAGGGGTAGTTGCGGAGTTGCCGCGGGACTGTTCGATAATTGTGGATGTTTTCGCACGATTCGGTTAATACTATTAATGTTTAATAGCATTAATTTCAATGCGCAATAAGCCATTGTGTTGCGGATGGAATGATCACGGGCAGCAAATTCATGGTTCTGATTTTTCGATTTTTATGTGTTCCAATCGTTGGAAAGGTGCGCTTTTCCGATTGTTAGTTTAAAGCAAATGGGAGCAACCGCTTGAGGCAGCCGCTCCCATAGACTAGAGCCACACCGTTCGGCCGGTTTCCGCGCTTTCGTTCGACGCTTCGATGAAGCGGACGATCTCCAGCGATTCCTTCGCCTTAATGGTTGGCACGCCCGTATGAAACATCTCGACGATCGCTTCCAGCAAGCCGGCGAAGTACGGCTTCGGATGCGCGCTCACGTCGGCGTACCGGGCGCCTTTCTCCCGATGAATCACGGCGGCGAAATAGTAGCCTTTGCGATTCCCCCGCACCGTGCCGATCCGTCCGTCCCCCCATTCCCCCACGGCCAGGTCGTAGTCGGCGTTCGAACGGGTGGTCACCCGTGAGCAGCCCGACCCCATGATCGTGTACAGCATCTCCACCGCGTGAATCCCGTAGCAGAACAGTCCCGGCATCAAAGGTTCGAGCGTGGCCGGACCGATGCAATCCGCGCCCAAAAGGGTACCCTCCTCCGGAGTAGCCGCGTCGAGCGCATCCTTCAAGCCGGCCGCAAACCGTAACGAGGAGCTGCTCATCATCGGAATCCGGTAGCGCTCGGCTAGTCGTATGATTTCCCGGGCGTCGGCCGATGAGGTCGCAAACGGCTTGTCGATAAAGGTCGGCTTGCCGTAAGGCGCAATATGGCGGAATTGTTCGAGATGCGCGCGGCCGTCCACCGAAGTGAGCAGCACGGCGTCGCATTGCTCGGCCACCGCCTCCGGCGAATCGGCGATCGTCACGCCGAATTTCTCGCGCAATTCGTTCGTATACCCTTCCACGCGCGAGATGCTGATGTGCATATCCGGCGATCCGCCCGGATACGCGACCGATATGCTCCCGCCGGGTATGTGGTACGGATGCTCGGTCCGGTTGAGCAACTCGCTGAATACGACGACATGGGACGTGTCCAAGCCGATCAGGCCCAGCTTCAACGATTTTCTGGCTTCCATCTTTTATAAGCTCCTCTCCAATCTGTCGATCCTGGCGTTCCTTACTATTGTAAAGGCCGTTGCGAGCCTGTTCTTGTCCTTTTCAACGAAAAACAAGGCCGATTCCGCAAACAAGGCGGCCCCTCGGGCACCTGTCATCATGTCCCGAAGAGCCGCCCGAACGATCGAGAAAGCCCGTTAATTCAACGGTGTAACTTGGAAATCGTCCACGTACAAAGATTCGCCTTGGTTAAACGCGTTGGCGTATAGGACGAGCGAGAGCTTCGCGACCGGAACGCCGTTGATCTGCGCGGGGATATCTCCGACCCAGGCGAGCGTCGCCCAGTCTCCCGACGTGTCGGCGGCGATTCTCCGATCGGTTCGGAAGGTGGAGAGCGTATTGTTGTTCGCATCCAGCAAGCTTCCCGTCATGTAGACGCTCCCCGTTCCGTGGATGCTGTCGGGCGGCGAATAGTAGTCAGCCGTGACCCCGTACGTGCCTGCAGTAACCGAAGTGATCAGCGTTACCGCGCCGAATCGGGTAATTCCTTTCAACTCCGCGCTGTAGCTGCCCGTATGGGCTACGGCATTCGTCCGTCGGATCACTTCGCTCGTAACCGGGGGCTGAATCCAGAACCCGAAAGGCGGCGCGCTCGTCGCGGTCCCCGTCTCGAACGAGGCATTGGTGTTGATCGGGGCGGTTCCCGCGGCTTCGGCCAATATCAGCTTCAGATGATTGCGCACTTTGGCCGAGCCGGTGGAGGCGATCAACTGCTGGATTTCCGTTCTCACGCCCCCGTTAACCGGTTCGGCTGCGACCCAAGCGGCCAATGCATGGAGTATCCGATCATTGAACCCGTTCCAGATCGTATTGTAATTGAACGTGCTCGGCAAATAGCCTTGAATGAGCCAAGGATCGGAATTGAAGCTTTGCACCAGCGTCAGCCGCGAGTCGGCCAGCTGCAGGCTGTCCACGTACCGTTCCAGCCAATCGAGTCCCTCCGCTTCGCCCGAGATAGGCGGGATTTGGAGATTTCTCGGGTAACTGAGCACGGATGCTTCATAGAACTCGAACTGATCCAGAAGCATCTGCGCCCGCTTCAGCTGGGCGGCCGTCTGCGTACTTGCGACCGCGCTTTCAAGCCAGCCGCGGCTCAAAGCCATGTCTTGGTCCGTCACCGCCTGCAAATACCCCATATTCTGCAGATGCATATAGTTGCTGCGCGGCTCCTTAATCCGCCAATTTTTATACCAGCCCGTCTCGAATACGCGATCCGTCCAAAATTGCTCCCAATGCTCGTAATACGTCTTCACATAAGGCGCAGCCTGGGGCCCGACCGCGCGCTCGTACCACTCGTCGAGCAGCTCGTCCTCGTCCGCATCGGGATTCCACTGCAGCTTGGCCGACAGCCACAGCTTGGGACCCTCTCCCCAGTTCGGATAGGCTTCCGCAATTTGGACGTCGGCACCTTGATCGCGGGCGTACCGATAATTATCCGCCATTTGGTGCGGGTATACCCTCGGGACCGTATAGGGAGACCCGTACAAATATTCGTAAAAGCCGAAGGTCGGCGCCGCATCGCTCCATGCATCGGTCAGGTCGTGTCCTTCCGTGCCCGCGGCAGTCTCCGCCCAAGAGAGACGGTCGTCCGTAATGAACGGGATGACGCGCGAATTTAAGGTGACATTGGTCGGCGGATCGTATACCTCGGCATAAGCCAGCACGCTGAAATATTTGTCCGGATAATCCAGCAAGACGCCTGCGGCAACCTGATTCACCCAGGAGTAGTACACGTTCGACATGTCCTGCAGCCCGATCGAGTTGAGCTTGTTCGGATAAGAAGGATGGCTCGGATTGGCTTCGCAATACCCGCCCGAATCGTTCACCGCAAGCGAATACGCGACGGCGCCAGGATTGGCGGCAAAGTACTGCTTGATCGTGGATATCGCTTCCGGGATCGTATCGGGATTCGAGAAGCAAGGCTGCCACCCGATGTTGCCCGCGGGAACTTGACCGTTCGGATAAAATTCCGGATGGGTCGAGCCGTACTTCGACGGCGGGAAAAGCTGGTGCAAGTTGTGGGCGGGATTGACCACCTGGCGGATTCGATTGTTCGACGTCCACTCCGTATACATCGGCCAGATGGACGAATTGGCCGACGGATAGATGTAGAAGTAGCGGGAGAAAAATGCAGGATCTTGGCGAACCGTTTCTTCGGGTACTTCAAGATCGGGGCTCGTCGGCACATCCTCGCCGTCCGGTCCGGGCAGCAGCCAGCGCACGCCGACATACCGCTCCAAAAATTCGTTCACCCCGAACTCGGTTCCGAAAGCCGTCGGTCCGACAATCGAGATGCTCCGCCCTTCCGCATGGATCACGAACCCGTCATCCTTCAGGCCGGCGAGAAGCGCGGGGACGCCGGTATGCTCCGGCGCGGCCGAGCCGACATACACATGCACGGTCACCGTAGGCTCGTTAGGGTCGATCTGCGTCTCCACGGGCAGAACGGCGCCGGTCGACTTTTCTACATAGTCGGACAGCTTGTTCGCGGACGCAACCGTTTTCGCGTCGGCATTGGCCGCCACGAGCACGACGGCTTGGCTTTGCCCGTTCTCCACAAGCGTCAGAGGCGCGGTCAAGGATTGCGATGCCGACAATGTGACCGGCAAGACGGCCGTGCCTGCCGTGTCGCCTGCGACTGCCCGCGTTCCTTGTGCGCCGGGATCGACCGGTTCCCCCCCTATCGTGCCGCTCCAAGCCAATAGAAGAGTAAAAATCGATACAGTGCCTAACATACGACGAATGGTTTTCGCATTCACACCATGTCCCTCCCAAATTGAAAGCTGCTTTCTACCGGCAAACGTTTACGGTAACTTGCGCGCTGCACTTCCTTCTGTCCTCCTTTCGCGATCATTGCAGCTTTATATAGAAAGAGCCATGCACAGAAAAAACGTTCCGCGCATGACTCGTGCTGCCATCTATTCATCACTCGCCGTCTCGGGCGGTTTCCCGCGTTTCAATCCAGACGGAGGAAGCTCCAATCGTCGACAAACAGTTCCTCTTCCTTGAAGAACAGGCTGGCAAAAAGGGCGATGCGAACGCCGGCCACCCGGCTCCCTTCTATTTCCTCGGGAACGTCGCCGACCCAGGCGACCGTCGTCCAGCTTCCCGACGCGTCGTCGACTAATCTTCGATCCGTCTGAACCTGGGAGAGCGAGCGAGCTTCGCCGTCGAGAAACTCGACCGTCATATAGACGTTCCCCCGGCTCTTGATCGTATTCTCGGCGGTAAATACTTTGGCGGTCATGCCGTATGAACCGGGGGCCGGAGAAAACGTATGGGAAATGCTGCCTTGCCGGGTGATGCCTTTCATCAGGATGCTGTGCGATCCCGTGCGCGCAACCCGGTCCGTCCGCCGAATCGTCCCTTCCCCGCCCGGTTCGAACCGATAGGACGCGGATTCCCCGACCTCCGATTCGAACGACGAATCCGCATTGAGCGACTCCCGCCGGTCCGCCGCCGCCAGCAGCAGCTTGACGTAACGGCGCACCTTGGACGATTCGGACTCGAGCAATTGCCGAATCCGCTTCCTTACCGCTCCGCTCTCGCCTTCCGCGGCAATCCAAGCTGTCAACGCCTGCATCATGCGGTCGTTGAATCCGCTCCACATCGTATCGAATCTGAAAATATCCGGCGAATACCCGTGAATCAACCACGGATCCAGATTGAAGTCCTTCACCATGACCAGCCGCTCGTCGGCCAGCTTCAGACTGCGCACGTACTTGTCCAGCCAGGCCAGACCGTCCGTTGACTGTGCGATCGGCCGGATGTTCAGATTTCGCGGATAACTGAAAACGCAAGCTTCGTAGTATTCGAACTGCTTCATGATCATCCGCGACCGTTTGCGCTGGGCGGCGGTTTGCGTTCGGGCCGTCATTTGCTCCAGCCATTCCCGGCTTTTCTCCATATCCTCGTCCGTCACCGCTTGCAAATAACTCGTTATATGAAGATGCATATAGTTGCTGTGCGGCTTCATGGCGTACCAATTGCGAAACCAGGTCGTCTCGGGCACGCGTTCCGTCCAGAATCGTTCCCAATGATCGTAATACGCCGCCAAATAGGGGGCCGCTTCCGGTCCGACTGCGCGTTCGTACCATTCCTGCAGGAGGGCGTCCACATCGGCGTCCGGGTTCCATAGCAGCTTGGCGGCCAGCCAAAGCTTGGGTCCCTCGCCATAATTGGCGTAAGCCTCCGCGATCTGGGATCGAACCCCCGCATCGCGCGCGTATCGGTAAACTTTGGCCATATGATGCGGGTAAATTCTCGGAACCGCATACGGGCTGCCGTACAAATATTCGTAAAAGCCCAAGCCCGGCGCCGCCTTCAGCCACTTTTCGGTCAACGCCTTGCCATCCGTTTCCGCGTTCGGGTCCGCCCAGGAAAGACGATCGTCCGTTATGAACGGGACGACATGCGGATGCAGCTTGACGCCGGTCGGCGGATCGTACACTTGGGCGTAGGCGAGCACGCCGAAATATTTGTCCGGATGCCGCTTCAGCACGCCTTCGGCCACCTGATTGACCCACGTGTAATACAGATTCGACATGTTCTGCGATCCGACCGAGTTCAACCGGTTCGGGTAGCGCGGATGATCCGGATCTTCCTCGCAATAGCCGCCCGAATCGTTGACCGCGAGCGAATAGGCGGTCTCGTCGGGATGGCTGTCGAAGTACCGGCATATCGTCTCGATCGCTTCCGTCACCGTATCCGGGTTCGTGAAGCTGGGCTGCCACATGATCCTCCCCTCGGGAACCCGTCCTTTCGGGTAAAATTCCGGGTGGGATTTCCCGTATTTCTCCGGGGGAAACAGCTGGAACAAATTATGGGCGGGATTCACCTTCTCGTGCATCCGGTTATGCAGCGCCCAATCGTTGTACCAGTCCCAGAACAGGATACCGTTGCCCGGACGGATGTAGAATCGCTGCGACAGGAAGGCCGGCTGATCGCGAACGATTTCCGGCGCCGCCCGAATCGTCGAGACGGCCGGAACGTCTTCCCCGTCCTGACCGGGGAGCAGCCAGCGGACGCCGACATACCGCTCCAGAAACTCGAACACGCCGAATTGCGTTCCCCATGGAGTGGGCCCGATGATCGTCAGGCGGTTGTCGCCGGGATAGATGACGAATCCGTCGACATTCAGTTCGGCGATGGCATCCCGAATCGGCCGCTCTTGATCCGCGGGAACGATCCCGACGTACAGGCGTACGGCGTCGCTCCATCCCTCTCCGGCCGCCGCCAATTGCTTCTCCGTCATGAGCGGGATCTCCGAACCGGTCGCAGTGCGAACATAATGGACCAGCTTGCAGGCCGCGTCGCGCGTCCTCTCGTCCGTTTCGTAATCGATCAGCACGACGGCGCGGGCTTGCCCGTCGCGGACGATGTCCAGGCAGGCTGCAACGCTTGAAGCTTCAGTCATGGTTTTCTCTCCTCCGTTATTCCTAAATTGTAGGCAGGTGTATCGATCATTTGCCTTTTTGCGTTCGAATTTGCTTGTTGGCTTCCTCTTCCGCTTCCCTCAACGCCGTATTCAAGTCTTTCTTGCCCACGGCGGCATTGATGACGGCGTAATAAAATTGCGTAGTCGCGATGCTGTTGTATCTCGTCCACAGGCTGGAAGAGCCGTACTTCTCCGGATAGAGCGCTTTCACGTTTTTGTTTTGAAACAGAGGCGCATCTTGACCGAAGGCGTTTTTGATCGCTTTGTCCTTGACGGCGGGCAGCATTTTTCCCGCCTTGGCCAGAGCGGCTTGGATCTCGTTGGAAGTCAAATAGGCGATAACCTCGAATGCGTCGTCCTTGTACTTGCTCGTGCCCGTAATATTGAAGAATGTCGGATACGGCTGAGCGCCCACGCCCGGCGCATCCTTGTCGCTCGGAAACGAAGCGATATCGAAATTCAACCCTTCGAGCTGGGCGTATTGAAGCCCGGTGATCGACAAGTACATGGCGGTGTTCCGGTCTTTGAAGAAGCCGTTGTTTTGGGCGGTCACGTTCAGCTGCTTTTCGTCGTAAGCCGAATCCTGGTAGAACCGGATGATGTTCTCGGCGAATCGCTTCCATCCGTCAGTCGTAATTTTTGCTTCGAGCGTGCCCGGATCGATCGGATTCAGTCCGCGCTGATTGAGCAGCGCGAAATGGGCGAAGGCGTTGCCCAATCCGAAATATTGCGTTTCCCCTTCTTTGCGGACTAGCCGTTTGTTGAGATCGTACAGTTCGTCCCAAGTGATTCCGTCCTTCGGATACGGCACGCCGAATTTGTCGAATAGATCCTTGTTATAGTACAGAGCGGAAGGAGGAACATACACCGGCAAGCCGAACAGCTTCCCGTCGTTAAGGCTTTTGCCCATATCGACCATGGTCGGCTCGAGCCGGTTCAGATCGTACTTGTACTTCTCGAGCTGGGGCGTGATGTCGTAGATCAGCTTCGTATCGACCAGATAAGGAACGACGGATCCGATCGAGGAAAAGATGATGTCGATCTGCTGTCCCGCGGCGATCAGCTCGTTGAGGCCGGTTTCCTTCGTTCCGCCCAGAATGAACTGAGGCGTGATGTGCGGAAATTTCTTTTTGATCGGGTCGCCGAACGTTTTCATTAAGCCATCCGCATCGAATTCGGTATTGAACGGATAGTAAATGACGAGGTTGACCGGGTCGCGTTTTGCCGGTTCCGGATTGTCGCCCCCTTGTTCGGCCGGTTTTGCCCCATCCCCCGGGGTGCTGCAAGACGCCAATGTCATGAGAAGCGCCAGCAGGAGGACCGATGTCTTGGTCCTGTTTCGGTTGGCCATGCCTGATTCCCCTTTCGTATATGTGAATGTTTGGACATTTCCATTATAAGAGCGTAATCGGGCCGGTTTCTTATCCTTTTGAGCAAAAACTAGACCGAACCTGCAATAAATCGTTTTTTACGGGTTTCTGTATGCGGCTTCCCGTTTGCGAAATGCCGTCGGGGTCAAACCCATCGTTTTTTTGAACATCCGATTGAAGTGGGTCACTTCGTTGAACCCGACCTCGAAGCAAATGTCGGCCACGTTTTTGTCACTGTTCTTCAGCATCTCGAGCGATTTGTTGATGCGCCGGTCGTTGATGTACTCGGTGAACGTTTTGCCGGTCAAATATTTGAGGAAGTGACTGAAGTACGTTTGCGACAGCATCGCGTATTGGCACACCTCGACGAGCTTCAGATCGTCCGCGTAATGCTCGTCCATGTAGCGGATCGTAGCCAGCATCGCCGTCTTATGCTTGCGCAGCAGCTTCTCGTCCTTGTCGCTCTCGTAATTCGAATTGGAAAATTGTCTGCCGATGATGACGAGAAGCCTCAGGAGGTCGGCCTTCAGAAGGTGCTTGTATCCCTCCTTTCGCTTCTCCTGCTCCAACAGCATTTCTTGTAAAAGCGCTTCCAATTGCTGCCGGACCGAATCCGACAGCACGAGCTTGGGACGCAGCTTGTTGGCGGATATGACGAACGGCTCGATGTAGGCGAAATCGAACAAGCCCGAATCGTAACGCAAGCTGTCGAAATGTTCGTTGATGAAGGAGGGCATGAAGTCGATCTGGATGAGCTCCGGCTCGGTGCGGTCGTTGATGCGCTCGAACGTATGATAGATGTAGGGCGGGATGAGCAGCAAATCGCCCTTGACCGCTTCGCTCGCGAATTGCTCCATGTAATGTCGGCATTGTCCCTTGTTGACATAGCACAATTGAAGATAAGTATGCGCATGGAACTCCACACCGACCGCCGTCGGCTTGTAGATCTTCATCAACGTGTCCGGATCGGGAAATACGTCGGTATCCCATACCGGAAACGCGGGATGGTTTTGTCTGAATACGAATCCGTCAGCGCAGTACGCTTTCTCTTCCGTCAATCGGCATGCGTTCCATGCTTCCAGAGCCAGGTTCAACGCTTTCAACCTCCCGTCGAACTGAAAATGTTTGTACGGGATCGCCTATGCAAGCCTCTGCTGCACATGATCTCCGACCATGCCGCCTTTCGGATGCAACGACGACGCCGTGCAAGCCGCAGCATGCCGAACCGCCAAGCCCGGCATGCGCGTTGCATTTGCCGCCGTCAATCCACGGGTACGAGTCTGAGCGCATTGCCCGCGTAAATTTTGGCCAGCACTTCGCCCGGCAAGCCGAGCGAATTCAGAAACTCCTGGTGTCGGTTGTCGAAATAATCTCTTCCGTACAAGACCCTGTCCTGGAATTCAAGCAGGAAGCGGCGCGCGTGCTCCCGATCCCTGCCGAGGGCATGGACGCCCGACCCGGCGGAGATGTCGCAATGCAAATTCGGATACTTGCGCAGCATCTCCTCGACCTTGCCGCCGGGCAGGACGGGACCTGACGGATAGGCCGTCTTGTCATGCAGATCGTCACCGGAAATATGCGCCCAGAAGCCGGGCGCATGGCCGAGGAAGACCGTCCCGGGACAAGCGCGAACCGCCCGCTCGAACGCTTCGATACCGCCCCCGTACCACCAGTTCGGCCTGGGATAACGGCTCCCGGTGTCGAACTCGTAATCGATATGGACGACCACGGGGAGCCCCTTCTCACCGCAGAAGCGGAACATTCTCAGCGCGTCGGGATTGTCGTAGGTCATGCGGAGCTTCAGCTCTCCGTACACCCGCACCCCGTACAGGTCGATCGCCATCTTCAAACGGTCGATCGCATCCGGAAGCCGCGGATCGGGCGCATAGCCCAGCACGAACTTGTCGGGGTACGCTTCCGCATAGGCGGCGCATCTGGCGAACGAGATCGGACCGATTCCGTCGTAATCCGGCATCACCGCGTTGTAGGCCGGGTCGTACTCGTCGCGGGGAGCTTCCCAGCTGAGCATCCAGGTACGTTCGATACCGTGCCGCTCCATATCGGCCAATACTTTGTCCACGTTGTGACCGTACCAGTCCGGGTGATTGTGGGCGTCTATAATCCTCATGCGACCGTATTCCTTTCCGCCGAATAATGCAGCGCCACCTTGCGTATGCCGCGGATCGTCTCTTCCAGATCGGAGTCGCTGTAAAACTCGTTCACCGGGATGACGATGGCCGTCCTCAGGATCGCTTCGGCTTCCGGACACAGCCCTTGCGGATATTCGACGCCGGACAGCTCGAACGGGAAACGGCTGCCGAGATACGCCGTCTTGTTCTGGAACATCGGCTGCATATACACGACCTGCTTGATGTAACCGGCGCCGTTGGCGATTCCTTCCGCCCGGAGCGCCTGCGAAAATTCGTCGCGCGTGCAGCCGAGCGTCGACTCGTCCACCCTCATCATATAGAACCAATACGTTCCGTGATTGCCTTCCTGCACCCGATGCGGGGCGATACCCGGCAAATCGGCTATGCCCGCGGTCAGACGGTCTCCGTACGCATTGCGCTTGTCGCATATCCAGGCCAGCTTCTTCAGCTGAGCGATGCCGACCGCGCCTTGCAGCTCGGTCATCCGGTAATTAGGCGCCAAATACGACAGATCGCGCACGACGGTCGACCCGAGCCGTTCGTAATTTTTGTCCGCAAAGGCGTGCGTGCGATGGTAGTCCGCCTCTTCGCCGGAATTGACGAGGACGATGCCGCCGTCTCCCGTCGAAATGTGCTTGAAGTCGTTCGTGCTGAAGCAGCCGTAATCGCCGATCGTACCCGCGAGTCTGCCCTTGTATCGGCACAGGTAGCTCTGCGCGCAATCTTCGATTACCTTCAGGCCGTACCTCCTCGCGATATCCAGGATCGGGTCCATGTCGCACGGATTTCCCGCAAGGTGAACGGCAACAATCGCTTTCGTGCGCGGGGTGATTCGCGATTCGATCGACGCCGGATCGAGACCGTATGTATGCGGGTCCAGATCCGCGAACACCGGGATCGCGTTCTGGTACAGGATGCCGATCAGCGTCCCTTGGTCGGTGATCGGTCCGGTAATGACCTCGTCGCCGACCGTAACGCCCGCAGCGCCAAGCGCAACGTGAATCGCCGCCGTGCCCGAGGATGCCGCGACGCTGAACTTTGCGCCGTACAGCTCGTTGAATTCCCGCAAAAACGTCTTCACCTTCGTCCCTTGATGGTAGAACAGGGTGTTTTGCTCCAATGCTTCGATCAGCTGCTTGACTTCGTCCTCGCCGAATCGCTTGCCGGTGCCGTAGGGGGTCGTCTTGATCGGCTTACCGCCGTGAATGGCCAATTTTTCGTGTTCCATCGACATCTTCTCCTCTATCCGATGATGCTACTTATGATAAAATAGATCTCGACCGGGTACATGCCAGAACAGACACGCGGCAAGCCAATTTTGCGACGGGAGCGGATTGCGGGATGTCGATTTATCCGATCTATCAGGACGTCATCGCCGAAATGAACTTCAAAGCCGGCGATTTGCCGTTTTTCATGTTCCGCTACTCGATCAAGCGGACTCCCCTTCATTACCATGACTTCATCGAATTTACCTACATTCTCGAAGGCGATGGCACTCAGACCGTTAATGGAACCCCTTACAGCATACAGCCTGGAACGGTCTCGCTCATCCTGCCGCAGCATCTGCACGAAGCCGAGAGCGGGGACGGCTCGTACATTCGCAAGTACGGCTGCTTGTTCGACATCCATATGCTGGGCGAATCATCGGGCGACTCCGATTGGATCGAGCGCTTGCTGGCCAGCGGCTCCCGGCTCCCGTCCTGCCTGAATCTCGCTTCGCCGCAAGCCGATCGCATGCTCCGCATATTCGAGGAGTTGTATGAGGAGAGCTGCGTTCCGGACGGGATCGGTCATCACAGTCTGGTCCGGGCCAAGCTGACCGAGGCGCTGCTGCTTTTCGTCCGGCTGGGCGCCGGAGACGATTGGCCGCGCTCTCCCTTCATCGGCGAGTCGGCGGCCAAAGCGTCGTTTCGATCCATTATCGGGTATATGCACGTTCACTTTCAGCAGCCCATGACGCTGCAGGAGCTGGCCATGCAGTTCGGCGTCAGCGTGGCGTACATCACCCGCTCCTTCCGCTTGTACAAGGGCGTCAGCTTTCTCGACTATTTGCACGGCCTGCGGATGAATCGCGCGGCAGGCTTGCTCGTCACGTCGGCCATTCCGATTACCGATATCGCGCTGGAGGTCGGCTTCGAGTCGTTCCGCACCTTTTCCCGGGTGTTTCGGGAGACGTTCGGCCGTACGCCCAGCGAATTTCGCGCAGCCGGAGGCGTGCAGCCGACTTTGGAAGCGGTCCGATCGTCTGCGGGAAGCGAAAGTACGGAAATTGCGGGAACTTAGCGCAATTTTCCATGTTTTCCGCTCCATTGCCCGACAAATGACGACCTTCATTTTCAATTCATTCGAGTGATATTCAAGAAGCTGCCGAGATTGTCCTCGGCAGCTTCTTTGTTTGAGGATACGGAACCCTCATTTTCGTCGGACTGCATTACAATTGACGCTTGCGTGCCAGTATCAGCTCGTTCCAGTACCGTTTGCGAATTTGGCCGCCATAGGCCGTTTCGATTAAAGTGATACAGTCGAACAGCTTGGGCGTCTTCTTCTTTCATCATCCGGTGGTCCGAATAAGTGGACAGCAGATCGAGGTACCGCGAACGGGTATAGACTTCTTCCGAGGCGGCTCCCCAAACGACCGGGAATTCGAACAAACCGCTTTCTTCGAGCTCGCCCGTATCGGGCTGAAGGGCTGAAGCTTCCGGCAGCCGGAAACCGGGAACGGTACCCGGCTTATACCGCTCGTAGCAAGACTGCACCTGTTCAAAAAAGCGTTCATCGCCTCCGGCCACGTGATGATAACGGATGATGGCCAAATGTCCGCTGGTCCTAATTCATTTATCATATACTTTATTTCAATATAAGGAGCCGATGCTTCATCGGTTGCTCAAGCATAATGGAACCAGCAGTTGGTGCTGGCTTTCACTTTTATTTCGAACGTAAGGAACATTTTGAAATGCAGGCGGACACTTGTCCTGAAGAGTGATGTTGACCGTTGAATCGGGAAAATATGTAGTTCGTCCAAAAACTGACGCATGCTTATATTCATTTGGCATCTTGCCATATGAAATATCACCCATATAAATTTTGACGAATATCGTTCGGTTGTAGGTAAGTATTTCATTGATTTCACTAAGCATTACAGCCCGTAGCGTAACAAGGCCGCCGGTTTGTGGGCCTGTTGACAAAAGACAATTTTGCGAAAATTGACTTTTAGAAACCCAGTGTTTATACGGGTTTTCAAACGTCAATTTCTTTAAAAAGGTATTTAGCTCTCGTGCACTTTACTCCCCTATCACACTAAACCCTTCCTTTAATTGGCGACGCCCACACCACACCAAATGAACGGTATTAAACTTGGATTTTTCAAAATGGGGTCCGTTCCTTCAACTGCGCCCGATGCATCCGTCTTTTTATCATAGTTCGATCCGGTAGAACCGCCGGGCGCTATCGGGCCGAAAACTGCATTTTTTTCCGGTCGCGCTGAACAAGGAAAACAATCATGAATAAGCTGACCGCAATAACGCTGAAGCTGGTCCACTGTCCGGCTGTCCAATCGAACGTGTAGCGCGGCGAATCCCCCCGCAACCATTCCAAGTTGAACCGCCCGAACGAATACATGATGTTGTAGGTCAGGAATAACACCCCTGTTGGCCATTTCATGTTTTTCAGCAGAATCAGTATGACGAATACAACCAAATCCCACTGTCCCTCCCATACTTCGGCCGGCCACAACGTTTGAGAGCCGTAAACGTCATAAGCCATCGAGCCCTCCGGGTATACAATGCCGAAGCCCGATCCGGTTGGCGAGCCGTACGCATCTCCGTTGAGAAAGCAAGCAATTCTGCCGATCGACTGGCCTAATAGGATTGCCGGGGCGAGTATATCCGCCAGCTTCCAGAACGACAAACGATGCTTCCGCGTATAGAAAAGCGCAGCAATGAAGCCGCCAATCAACGCGCCTTGAATTGCAAGGCCACCTTGCCAAATATAGAAGATTTCCATAAGATGCTTCGAGTAATGCTCCCATTGAAAAAAGAAAACATGCCAGATGCGCGCAGACAAAATCGCGCTTACGATCACATAGGGCATCATATTCAAAATATGCTCCCGATACGGAGTTCCTTCCGCTAAATAACGAGCCATCCCCAACGCCAACAACACAGCCAAAGCTACCACGACCCCATAGGAATGTACTTCGTAATTTCCGATTGTAAATAAAACAACTCTCATCCGCTTACCCTCCCAATAATTATACTACAATGCGTAGTATGATATCGTAAAAAAAGGGGTTATGTATCCCCGCCCAACATCAATAGAAGCAGCAGTGAAAGAGATGCTAGCAGTGGTCTAAGCAGTGATATCTTGACCTTCACTGTCTGATGTGGCTCTAGAACCTGCAACATTCGATAATGCATCGCTGACGCTGCAAAATGAACGGCAGTTACAGGTTCCGTCTTCCCCAATTTTGACAGCTTCAAAAGAACGCTGCCCAAATGCAGCTCTGTCCCCATCTGGCGGATCGCAAAGCGATCGGCAAGCAGCTCTGTCCATGTTTGGTAGTAGCGAAATATCGGCTTCATAATCGGCCAATACCCGAAAGCCTCCGTCAACAGGGTCATTATAAACAGTTTTATACTATCGTGATTGCGGCAATGATGCCACTCATGCAGCAGAATTGCCTTCACTTCATCGTCGTTGAACATATGAAGGACCTGAGTGGAGATAACGATTTTCGGTCTGTACATGCCAATCGCCAGCGCAACGAACGCTTCGTTCCGCACAACAATGATTTCCGTTCCCAAGCCGCGATATTTATAGTTCAGATGCTTAGTTAGTTTGGCGTGCCGGTTGGAGGAAAACAGCTTATGCCATTTTCTCGATAAATACGCTTGCGCAGTGATGCGCCAGATCGCCCTTATGAGCGTATATCCGATTATTAAATCGAATACAATGTAAATCAAGATGCCAGTCCCTAGCCCTCTGCCTTCCATTTGATGGGCGACGAAGAGCCCCATTTGCACGCTGAACAAAGCAAGGAAGACGACCATCAGTATATAGATCCATCTGAGCTTAACCGAAGGACTCATTCTTTTTTTCCTCGTTTGATTTCGCTTAATTTGCGTTCCAGCCTAGCGATCGTCTCCTGATCCACATCGTCAAGCGCATCGATCATGTGGCTTACGACCAAACTGCCAAATTCCTGTATAAGTCCTTGCGACACTGCTTTCGTTTGTTCTGAAAGAAACTGTTCCCTCGACTGCACCGTACTGAACTGTGCCGCTTGGGTTCTACCGGCCCCGGTCTGCACTTTCGTTAGATGACCTTTGCTCTCCAATCGGTTCATCACCGTCATCACCGCGTTAACCGAAATCGGACTTTCCTGATTAAGGATCGACTGCACTTCCTTGATCTTCATGCCGTCGGAAGACCAGAGAATGTCCATAATTTTTGCTTCGAGCGGCCCAAAAAAACGATTCAGCCCCTCCCCGCCCACATTCAGTTTTTTAATCCGCATACTATCACATCCCATCATACTACGAATTGTAGTATGATTGTTTTGGGTTGTCAATCTTGGCTTTCAAGTACGTCTTGCCATCCTTCGGGCCCGCCGCGGCTGCTTGTTTGCACGCATGCTAATAACGATTAGGTGATTCGGACACCGGTTCCTGCTTGTAACCCGGAGCGAGCTTTTCGATCATCGCTTGTGGAAGAAATGGCGCGAGACCGACCAGATGCTCGGGACGCAGACCGTTTACGCTACTGCTCTCGATCAGCATGACTATTTGGGATTGCTGGTTGAATGCGGTGAATTGTTGCTGTATTCCGATTTGGCATTCGCTTCAACACAGGCTGGCTCCGCATCTTGGCCGGTTTTCCGTTGTATTGAAAACGTAAGTAAAATGAAACTAAAAGTAAATTTATAATGTAGGTATAATGTGGTTGTCGAATAGGATGCTACATTACAATATCGAGAGGAGATTTTTCCCAGATGATCAATTTTGACCGTTTGAAATATGCCTCGCATATTACGCCGGAGCGTCATACCGGCACCACGATCGATGCGGATCTGTGCATTTACGGAGCGACATCCGCAGGTATCGCGGCAGCGGTGCAGGCCAGCCGGATGGGCCTATACGTCGTCATTGCGGAATTCCGCGGCCATTTGGGCGGTTTGACGACCGGCGGGCTCGGCGCAACGGACATCGGCAATAAGGCGGCGATTGGCGGAATCTCCAAGGAGTTTTACAAAGCGCTGGGCTTGCACTACGGAACGACGGAAAACGAAGGAACCCATTGGCTGTTCGAGCCGGGCACGGCCAAACGCATTTTGACGGATTGGCTGGAACAATTCGGGATCTCCGTCTATTACGGCCGGCAGCTGGAAAGCGTGGACAAGGAGAAAGGCCGGATCGTGCGGCTGGTCATGACTACAGGCGATATTTTCCGTGCGCGGATGTTTATCGACGCTACCTACGAGGGCGATCTGTTGGCGATGGCCGGCGTATCGTACCATGTCGGCAGGGAAGACAATTCGGTCTACAAGGAAACGTTGAACGGAGTCCATTACGGGCATCCGAACCATAATTTCAAAGCATGGGTCGACCCTTATGTCATTCCGGGCAAGCCGGATAGCGGGCTGCTGCCGGGTGTGGCCGACGTGCCGCCGCTTGTTCAGGGAGTAGGCGACGCGAGCATCCAAGCCTACAATTTCCGGATTTGCCTCACCGACGACCCGGCGAACCGGCTGCCGTTTCCTCAGCCGCCCGGCTACGATCCCGGCGACCATGCGCTGCTGGCGCGTTATTTGGAAGCGGGCGTGTGGGACGCGCTGAAGCTGCACAAAGTGATGAGTCCTACGCGCAAAACCGACCTGAACAATTTCGGCGCGGTGTCGACCGACATGATCGGCGCCAATTACGATTGGGCGGAAGGCGACGTCGCGACGAGAGAGCGGATTTTCCAAGCGCACTTCACCTACAATCTCGGCATGCTGTATTTTCTTGCCAACGATGAGCGCGTTCCGCTCGCGATCCGCAACGAAGTCGGGCAATGGGGACTACCCGCCGACGAATATCCGGAGACGGGGCATTGGTCGCCGCAGCTATACATTCGCGAAGCGCGCCGGATGATCTCCGACGTCGTCATGACGGAGCATCATTGCCGCCATTACGCCACTGTGGAAGACTCCGTCGGCTTGGCGGCTTATACGATGGACTCGCACAATTGCCGCAGATTGGCGATCGGCGGCCGATGCATCAACGAAGGCAATGTCGAGGTCCCGGCCGCCGCGCCTTATCCGATATCTTACCGGTCTATCGTGCCGAAGGGCGAGCAGTGTGTCAACTTGCTCGTACCGGTATGCTTGTCCGCGTCTCATATCGCCTTCGGATCGATCCGGATGGAGCCGGTGTTCATGATACTCGGCCAATCGGCGGCAACGGCGGCGGCGCTCGCGCTCGAAGCTTCCTGCGCCGTTCAGGACGTCGATTACGGCAAGCTGAGAGACCGGCTGCTGGCGGACGGGCAAGTTCTCC
>NZ_VDCQ01000062.1 GCF_006265175.1 Paenibacillus hemerocallicola | reverse complement strand
GCTCAATTCGTACTGACTTTTTGCCGAATCTTTCGGAGTTTACACTGCCGAAAATCCGACTTGTTCGGTCTCTTGCGAGACCACACTTGCACGCTCGTTGTTCAGTTTTCAAGGAGCAAAGTCTTGATTTCATTCATCGCTGCGAGCCATTCTTTTTAGTTTGTCTCTTTTGCGGCGACCTCTTTAATGTACCACATCCGCCTACTTCTTTGCAAGTACTTTTTTTCAATTGTTTTCGAAGCGTTTCTTCGCTGTTGAAGCGGCGAAAATTAATTTATCACATCCGGACAAGCAAAGTCAACCCTCCTGTTAAAAGTTTGAAAACACCGAACATTTCGAATACACCGGCAGCGTCCCCGCTGCGTCATTAATGAAAGTAGAACGTCTTTTCTTGACGAAAATCAGAGCGCTACTCATGCGGCCGGTCGAGGCATACGGACCATCGGCCGGTGTTTGCGCGGCGATTGATAAATTTGTACTTTGGTTCAGTATTGCCCTACAGAGCAAGTCCGATTCCTCCAGTGCGTATGCCCCGGCAAGGGAAGCCGCATTTCGTTAACCGATTGGGCGAAGCCATAACTTTCTTTATCGATAAAAAAAACCGGGAAAACAAGGTCGCGCATTGCATGACCTGTTTACCCGGACTATTTGACAGCACCCGCTTACCCTTAGACCGTGTACTTCAGCTGAAGAAGCAACGAATCCGCATCGTCCGATGCTTGTACGATCTCGCGGATCAGCGACTTGCGCGCCAGTTTGTTCAACAACAAAGAAAGGTCCAGCTGCAGCTCGTCCAATTGCGGAATCTGCATCAGCTCCTGCAGGCTCCACGGCTCTTCCCGGCTATGCAGTACGTTCAGCAGCGCCGTGCAGCAGCTCTCCATCTTGGACATGACGGAAAATTCGCATGCCAGCACTACAAGCTGAATCCGCTTCTCCATTGTTTCGTGACTGGAGGTCAGCTCTTCGTAAAACTTGTATACGCCGGGATTGATTTTGCGGACTTGAGCCCAAACGAGAACTTCAGGGTGAATTCCTTCTTCAATGATGGTGATTCTCGCCCAATGGCACAACGCCGCCAAAATGTTGCTGTACGCATCCAGAAGATGACCATCCATCAAATACTGCTTGCTTTGCAAAAAGCTTTTCAGAAAATGGTCGAATTCCACGATCAGCTTCTTGGCCCGCAGCTCCTCCGGAAACTCCAGCAGCCGGTGACGCAGCCCCTCCAAGTACAAATTACGGTCCATAACAATCTCCCCTTGCAAAATCCAATGGATAACACTTCGGTTTCCGCCGTTCACAATCCATTGTTCCAATTTAGCGGGATGCAGGCAACGTTCTTGTATACGGATATCGTCTTTTATATAATGAGTAGTGGAATCGGTATGCGTCGATTGCCTGATTACCAACACTGCGACATCAAGCCCATCTACGACCGGACTGAACGGCGCGGGACTCGGCACTACAGAAACGCTGATCGTATCGGGATCTTGCCGGTACTTCTCTACTATGTAATTCCGGATCGTCTCCAATTCGTCCCCCCGGCTCTCGGTTAAATGTCATTTTCCGTCATACAAGTATTTCTACGCAATCGCCCAGTTTCCTGCCTCTGAAAATGACAAATGATGGACAAGGCCGGACATCGCCAGAAACATTAGAAAAGAGGAATCGCAATGCTGTTCAAAACGAGCAAAATCAATGAGTTTCGATTGTGGGGCTTGCTGCTGACCTTGGGCGGCATGGGGCTCATGATCGTCGGGCTGGCCGGCGTCGTATTCAACTGGGGCTCAATCGGTAAAATTATCGCGGGCATTTTTATGGTTATAGGCATGATCGCCATGCTTGGCAGTATGGCCATCTATTTTTCGGCAGGCATGCTGTCGACGAGCGCGGTAACGTTGGAATGTCCGGAATGCGGCAAAGTGACGAAGGTGCTCGGCAAAACCGATCGCTGCATGTTCTGCAAAACGGTACTTACGTTCGATTCCCGCTATGCGAGCCCCTCGGATACCAATCTGGAGGCGACGGACAAACAATGATACGCATTCAAAAAGCCTGACATCTCGATGATGTCAGGCTTTTTGAATGCAATTAAACTCCGCAGCCGAGCTTCATTTCAGGATTCTCTTTTCGGGGGACCAAATTAGGGTCGTTTCTCCAATGTTTGCTTGATTACGTCCCAAATGTTAGCCGTTTCGTATCCTCTGCGCCAGGAAGCGACGCCGGCCAAATCGTATTTTTTCACCAATTCGATTCGCGCCTTCATCGACGTCTCATCCTCGATCCACACTTTCATCACTTTGCCGTCTTCGGTATACTCGATATAATTTTGCCCGCTTTCCTGGGAAAACGTAGGCTTCAGTCCTTTGTCCTTGATGAGCTTATCGATCGTTTCCATGAAAACGGCCCGCGAGGATACTTCTTTCTTGCCGTTCTTCGTTTGCTCCGTCCAGATGCGGGTATAATAAGGTACGCCGAGTACGAGCTTGGAAGCCGGCACCTTTTCCTCGTTCAACAGCTGAATGATCGACTTCTCCACCCAAGGCAGCGATGCTACCGAGCCGGCTATCGGACTGGCCGCCCAATGCTCGTCGTAAGTCATGACCATCATGTAGTCGATCGTCTCGCTCAGGGCCGGACGGTCGTAAAACATCGACCAGTTCTCGCTTGTCGACTTGGTCGTGACATCCATCGAGACGACAAGCCCCTGCTCGTGCAGCAAAGGAGTCATTTCCCGGACAAATTGGGTCAGGTTCGCCTTATCCTTCAAATTGACATTCTCGAAATCGATATTAATGCCCTGCAAATTGTACATTTGGGCGAACGCAAGCAGCTGCTTGATCATCTTCATCCGTTTGTCGTAAGTAGCCAGCGCTTCCGTCGTCACCTTCGGATCAAAGCCGTTGCTGAACAGCGCCCATACTTGATAATTTTGAGATTGAGCCCATTTCACGTAGGCCGCGTCGGCCAAATTTTTCAAATTGCCTTCGCCGTCCAGTATATGGAACCAAGTAGGACTAATAACGTTTAGCCCTGGCATTGCGCCGATTTTCGCAGTGTCCGGATTCCTCGTGGTGACGTGCTCCCAAGTCATGTTGATTTTGCCGCCGATCGGCTTCCATGGCACGAACGTCTTGGACTCCGGCTGAGTCGGGATCGTCTCCACCCGGTCCAGCACGATATCTTTTTTTCGGGCGTAACCTGCCGTTCCGTCCTTGCGTTGAATATAATACCACTGGTTGTTCTCGGACCAGATCATCACTTCTTCGCCCGACTGCAAATCGGCCAATATCGGGGATTTGATGCCGGGATCTTTCCGTACGGCAGCCGTACCGCCTTTGGAGCCGCCCTCCGCTTTCCCCCACTGTACGTTATCGCCCTGCAGGTGTACGATGACATTGCCCGTATCCGCAGCCTCCAATATCGTTAGTCCGTAATACTGCTTGACAGGCTCGATCGGCAAGTACAAATCGTCCCCGTTTTTGACAATGGGAAACTTCAATTGCAGCGGCTTCTCGTTAACTGTGGCGGTAAGCACGTTCGTTTTCATCCGGACGACCTTGTCCTTCGTCGTAATAATCACCGAATCGCTGGCGTTCTCGTATACGATGGAAGGGTCGGCCTTATCCTTAATAAAATCGAGCGGCAGTTTCAAGCTTTCCTTCTCTCCCACCGCATCTTGCTTCAGCAGCTCCCCCCGATAATAGATCGGTTTCTGCAGACCGCCGTAATCCGGCTCCACATGTTCGCTATTCGGGTAATACATCAGAAACCAATAATAAGACAACAAACCTGCAATGCCGATTATGAGCAAAAATACGAACAACCGGATTACGAACCGGTAACGCCTCTTGGGACGTCCGGACGGCGGGCTTAAAGATTCCATGCCTTCACTCCTTTACGTCCCGCTAACCTTCATTCCAAAAGGCCTGCCCGCTTTCGGAAGCTTCATCAGGAACATTATGAATGATCTCGCTATTCGAACACAAAAAAGGACGAGTCGGATAGACACGTCCATTATACTACATATACGACGAAACGGGTCGTCCGGCGGTTCATTAATGTTTGACGGTCGAAGCGCAATCGGGACAAAGCCCGTATACTTCGAGGCGGTGCCCTTTCACTTGGAAGCCCGTTTGACGGGCGGCGTTCCATTCCGCATCGTGCAGCGGCGGATATTCGAAATCGACGATTTTGCCGCAGTCGTCGCAAATCGCGTGATAATGGTCGGACATATCGGAATCGAAACGGCTAGAGTCGTCTCCGTAAGTCAATTCACGGACCAATCCGGCTTCGATGAATACTTTCAAATTATTGTAGACGGTAGCGACGCTCATGCTGGGAAAGCGGTCTTCGAGAGCGCGATAAATATCGTCGGCGGTCGGGTGCATCATCGTATCCAGCAAATAAGCCAATATCGCATGCCGTTGAGGCGTCATTCGAACTCCGGTCGTCTTCAACTTTTCCAACGCTTGCTCGAATCGGGACGTCATGTTCCTCACCACCATGGTAAAAAGAATTATGTTATCTCTTTATTTTACGATCGCGGGAACATGTTTGTCAATCAATCCGGGCAGTCTCGGTATATTCTCGGCATGCGGAGCAGAATACGGACGCACTCCCTTCAACCGTCGCCCGTATAGCGCTCTTGGCGGAGCGGAATCGGCGGGTTAATCACCATCGTCCGGTACTGCTGAGGCGTGACCCGATATTGCTTTTTGAAGCAGCGGCTGAAATAGGCCGGATTCGGAAATCCCGAGCGCTTGCCCACCTGATCGATCGGCATGGAGGTGGTGGCCAGCAAAACCCGCGATTCATCCAGCCTTCGCCGCATCATATATTCGGTTATCGTGCTCCCCGTGCAGGTGCGGAACAAGTTGGATACGTAGCTTGCCGACAAATGCATGTTGGCCGACAGCTTGTCGAGGCAGAACGGCTCCCTGTAGTGCTCGTTGATCCATTCCACGATTTTCTCCGCATGGTTGGACTGACGAGGCGAGAAACCGCTTTCTCCGCGAGAGAGTCCGGTACATACATGCTCCTTCAGGTACGACAAATATTGCATCAAAAAAATAATAAACTGCTCCTTCTGCTCGTGGGCGGTGACGGTAGTCAGCCTGTGCTGGATGCTGTCCAGCATATGGTTGATCTCGTCGTCCTGCCCCGGAGTCAGCTGGAACAGCTGCTGGTCGGAACGGGAGTTTTCCAACATGGAGACAAAGTCCGCCAGATGGGAGAACATGTGCAAATATTTTTTTACAAGCGGCAATTTCACTTTGATCAAGGACCTGAGCCGGGGTATTTCATATCGGATGAGATGAACTTGGTACGGCTGAAAATAGACGAGAGTGCGCGGCTTGAGCACATACATCCGGTCGTTCAGAATCAGCTGTCCCCTTCCTTCATGAAGGTACAGAAATTCCATGCCTTCGTGCGAGTGGTAATATTCGTCCGGATTTTTTTGTTCCCACGCCCGATGCACGAAAAAAAACAAATTGTCGCGAAATTTCAGATGCGCCCGCGTAAACTTGCTGCCCATTTATCAGTTCCCCCCATTCAGTCACGGAGATCGTTTCATAAACATTATATATCAGGAATAATTTTACTGGCAAGCGCTTACAAAAGGAGTGAAACGGAGTGCAACTTTCCCATAACAAGAGACAAACGGCTGCATGATATAATCCTGTTCAAATGAAACGCAGCCTGAACTGCTGAACGATCATTTCATTGCGCTCTCGAGGGCGAATGCCCGGGCTTTGCCAATTTGATGTTATCCGGCGAGGGAGGAATGCATGATGTACAAGAAACGGAGTATGGCCGCACTGCTATGTCTTGCGCTTGGTACGACCGCATGCGGAGGCGGGAGCGGAGGAAGCGCACCGGCGTTGGGAAGCGAATCCGCCGTCCAAGCCAAAAAAGATCCGGTGCAGCTGACCGTCTATTTCCCGTTTCCCGCAGACTGGCCCGAAGAAAACTTTATGGAGACGTTCGGCCAGCCGATAACGAAGAAATTTCCGCACGTTACAATCAAGTATATTACCGGAGGTAAAGTAGCCGATTTGATCACAGCCGGCGAAACGATCGACATTTTGTTCGCTTCGATCGGTGCGACTCCGCCCCATCTGATGGAAAACAAGCTGGAGTACGATATGACCCCGCAGATCAAAAAGTATAATTACAACTTGAACAGCCTCGAGTCCACCATGATCGATACGGCGAGACAGTTGGCCGGCGGCGGCATTTACGGCTTGCCCGTGTACGTTCCTCCTTCGGCGACCTACTACAACAAGGATATTTTCGACAAATTCGGGGTTCCTTACCCGAAGGCGGGCATTACGTGGGACGAAATGTTCGAGCTAACGAAAAGCTTGACCCGCTCCGACGGAGGCGTCAATTACACCGGCTTCGGATCTTCATACGGACATCTCGCCTTCATGAATCAGCAGTCGATTCCGCTTATCAAGACGGAAACGAAAAAAGCGGCCTTCGACACGGACGAGAGATGGAAGTCGTTCGTCGACAATTTGGCCCGCTTCTACAAGCTTCCGGGCTACAGCCACATCAAAAACAATCAAATTTCCGAGCCGAACGAAAGAAACCGCTTTTTCAAAGACCGCACGGTCGGCATGTTCCTCGCCTTGACCGCGCTGCACAATGCCAAGGAAATCGGCGACATGAACTGGGATCTGGCCTCCTTCCCGGTCTACAAAGACAAACCGGACACGGGACCGCAAGCGTATCCGACCTACTTCTATGTCACCTCGATGAGCAAGCACAAGGACCAGGCGTTCGAGGTAATCGCTTACCTGACGACCGAGGAATACCAGCTGCCGCAAATTAAGGACGGAAAATTTTTAACGACTTTAAGCAACAAGACGCTCCGTCAATCGTTCGGACAAAACAATCCGATGTATACCGGCAAAAATGTAAAAGCGTTTCAGCCGGACAAATACGCTCCCGCCGGTTCGGTCAACAAATACAATGGATCGTACAACGCGGAATTCAACACGATCGTACGCGATGTCGTCTTCAACAACAAAGACGCGAACACGGCGCTTCGCGAAGCCGCCGAGCGGGTTAACAAGAAAATCGAGGAAACCGAGGTGGCATCCGGAGCCAAGTAAACGGTTACCCGCATGTGGAACGAATCATCCATCGCAGCTACGAACTACGCGACCGATCCCATCCGAAGGAGAGTGTCCCCGTGAACGTAATCGCTTCGTGGATTCGAATCACTCATCGTCCGTTCCGCCGCTTTATGGCTATAACGCTAATCTTCTGCTTGTCGCTCGGCCTTCTCCCCCTCGCTTCCGCACAAGCGGAAGCCGGGGTTCCGGAAGGAACGAACTTGCTGGCAAACGGCGGTTTCGAGCAGGCCACAAACTCTTTGCCCGCTGTCTGGAACCGGTGGATTGCCAGCGGCACACCGCAATATTCCGTCGATCAGGCGGTCTACGAGGAAGGCACCCGTTCGCTTCGCATCCAGGCGGAAGCGCCGGCCAGAAGCAGCGCGACGCAATCGGTCGGCGTAGAGGCGGGCAAGGCGTACCGGCTTAGCGTTCGGGTGAAGATGGACAATATCGTCTCCTCCGACAAAGGAGTTGTGCTGCGCTATCAGTTTTTCAATTCGGCCAATCAGAAGGTCGGTGCCGACTCCTTCGCCGGGGCCCGCAAAGGGACGAGCGACTGGGAGCAAATAACGCACAAAGTTACGGTTCCCGAAGGAGCGGTGCGCATGCTGTTCGAGCTGTTCCTGTGGAATGCGTCCGGCACCGTCTGGTTCGATGAAGCCAAAGTGAGCAAGGAGGTTATCGTTACGGACATGATTGCTTCAGGGCATCCGCGTCTTCTGACTACGGCCTCGGACTTCGCCGCCTTGCAGGGGCGCCTTTTGACGGATTCCCGGCTTGCGGGCTGGCAAACCATTTTGACCGCTAAGGCGGATCAAATTTTGACCCAACCGGCCTCCCATTACGAGCTTCCCGATGGGGTACGACTGCTCAGCGTGAGCCGCAAAGTGCTGGAACGCATTTACGCCTTGGGCATGCAGTATAGGCTGACGGCAGATTCCCGCTATGCGGAGCGGGCTTGGACGGAGCTTGCGGCCGCGGGCAGCTTCCAGGATTGGAACCCGAGCCATTTTCTCGACACGGCCGAAATGACGCACGCGTTCGCCATCGGATACGATTGGCTGTACGACTACTGGACTCCAGAGAGAAGGACGTTTCTGCGCGAAGCGATCATAACCAAAGGATTTACTCCCGCGCTCGCCGGATACAACCGTCCCGACTTCTGGGTTAATACGACCAACAACTGGAACTTCGTGGTGAACGGTGGAATCGGCATGGGCGCATTGGCTCTCGGTGACGAGCCGGATATCAAGGCGCTTGCCGAGGATTTGCTTCAGCGCGGCTTCGCTTCGCTGCCGAAAGCGCTGCCCCAATGGGCTCCGGACGGAGGCTGGTACGAAGGCCCCGGTTATTGGCAATATTCGATCCAATACATCGGCGTCTATTTCAAAGCGCTGCAGACGGCATTGGGCACCGATTTCGGTTTGTCGCAGAGCCCGGGGCTACAGCTAAATGGCGACTTCCCGATCTTCATGTCCAGCCCGATCAATCAAATATTCAATTTCGCCGACGCCGGGTCATCCGTTCCCAACTCCCCTTCGCTGCACTGGTTCGGCGAGCAGTTCGGCAAGCCGGAGTACGGCTGGTGGCAAACGCAGCGGGTCGATACGAATCCGTCGCCCCTCGATCTGCTCTGGTATGTGCCGAACAGCTATACCGGGCCGCGGGCCGCGCAGGTCGGGCTCGACAAATATTTCCGCAACGTGGAAGCCGTCACGTTTCGCAGCGCTTGGGAAGATCCGAACGCCCTGTTCGTCGGCTTCAAAGGGGCAAGCGAGCAGAAAAACCATCACAATCTCGACGCCGGTACGTTTCTGTTCGATGCGCTGGGCGTCCGCTGGGCCCAGGAGCTCGGAGCCGACAATTACAATTTGCCCGGATATTTCGGCAACCAGAGATGGAACTATTATCGGATGCGCGGAGAAGGGCAGAACGTGCTGGTCATCAATCCGGGACTGGGCCCGGAGCAGGATTCTTCCGTCGCGATCGAGATGAGCCGCGTGGAGTCATCACTCAAGGACGCTTTGGCCATCGCCGATTTGACCGCCGCCTACGCGCGCGATGTCCATAAGGCGGAACGCGGTGTCCGGCTGCTCGACAACAGACGCCAAATGGTCGTCCAGGATGAAGTGTACGCGAAAGCGCCTTCGGATTACTGGTGGTTCATGCATACGTCGACGGAGGTGGACGAAATCGCTCCCGACGGCAGTTGGGCGATGCTTACGAAAAACGGCAAGCGGCTGTGGGCCTGCATTCTGTCTCCCGCGCAAGCGAAGTTTACGGTGATGGACCCCGTACCGCTGCCGACTTCTCCGAGCCCCGGCGGGCAAAATGCGAACGCCGGCATCCGCAAGCTGGCTATCCATATTCAGGACGTCCAGCAATTGAGCTTGTCCGTGCTGTTCGTCCCGCTGCGCGAGGGAGAAGCGCCGCCGGTCACGCTGCCGCCCGTCGAACCGCTGTCCGAGTGGCAAATCGCTTCGTCGGCAACGCCTTTGCTTAACGGCATCTCGTTGGATGGCAGCCCGCTCTCCGGATTCGACGGCAAGACGTTTACTTACGACGTCACCCTGCCCTCCGGCACTTCCGCTCCGCCGGTCGTTACGGCTTCGGCCGCCGACCCGAATGCGAACGTCGCGGTCCACCAGGCGTCAGGCTTGCCGGGAAGCGCAACGGTCGACGTATCGCTGCCCGGTGGCGGGAGCACCCGATACGCCGTCTACTTCCCGGGCCGCTCAAGCGCGGGGCAAGCCGGACTGCCAGTATCCGCGGTAACGGCAAGCGGAGACGACGGCAATGTTCCGGCCAATACGATCGACGACGATCTCGATACTCGCTGGTCCGCTCTCGGGGACGGACAATGGATCGCTTTCGACCTCGGCTCGGCACGTACCGTGCGCAGCGTATCGCTTGCCTGGTATAGAGGCAAGGAGCGAACGTCCTCCTTCGATATCGACGTTTCGGCCGACGGCGCGAGCTGGACGAACGTTTATTCAGGCAGCAGCTCCGGCCTCAGCGAGGAATTGGAAAACTATGGGACCGGTGATCATTCGGCGCGTTATGTCCGAATCGTCGGACACGGAAATTCGCAAAATTTGTTCAACAGCATTACGGAAGCACGGGTATACGACCGGGTAGCCTCCGAGCAGAACAAACCGCCCAATTTGAAAAGTGTCGTCCTTGCCGCAGACCAGACGCGGTTGAAAGTAAGCCAAACCGCCCAGCTCCTGCTTTCCGGCACGATGACCTCGGGTGGACCGTTGGATACGAGCGGGGCCGGCGTGGAATATGTATCCGTCAATCCGGCCGTCGCTGCGGTAAGCGGCAGCGGCGTCGTGACCGCGATTGGCGAAGGCACCGCCAAAGTAGCGGCCATCGTCACACTGGGTGGTTATGTCAAAATCGCCGCGCTCGAATTTGAAGTGAACGATCCGCTTAGCGCCAAATTAAATCCGGTGAAAGACACCTTCGTGCGAAACGGCGATTACGCCGGCAGCAATTACGGTGGCAATACCAGCATGGCGGTGAAGAAAAGCAGCGTCGGCTTCCAGCGCGAAGCATTTCTCCAATTCGATTTGAGCGGCATCGCCGGGGATGTAATGTCCGCCTCGCTTTATTTGTACGGAGCGACGAACGATTCAGCCGGCACGGAGGTGGACAATACGATCCGCGCGGTCTCGGACGATAATTGGACCGAGACAGGGCTGACTTGGAACAACAAGCCTGCCGTTCAGGAATCGTTATCCACCGTTCGAGTGGACAATACCGCGGCATGGCGGAAGTTCGACATCACACCCTACATTGCGGCGCAGCTCGCGGGCGACAAAATCGCCAGCGTATCCGTCGTTCAAGATGTAACGTCGGGTCTGGCCTCGAACTTCAATTCCAAGGAGAATGCCAACAACAAGCCGTATCTGGAGATTAAATTGGCCGATAGCGAGGCTCCGGCTCTCAGCGTTACGGGAGTAACCTACAATCAAGGCTACGCTTATGGTGCCACGCCGATCATCTCGGCAACCGATGCGGGCAGCGGAGTCAAGTCGCTATCGCTGCAGTTGAACGGACAGCCGTTCGCTTCCGGTTCGTCCGTTACGGCTTTGGGGCTGCATACGTTGAGCGCGACCGCCGTCGATTTCGCCGGTAACGCCGCGGCGCAAACGGTCGCCTTCGCCGTATACGATCCGACAAAGGGACCTACAACCGCAGCAGGCTGGTTCTCCGCTGCGGATGCCGGTACGGTTACTGCGAGTACTTACAATAAAATCCATCTCGTCGCCAAGCTGGGCTACGACAACCACATGCTGCCGGAAGGAAGATTGAGCTTGCACTTCCAGTCCAGCGGGCTCAAGCTCGAGCTGGACGGTCTTCAAATGCTGGCGATCGATACATCCGGCTTCATTGCGCAGGGCATCGCTCGCGGTTCGGATCAAGCCGATTATAGCGTTCGGCTTTCGATACGGGAAACTGCCGCGAATATGCGGCCTCTCGCCTCATTGACCGTATTGCCGATGGGGATATCCGATCCGATCTTCGAGGCAACCGATCGTCCGCTAACCGGCAATGTGAATTTTCACTAAATGACTCCTAAACGAGAAATAGCTTCCATCGGCGCTTATCGGCGTCCGTGGAAGCTGTTTTCTTTACTTATCGGGATTGGCCGCCGGGACTAAACTCGCGCGGGAAATCCTGGAACCATTTCGAAGGAGGCCAGCCGTATTGCGAATAAGCGACAACGGCCGCGGCGACGAGTACCGACACCAGCACGCCCCCGAGACCCAGACGCGTGCGCTGATTGTTGTTCCTGTACTTGAAGTTGACCCATAAATACTCCAGGCCGAGCACGATAAACACAAGGGGCCATGCTTGCTCCGCATAACCCAAAACATCCGAATCCACCGTCCAGTCGGCAAGAAGAGCACCGCCGCTTGCCAGGAGGATAAGCCCTGCCGTTATTTTTCCCACTCGGATCATGACAGGCACCCCCACCCGCGTATCATTTAGGCTTGGACGAATTTCTTAGAAACACCACGATCCCGATGCCGATCAGCACAAGTCCCCCTACCATCGTCCCCATCTTGTCCAGCAGCATGCCGATCCAATCGGGCTTGGCACTGAACACGAAGAACAATCCGCCGCATCCGACCAACAGCCATCCGATATAAGTAGGCGAGCCCGGCTTGGCGGCAGTTCCAGCGTTCGGACCGGGATCACCGTTTGGAAAAGCGGAGATCGAATACCGGTAAGCATTCACCTTATCGACCGATTGCAGCGCATCGAACAAGCTGTAGAAATATATAATCGGCAAAAACAGGGCAAGAAGCGTGATGAGCGGAATGCTCGACATATTGATCGAGAAATGCACGATCGCGAAAATGTCCATGATGATGAGCAGCATGATCATCAGCCCTTTTTGCATCAGCCCGAGATAGAAATGCCCGGTTCCCGGTATGCATAGCGACAGCACCCCGGCAACCCATTTGCGCTTTCTCGGCATGATCGCGGCATATGGATCGAACGCCCCCCACGGGGGAGGCTCGGGTGTTTGCGCCTGATGCGCATCCAAGCTGCCGCTGCGCTTATCGGCACCGTCATTTCCCCGTTCGGGATTTCGTTGCTGCGGTTCATCCATAATCTCGTACTCCTCCTCCTTACTCTACCGATATATTCGATACATCGCCGAGCGCCTTCAGTTCTTCGGCTGCGGCCATCAGCAGCTCGGGCTTCCCGAGTCTTAAGGACAACGTAATGCGAACCTGCGACTGTCCGGAGCCGGACGTCCCCAGCTGTACGATCGCCACCTTGCGAATTTCCGCGCCCTGCACCGCCAGAACGGACGTGACGGAGGCCAAGCCGCCGGGGCGGTCGGACATTTCGATACAGACGGTTCGCAGCTGTTTGCCGCGCAGCCACTTTTTCTCGACTTTGTTTAATATCCATAAAATGATCAGAACGAACAGCGTCGTTACGACTGCGGAATAATAAAATCCCGCACCTGTAGCCAATCCGATCGCGGCTACGACCCATAACGATGCAGCCGTCGTCAATCCGGAAATGGAGTTGCCGTTCAATACGATCGTTCCGGCCCCCAAAAATCCGATGCCGGTAATGACTTGGGCGGCCAGGCGCGCCGGGTCGAGACGCACGTTCGGTTCGTTCACGAATTGCCCGAATCCGTACATGGACAACAGCATAATGAGGGAAGCCCCCAAACAAACGAGGATGTGCGTGCGAAAACCGGCCGGGTGATTGTTCTGCTCCCGCTCCAATCCGACAAGTCCGCCGAGAACGAGAGCGAGCACCAGCCGCAGCGTCATATGCAGCGGATCGAGAATCCACGGGTTATCCAAGTTGTCACCTCCGGTCATTGCAGGGCTTGAAAACGTTGGCAACTCCTATTGTATCACGGAATGCGGAAAAAAATGAGCGAAATAACCCTGCATAGCAAAGTCTATAAAGAGAGGCGGCAAAAAAAGCAAGGAGGCGGGAAGGCGCTCCACTTCCGTTAAAATCATGTTCTCTTTACAGGATATAAGCGGTTAGAACACGACTTTAAAGTCAGACGCTCCGCTTTACGCACACTTCCCCGCCTCTTTTTCGTATTCCATTCTCACCTATCGACTTTGACAACAAATAACCCTAAAAAGCCTAACAAAAAAGAACACCCGCTCGGGTGTCCTCTAAGGCTGATACCATATTTGTTAATGTTCATGCAAGAAAAAATTATGGCTTGATCCATTTGACGATATCGGAAATGATGTAGTCCGGAACGTTGGCCGGAACGGCGTATTCGGCGCCTGTCGACTCCCCGTCGAACTCGACGAGCGTATGATTTACTTTCGGGTACAGCTTGTACTCGACGTCGGAACGGGCCGAGAGAGACTTTTTCCAACCGTCCAGATTGTCCGGGAATACTTGCACATCGTTGCCGCCTTGCAAGATAAGCATCGGCACCTTCTGGTCGGCCGCCTCTTCGCCCGCGTACAGGTTGCGAATATCCAACCACCAGGCCGGGCTGCCCAGCAGGAAGCCTTTAGGCGGATTGTCGAGGGAATATTGAGGATCCTTCAGCAGCTTCACCTGCTGCTCGTATACCGCGACCTGCTGCTCCGCCAGCTCGGTCGGCTGTCCCGCCTGTTTCAGCAGTTCCAATTGAACATTCATTTGCTCGACGAGGAGATCCTCAAGCGGCCGGGACGGTCCCGACATAACGATCGCACCGGCGATGCCCTTGCCCTCCTCCAAGATGCGCGGCATGAGCATTCCGCCTTGGCTGTGCCCGGCAACGTATACCTGCTGCGGATCGATGCCTTCTATCGATTTGAGCAATTGTACCGCGCTGACGGCATCGTCGACGGTCTCCTCGTTCGCCGTAAAAGGAGCAATCATGCGCTGCGATTTAATCGGATGCTCGCGGGTAATTTTCTCGTACCGGAGAACGGCTATCCCTTGTGCGGCCAATCCGACGGCCAGATCGCGGAACGGCTTGACGGAGCCGATCGATTCGTCCCGATCGTTCGGACCCGAGCCGTGTACGAGTACGACGGCGGGGAACGGTCCGTTACCGGCAGGCATGGTCAAGGTGCCGGGAAGCGCCAGCGGGCCATCCCCGATCTTCACTTCCTTCTCGCTGTATTTCGTTGTATCTTCGTATACCGGCTTCGTATAGCCGCTGCTCGAAACCATAGGCGAAATGTACAGATCGTCAATGCCGCCATACGTATCAAAACGTACGGTCATCTCGAACGGAGCGACTGCGGAAGTTTGGTATAGGACCGTCGCGTTGCGATGCACCGAGCTGGAGCTTTCGGCTACGGACAATTGCGGTCCCAGCTGACCGTACATTTGGGCGATGCTCGACCAATATTGCATAAGGAATTGCTCCGGCATAAAAGACTGCAGCGAGCCGTTCAAATAACCTCTCGCATCTGCGAACCGGCCGCCGTTCAATGCTCCGATGAACGCGCTGGCCAGCAGCGGGTAATCGTCCTTTGCCGCAATAATGGAATTCGTCTGAGCGTTCCAGTCCGCTTTTATGCCGAACGCTTCATTTAACGCCGCGAGCGGAACAACCGTTTTCTCGTTTATTAGCTGAACGGGCTTGTCCAACTGGATTTGTTTTTCATTTACGACAATCGCCGATTCGCCGATTTTGGCCAAAATACGGATTTTCCCCCGCGCGACGACAGCGGTCCTGTCAGCTTCATTCCAATTGACAACCGCGCCTATCGCTTCGCTGAAATCACGCAAAGGCACTACTGTCGACGCCGCTGCTGGAGCAGGCACCGGGGACGCAGGCTGAATGCTTTGGGAAGCGGGCTGCCCGGACGCGGACGGCGCAGGCGCGCTCTGCGCAGATACGCCGGCGGCGGGAACGGCCAGAGCCAACGCCAATGACGCGGCGGCAAGACGTCCCGCCGTGTTTAGTCTTTTTTTCATAGTGAAATTCCTCCTTGTCTCTCTTCCTTTTCTCTATGAATAATACGAACGAAAGGCCTAATGGTTCATTTTCTGCGAAAATTTTTTTCAGGAAAAAAATGACGGGAGGAAAATCCCTCCCGCCACTATTCCGGTGCCGCCACTTCTTATTCGCGCTTGAGCCGCTCGACGATCAACTGATTGACGAGCCCCGGATTCGCTTTCCCTTTCGACTCTTTCATCACTTGGCCGACGAGGAAGCCGACCGCCTTCTCTTTGCCCGCCTTATAATCGGCCACCGATTGGGGATTCCCCTCGACAACCTTGTCCACGATCGCCTGGATGGCGCCCTCGTCGCTAATTTGCACGAGTCCTTGCTCCTCGACGATTTGTCCCGGCTTCTTGCCCGATACGAGCATTTCCTTGAACACGGTTTTGGCTATTTTGCCGCTGATCGTGCCTTTCTCGATAAGCCCGATCATTTCGCCGAGGCCTTGTCCGGTCACCTGCACCGAATCGATTTCCAAGCCGTTCGTATTCAAGTAGCCGAGCAGATCGCCCATAATCCAGTTCGAAACGGCTTTGGCATCTTTCGTATGCTCCAGGCTTTCCTCGAACAGATCGGCCAGTTTCTTGGAGGACGTAATGACTTCGGCATCGTAAGCCGGCAGCCCGAGCTGTTCCGTATATCTCGTTTTCCGCGCGTCCGGCAGCTCCGGAATCGAGGAGCGGATGCGAGCCTTCCATTCGTCGTCGATATACAGACGGACAAGGTCCGGATCGGGGAAATACCGGTAATCGTGCGCTTCTTCCTTGCCCCGCATCGATAGCGTCTTCCCTTGCGCTTCGTCCCAACGTCTCGTTTCCTGCACGACGACTCCGCCGCCGGACAAGATGTCGGCCTGGCGCTTCTCTTCGTACTCCAGCCCGCGCTGAACGCCGCGGAACGAGTTCATGTTCTTAAGCTCCGCCCTCGTGCCGAATTGCTCCTGCCCGAATGGGCGAATGCTAATATTGGCATCGCAGCGCAGCGAGCCTTCCTCCATCTTCACGTCGGACACGTCGCAATATTGGATAATCGCCTTCAGCTTCTCCAAATAAGCGCGCGCTTCCTCCGGCGACCGGATGTCCGGCTCGGAAACGATCTCCAGCAGCGGGGTGCCGACGCGGTTGAAATCGACAAGCGAAGCGAAGCCGCCGTCTACATGGGTCAGCTTGCCCGCATCCTCCTCCAGATGGAGCCGGGTAATGCCGATCCGCTTCGTTTTCCCGTCCACCTCGATGTCGATCCAGCCGTTTTGGCCGATCGGTTGATCGTATTGGGAAATTTGGTACGCTTTGGGCGAGTCGGGATAAAAGTAATTTTTCCGGTCGAACTTGCTGTGGGTGGCGACTTCGCAGTTGATCGCCATCGCCGCTTTCATCGCGTATTCGACCGCTTGCCGGTTCAGCACCGGCAGCACGCCCGGATGCCCCAGGCATACCGGACAAGTATGGGTGTTCGGCGGCGCCCCGAATTCGGTGGAGCAGCCGCAAAAGATTTTCGTGTTCGTATGGAGCTCGACGTGAACCTCGAGCCCGACTACGGTTTCGAATCGTTTGTCCGTCACGGGATGTTCGCTCCTCCTTCTACAGCGCGGGGCGCAGCTTATGATGTTCCGTATGCTGCTCGAACGCGTGCGCTACACGCAGCACCGTCGATTCGTCCAGCGCTTTGCCGATAATTTGCAAGCCTACCGGCATCCCGTCGGCCAAACCGCACGGAACGCTGATCGCCGGCACGCCGGCCAGATTGACCGGTATAGTCAATATATCGTTCAAATACATCGTCAGCGGATTGCCGATTTGTTCGCCGATTTTGAAGGCGGCCGTCGGCGCCGTCGGTCCGATGATGACGTCATAGTTTTGAAAGACGTTGTCGAAATCTTGCTTGATCAGCGTACGCACTTTTTGCGCCTTCAAATAATAGGCGTCATAGTAGCCGGAACTGAGGGCGTACGTTCCGAGCATGATGCGCCGCTTGACTTCGGGGCCGAAGCCTTGACTCCGCGATTTCACGTAAAGGTCGAGCAAGTTGTCCGGATCCGCCGCTCGAACGCCGTAACGGACGCCGTCGAAGCGGGCCAGGTTCGAGGAAGCCTCGGAGGAAGCGAGCAAATAATAGGTCGCTACCGCGTATTCCGTATGCGGCATCGACACCTCTTCCCAGGTCGCTCCCAAGCTTTCCAGCGTCTTGAGAGCGGTCATGACCGCATCTCTCACTTTCGGATCGACGCCCTGGCCGATATATTCTTTCGGTACCGCGATGCGCAACCCCTTCACGTCGCCGCTGAGCGCTCCGATATAGTCGGGGATGTCGACCTTTGCGGACGTCGAATCGTGCGGGTCGTGACCGGCAATCGCTTGGAGGACGTAGGCCGCATCCTCGACGTTTTTCGTGAGCGGCCCGATCTGGTCGAGCGAGGATGCGAACGCGACCAGCCCGAAGCGGGAAACGAGCCCGTAGGTCGGCTTCAGGCCGACGACTCCGCAATAAGCGGCCGGCTGACGAATCGACCCTCCGGTGTCGGAGCCAAGGGAGAAATACACTTCCCCTGCCGCTACCGAAGCAGCCGAGCCCCCGCTGGAGCCTCCGGGAACATATTCGGCGTTCCAGGGATTCGTTGTGACTTGAAAGGCCGAGTTTTCGTTGGAGCCGCCCATCGCGAACTCGTCCATATTCAGCTTGCCGATCGTGACGGACTGCGCTTGCTTCAGCTTCTTGACAACCGTGGCGTCATAAATCGGGTCGTAGTTCTCGAGAAACCGGCTGGCGCAAGTCGTCGTCAATCCCTCGGTCACGATATTATCCTTGATGCCCGCGGGCAGTCCGAACAGCAATCCGCGATCCCCGCCCTTTGCGAGCTGCTCGTCCAAAACGCGTGCGGATTGGCGCGCGCCCTCTTCGTCGACGCGGAGAAACGCCTTGACCGTGGAATCCACGCTCCGAATCGCATCGAGCGATTGGTCGACCAAGTCGGCGACGGTCAGTTCCTTGCCGGTCAGCCGGCTATGTATTTCCTGAAGCTTCAGGTCGAACAAAGACAAAATAAAACCTCCTCGCAATGAAACGGATTATTCCAAAACGGCCGGAACTTTGAACTGTCCGTCCTCTTCGTCCGGAGCGTTCTTAAGCACGCTCTCGATTGGCCAAGACGGCCGCACGGCGTCTTCCCTCATGACATTGGACAGCGGCATCGGATGGCTGGTCGGCTCGATTCCGTCCGTATCCAGCTCGTTCAGCTTTTCCGCATATTTCAGAATGGCGTTCAGCTGGTGGGTAAACTTCTCCATTTCGGCTTCGTTCAATTGAAGCCTCGCCAGCTTCGCCACATGCTCGACATTTTTCGTCGTGATGCTCATCGCTCGCACCTCCCGCTTTTCGCTTGCACCCCAAAAGACGACCATAACCGGCACCGCCGATATGGCCTCATTCATTCCTCCTATTATAGCCTACAAGGTAGTGGAACTCAACATCGTTGCCGTCGACTCTTGGCGAATCGGGACGTCAAAAAGCCCCACAAAAAGTGGGGCTTTTTCTCCGGGGCTTACCCATGTACTTTGCGGGGACCCCGGGACTTATAAAGTCTATACGATCCAAAAGCTCCTGCGGATGCGCTGTCCACGGGAGCCGTCGCTTGCGAATGCAAGCCTGTGATCTCAGTCTCCGCCCTTGGCAGCGAGGGCGATTTCCGGCGAAGTAAGCTGATCGTAGAACTCGGCGTATTTGTCCTTGTCGTCGCTGGCGCGAAGCGCCATAGCCACGCGGGGATGCTCGTTCAGGACGCCCGTCATCATGTAAGGAATAATGTATCCCCACTCGACTTTCTCGCGAAGCGGGATCATCCGGCGCTCGATCACTTCGAGAATCGGGCGCAGCTCGTATTTCGGATTTTTCAAATAGCTGACGAGCAGTTCGGTGTTGCAGTTGCCCGCCGCCCGACCCATGCCGAATACGGATGCGTCCAAAAACTGCACGCCCCGCTCCGCCGCCATGATCGTATTGGAGAACGCCAGCTGCATGTTGTTGTGAGCGTGGATACCGAGCGTTTTGCCCGGCAAATGGCGCTGAAATTTCGCGACCAAATATTCGATGTCGCGGTGGTGCAAGCTGCCGAACGAATCGACCACATAGACGACGTCGACCGGGCTTTTGGCGATTTGCTGGAACGCTTCGATCAGATCGTGTTCCATTACGTTGGAGAGAGCCATAATGTTGATCGTCGTCTCGTAGCCGTAGTTGTGGAACTTGTTCACCAGATCGATCGCCTTGTCCACATCCTTGACGTAGCACGCTACGCGGATCATGTCCAGCATGCTTTCGCTGCGCGGCAAAATATCGTTCTCGTCTACCCGTCCGATGTCGACGAGTGCGGAAAGCTTCGTGTCGCCCTTCTCCGGAATGACTTCGCGCAAGAAGGCTTCATCCAGAAAACGCCAAGGACCCGCTTCCGCGCCCTTCAGCAGCTTCGGAGAATTTTTGTATCCGATCTCCATATATTCCACGCCGGCCGCGTTCAACGAATAATACAAATCGCGAACGAATTCGACACTGAAGTCCCAGTTGTTTACTAGCCCGCCGTCACGGATCGTGCAATCGAGTATTTTGGCGTTTGAGTCGTTCATTACAATATGTTCCTCCCGAAAACCGTTTAATGCTAATCATAGCTTATGGAAAGAGAACGTGTCAATATTTGACGAAGGGCGCGGCAGCGGACAAGCTTGACGTCGACAAGCCGAAAAGAACGGAAGCTCGGCCTTCAGCCGGCAGGAAAACAAAAAGACGCCTTGTCATGAGGCGCCGGTAAAAGAATGAAATAAGTTCGGGTAAAGCTTTAGGTCAAATCCACGCTTTCAAGTTGATTTGCCGGATAAAATCTTGCTGGGACTGCACTTCTTTGTTGCTGTCCTGCGTTTCCCCGCTGTCGCTTTCCCCGTTCATGACACGTCGGAACAGTTCCTCGTTCTTCGTCGCGAGCGCATAGTCGATCAACGCTTCCCGCTCGATCCGATCCGCCTCCTGCTGGAACAGCGTCTCCTCCAGCTCGATGTCCATCGCCGGGACAAATACGTTTTTGTTGACCTTCGGGATACGTACGACATAGTCGAACGCGTTGTCCGCATTGCGGTCGTAAGCGATAATATATCCATAATCTCCGATCGGGAGATTTTGCTCGAAACTGTCGGATAAAATAATGACCTTTTGACCGAGACGCAGCATAGTCGGTTCCTCCCCCCGTTTTGCCGGTCAAGGCAAAACTTTTCTACGAAAACGATCGCAGCCATTCGACTTTTCAAAGTTTCGTATGTTGGTATATATCGTATCAAATTCGAGCGGCAATGTGAAGTAGCGCATTCCGCGCCCGACGGACGAAACGGGCGGAATAACCGGATTTTGGACAGACGGTCGGACGGTTCCGCAAAGTTTGGCGGACAAGTCTAGCAAATCGCCTGATGGATATCCGATATTAGTATAATCGGATGCCGGGCGATGTAGACCCCGGTCAGGTCAATTTCAGTCCGCTGAACGGAAGGAAGGGCACGCTTGCTCAAGACGGCAGAAGTTCTTTGCGGCCGAGCAGACGAACGGCAAGCCACAGCATCGCCGCGACGGCGGCGATCGTGACGGCCATCGCCAGCGGCAGACCGGAACCGGCAGTTCCATCGTTCAGAACGGCAGCTGCATGGCCGGAAATCGTACCGGGACTCCACTCCATGTAACGGCGTAAAGCTCCGGCCAAAACGGAGAGCAGCGCAACGATACCGACCGAAAGGAAAGCGATCGCACCGCTGCCGCTCATAACGGAGCTGAACATGACGGCTACGGTTACGACGAATGCAAGCCAAAGCCCGTACAGCAGCATGCTATGCAAAAATCGGACCGGTTCCACGGAACCGATCAACAGCTCCGTGTAGTACCACGAGGAAGCATAGCCCGCGGCGAACGAAACGACGCCGATCGTGATCGAGGCCGCCCATTTGGCCGTAATATAAGATGCGAAGGAAACCGGCTTGACGAGCACCAGCCCGGCGGCTCCGCTGGCGCGTTCGGCGGATACGACCCCCATCACGGAAAGGATGAGAATGAGTACGCCAAGCATACCGTATTGGGACAGCGTCTGGGCTAGCACTGCGGCACCGGTCGGCTTCGGAATTTCGATCACGGTTCCTTCCGGAAGACTGCCGGCGGCCTGCAAAATATCCGGCAAATAATAGGTCATAATCGGTTGGGATACGCCGAGCAGCACGAATACGAGCGGCACCCAAATCCATTTCCGGCTTCGCCACAGCTCCATCATTTCTTTGGCATACAGAACGAGCCAAACCGTCATCATGCTTTCACCGCCTTCATGAACAATTCCTCCAGCGTCGTACGTCCCGCCTCGAATCGGACGACCGGAATCCCGCGCTCTCCCAGATCGCTCCACAGCCGGGTACGCGCTTCCTCCAAATCGGTCACGGCCAGCCGGGCCTCGTAACGGCCGGACTCGATCTCTTTCACGAAAGCGAAGTCTCTCCACCGCTCCACGGACTCGTCCAGCGGCGATTCCGCCTGCACCCTGATGACGGGCTCGCTGTATTGTCGCCTCACATCCGCAATCGTTCCCGCTACGGCGATACGTCCTTTATTCATAATCAAAATGTCATCGCACATTTCCTCGGCGTCATGCAGCACATGCGTCGAGAACAGCACTGTCGTCTCTTTGCGGATGAGCCGGATCATCTCGAGCACTTCGCGCCGTCCGATCGGATCGAGCGCCGACACGGGCTCGTCCAGCAAAAGCAGCTTCGGGCGGTGGATTAGCGCTTGGGCAATGCCCAGCCGCTGCTTCATGCCGCCGGAGTATCCGCCGATACGCCTGTTGCCCGCCTCCTCGAGGCCGACCGTCCTTAGCATTTCTTCGGTGCGGAGCTTCGCTTCCTTCTTGGGCATCCTGGCAAGCCGTCCGGAAAAAATCAAATATTCGCGGCCGCTCATCCAATTGTAGAAGGCCGGATATTGCGGCAAAAATCCTATAAAGCGCCTTATATCGGCGGAAGGACGCAAAGTGCCCGGCGCCGTCTTGTCCGCATTCGATGCGAAGCGAACCTCCCCTTCGGTCGGCGCAAGCAAGCCGGCCAGCATCTTCAGCGTCGTCGTCTTCCCGGCCCCATTCGGGCCGAGCAGAGCTACGCAGCGGCCTTCCTCGATGGCGAACGTCAAGCGGTCCACGGCGGCTGCCGAATTGAACCTTTTAACCAATCGCTGCACGTTTACGAGCGTCATGAGCTTTTCTCCTTTCCGAAGACGAAATAAAGAACGGGTCCGATCAACTGGAGCAGCACGATAACCAGAATCCAGATCCATTTCGCCCCTCGCGTCCGTTCGGCGCGAATGCAGTCGATCAATGCGACTGCGAGCAATAAGAGCTGGGCGACAATTACGGGCAGGATCAGTCTCCAATCGACGGTTGAAACCAATTGTTGCATCGGCATGCACGTTCCCCCTAACCTTGCTTTTTCCGGAACAAAGAAGTACGAACGACGATCCAATACACGAGGAGCGGAATCGGGAACTGGATCAATCCCCAAAGTCCCCAGAGCCACGGAAAACTCCCTCTCTTGCGCGCGTCCAAAAACAAAAACGTGCTTTGCGTCAGCAGCACGAGCGCGATCGCGGCGAACGCCCAAGCCGGCAGCGTTTGCGTCGAATCAGTCACGTCCGGTCACCCGCTTCCTCCGGAGCGCAGCCGTGATGACGAACGGAACCGCAGCGACGGCGGTAAGCTGGATGGCGAGGAACAATCCCGGACGGCCTAGCGTAACGGCGGCGTAAACGGTCAATATGCCAAGAGCCGATAGCCAGAACAGCGTCAGGTCGCGTACCAGCTTCCGCCTCGACTCCCGCTTGCCCAGTACGACCATTCGTTCGAAGAAGTCGCCGCCCGGTACTTCCGGTTCCGATAGTCGGTCCACTTTATCCAATTCGCTCCTGAGCAGGATGTCCAGGGGATCCTTCTCCGAATGCCCGGTCTCGCCTGGAACTGCGGGGAAGGCTTCATCGCCATTCTCGCCGTTTTCCGGATGACTCCGCACCGACATCGGTTTCACGGCACTGTTTTGTTCGCGTCTACGTTTTTGTTTCTTCAAGCGGTTCCAACTCCATTCGCAAGCTTTTGATCCCGTTATGGATGCGGGACTTGACCGTGCCGACGGCGATGTCCAGCATGCCGGCTATTTCCTCGTACGCGTAGCCATAATAATGTTTCAGGACGATCGGGATACGGACACCGTCAGGCATCCGCCCCAACGCGTCCAGCACGTCCGACCACTCTTCGCCCTTCTGCTCGGCATGCCACTTGATTTGTCTCAAGCTCAGCTCCCCGTCCCGCCACTCCTTCTCCCGCTTCTTTTTTCGCGCATGGTCGAAATATAGATTCGTGCCGATCGTAATGAGCCACGACGAGAACTTGGAAGTAAAGTTGTACAGCCGTATTTTCTCGATGCACCGCATCATCGTTTCCTGGGTCAAATCTTCCGCCAAAGCGGGCTGAAACGTGATTTTGGTCATATATTTCAGCAGAAAAGCGTAATGCTGCCTGAGCAGCCGCGCCAGAGCGTCCGAATCCCCCTTCTGCGCGCGTTCGATCCATTCTCGGTCATCCATTCGAAGGCCGGTCTCCTTGTTGGCATTTGTTGCATCGGTTCGTCTTCTCATTGTTCGTCAATAGTACGTTCGGGATGCGGGAATCGTTCATTTGGACAAAAAAGTTTTTTTCAAGCAAGCACGAGACGACAAAAAAGGACCTGCCGACGATCCGACAGGTTCCTGTTAGACATAGCTCCTATTGTTGAACAACACGGCTCCCATATCGGGGCACGACCGCTATTCCTTCCCGCGAAACGGTCAGCTTCTCGAAGCCCGTTTCCGTAATCGCGTATGTATTCTCGATGCCGACGACACCGCGCCCGGGAAACGTGAATTTCGGCTCGATCGCGATCACCATCCCGGGTTCCAGCGCGTAGCGGAATCCTCTGGCCAGCACCGGCAGCTCGTCGATTTCGAGTCCGATGCCGTGACCCAGAAATTTGACCTGATCCGCGCCGAAGCCCATAAAGTGATCGCTTAAGCCCGCTGCCCGGACTTGCTCCAAAGCCGCCGTATACAGCTCCTCGCATATCGTCCCCGGCATAAGCCGCGCCTCCGTTTCCCGCAGAACCGTCTCCGACAGCTCGTACGCCTGCCGCAAATCGTCGGGCAGCTCGCCTATAACCGCAGTACGCGTCTGGTCGATCACGTAGCCTCCGATGCAGCAGCCGATATCGATCAAAATGGGCTCGCCGGTCCCGATCGGCCGCCATCCCGAGCTTTGCGGGCTCGCCGGACCCAGCCCTTCTCCGCCAGCGGGACCGTCGAAATAGGTCGGCGTCGCAGCTGCCGCACCGGCACCGATCATCCCCGTAATTATTTCCTGATTATAACCCCGCACACGCATCAAACCCATATGTCCGTTGTGGCGGATGACGGACTCCACGACCGCCATCAGTCCGACCTCCGGCATTCCCTCCTTCAACGCCGATAGGGCTGCCTCATACGCCATATCGATGACCCGGGCCGACTCGCGAATGGCGATAATTTCGGCAGCCGATTTAATCATCCGGATTTCCCTGATGAGCATCGACCCGTCCACCCACCTTGCGCCCGGAAGAGCCCCCTCCAGCCTTTGGAACAGTTGGACGGGAAGGACGTCGTACTCCGCGGCGACGACCGTTTTCTCCCCATCCCGTTTGCGGAACTGCCGCGGAAACGCCTCCGCCAGTCTCGAACCGAAGCCTCGCATGGAACCGAGCTCTTCTACGGCCACATCCGCCTCTTCTCTTGCACGGACAAAGCTCCTTCTGACGAAGTACACCGGCTCTCCCTCGGCCGGAATGAACAAGTATCCGGTTTGCATCGAACCGATGAAATAATAAAGATCGACATTTTGCGTAATGACGCAAACGTCGATGCCCGCCTCCTTCATTTTGCTTTGCAGCCGCAAGCGGCGTGCCGAGCGTTCATCCATTGCTCCATTCCTCCTCTTTGTTCCATTATACAATCTTTCGTCCGGAAAGGAGGAAGATCGCCAGGACGGGCGAATACGTGTATAGAAAGAAATCGATTAATCAGGAGGGACGTCATGGAAAGCGCACTTTACCGAAGCGGCGCGTTTACCGCTCCGGGCGGATTTACGTCCGGCATCGAGGGACCCGCTTGCGATCGCGATGGAAATGTTTACGCCGTCAATTACGAAAGGCGGCATACGATCGGCCGGGTCACGCCCGAGGCCGAATGCAGCGTATTTATCGAGCTGCCGAACGGCAGCGTCGGCAACGGCATCCGGTTCAACCGCGCGGGCGACATGCTCATCGCCGACTACACGAACCACAATCTAATAAAAGTGGATATGGAAACGAAGGAGCTCACTGTCCTCGCCCATGAGCCGAAGATGAACCAGCCGAACGATATCGCCATTGCCGATGACGATACGGTTTTCGCCAGCGATCCGAACTGGAAGCAATCCACCGGCAACATGTGGCGCTTTCGCCCGGACGGAGCCGTAACGCTGCTGGAAAGCGATATGGGAACGACGAACGGCATCGAGGTCAGCCCGGACAACCGCACGCTGTATGTAAACGAGACCGTTCAGCGCCGCGTATGGGCGTACGACTTGTCCGAGAACGGAGACATCTCCGGCAAACGGCTGCTGATCGAGTTTCCGGACTACGGCATGGACGGCATGCGCTGCGACGTCGACGGCAACCTGTATATTACCCGCTTCGGCAAAGGCACGATCGCCAAAGTATCCCCGCTTGGCGAGCTATTGACGGAAATTCGGCTCAATGGCACCAATTGCACGAATTTGACCTTCGGCGGACCGGACGGCAAAACGTGTTACGTCACGCTCGCGGACACCGGCAGCATAGAATGCTTCCGGGTCGAGACGCCCGGACGGGAATGGGCGATGAGCCGAAGATAATGGAAACACCCGTCGGAAAGGCGACGGCTGTTCCGGGTCTTTGAGAAAGTGATCAAAAAGAGGATGCATCGAGGGCAAAGGGATGGGGAATGCACTCCACTTCCATTAAAATCGGGTTGTCTTCATGAAAAGTAGTGGTTACAACTCGATTTTAAAGTCAGACGCTTCGCTTTACGTACATTTCCCCACCCCCTTTTAGAAGGTTCTATTCTCTTTTTGACTTTCTCAACAGCCTTAAACAGCCGTAGGAGAGCGACGGCTGTTCTCTTTTGGAAATAATCAATGAATCTGATTGCGCAACTGTTCGATCTTTTGTTCGGAAAAGCCGGTTGCAAGGGCAATCGCGGAGTCGCTCAGCCCCATGCCGATCAAATTTATCGCCACCGATTCTTTTCCCAGCATCGTTCCTTGCTCAATGCCTCTTTCCATGCCTTCTTCCATTCCTTCTTCGATGCCCTTCAGCTTGATCGCTTCCAAATTTTTGCCCAATCCCATGACCGTTACCCCCTTCTCCTTCATTTCTTCGATCAATCGCTCCACTTCCTTGCTGTCGGGAGGGAGCTGCAGCGCGATCATATTGGCCAACCAATGAATAAAATGCTCCTTCATATCTTCCGGCATTCCCCGGATCGTTTCCATCAGCTTGCGCAACCGTGTCAGCAACAGCTCCCGATCCGCCGTTTGATCCAATAAAAACACGGAGCCTATCGTATTCGACAAGTCCAGCAGCTCTTCCTCGGCGTAGCGCTCCACATCGAGCAAAACGTATTCGAAATCGAGCAGCTCCGGTCCGAACGACTCCTCGTTTGCCAGCAGTTCCCGAAAACGCCGCTTCGCCGACCATGGTCTGCTACCGTTGTAGAGAACGATCGGTACGATGGCAGGCAACGAGTAGGGGGCCGTCGTGTCCGCGACCTCCCTGTTCCTTAGAACAAAGCGCCATATTTCCGTCTGATATAGGAGAAGGCGGTACGGCATTTCATAATCGACCTTAGATTGCAGTTCAAGCAGCACGTAAAAAATAAGGTCCCGCCCGTTCAGGCGTACTTTGTATACAAGATCCGCTTCTTTCCTTCTAAAATCGGCCAGCACGAACGAATGGTTGATTTCCTCGACTTGCGCTTCCTCCACATGTAGAACCCATTCTTTCTTGACGAAAGATCGCAGCAGCTCGACAAACAGCTTTTTGCTGGATAGCAAAAATCGGTATGAGCTATCGTGCGGCTGTGGGAAATCGTTCATCCTATCCCGTCGCTTTCTATTATTATACCGCAGAAGCCGGTGCGCAGAAACCGGCTAACGGATGATCGACTTCAAAATACAAGCTCGGCCGTCCCTTTGATCTCCCAAGTTATCGGGCCCAGCACCGTATAGGTGCGAGGATAGACGAGCCGGACGATCATTACGACGCCCGGCTTGGCGAGCGTCACCGTATAGTTATAGTCCGTGTTCGTGTACGTATATGGAAACGGCCGGTTCTCATTAACGATCTCCAGCTCGAGCACCTCCGCCCGGGTGCGCCAGAACGTGTCGGGCAGCGGTTCGTTGGCCCCATCCAGCCGCAAATTCCGTTGCAAATAAAGGAGAGCGGCCGCTTCTGCGGAGGCGGGATCGATCGACACGATTCCATCCTTCAGCTTGTTCCGGTCGACTTGCTGCGCAGCCGCATGTGCCGCCCGATTGACCGCGTGCTTCCCTTGAAACAACGCCTGCAGCGCTACCTCTTCATCGGCTTGCAGCGCCTGCAGCAGCATGATGAAGCCGATCAGCAGCATAAAGGCGATCAGCTTATACATGCGCGACGCTCCTTCCCGCTATGGCACATATTCGCTCATTTTCATGCCGGAGGCAGCCATCCGGGCGCTCGCCGCAGGCGTAGCGATGCCGAGCAGCCGGTCGATATCGAACATCCCGTCATAGGGATAAGAGATATCGAGCTCGATTCCAGCGCCCCGCAGCACGGGTGACGACGGATCGGACGCGTTCGCGCCGTTTGTCGCCGATACGGAATACCACAGCTTCCCCGTCTGAAATCCGTGCTGCCGAAGCCGCTGTCTGGAAGCTTCCATTGCCGCTTGATCCACATAGCCGTGGGAAGCGTTCGCTCCGACCTCCAGCATATAATCGACTTCCTTTTGCAGCATGGCCTGCCTGAACAGGATGACGTGCTTGTAGGTAGGCGCGAACATCGCCCAGCACAGCATCCCGGCAAATAAAACAAACACCAGTATTTGCTTCATAGTTCGTTTGCCACGATCATGGATTGATCGATTGGATCGTTCCGTTCATCCTGCCGCCTGTCGATCTTACGCTTTGTTCCATCCCCGTGCCGCCGCCTATCGTCGAGGTATAAATGGCGATTACGACAGTGACCAGCATGACGGTAACCAAGATGTGCCGCATGACGGAGCCTCCCCCGGATGGTCACGAGCCCGGGCTCAAGCTCGTAATGTCCAGGTTGGCGGTATCTCCCTTAGTCTTAATGTTGTTCCGCATTCCGGTATTGCCGCTATTAATAATCGAGGTAAACAGCAGCGCCATTACGATCATCATCATGACAGTCATCAAAATATTTCTCACAAGTCCATCTCCTTTTTTTGTATGGTCGATCGGGAGCGACGGACGCTCCGCTCAATTCAGCGCTTCAAACAGCTTCTGCCCCTCCTGCACCCACGGATAAACGAAAATGCGGAACGTATTCAATATCGGGATGCCCGCTATGACGAACAAGACGTACGAGGTCGTTTCCTTGCGGCTGTCCTTCGCCATATCCAGCTTTTCCTTGTAATCCTGAATCCGCTCGCGCAGCAGCGAGTAGTAGCTGTCATTTTCGTTCATCCTCAGCGAATTGATCGTTTCGGCGAAGCTGTACGCTTCATCGGTGCCGAGACGGCGCTTGAACCGCTTGATCGCCTGCTCCGCGTCCTCGTACCATTCGTTCAGCAGCAGTTGGAGGTCGGAGCGAATCGCCGTGCAAAACGGGATGCACCGGCTCAGCTTGGCATGAAGGCCCATTTTCGAGCCGCTGTAGTACAGAAGCTGGTTGCTCAGCGTATAAATTTCTTTCATCATTTTATGGGAGCGGTATTTCCCGAGCGATTCCAGCAGCGTTCGGTCGAAGCCGAGCATCACGATGGCGATCATTCCGGCGGCCGCGATGTAGACCGGTTCGATCCAAGGCAGCCTCCAGGAATGCTTCATTCCCAAGTAGCCGAACGCCGACAGCAGCACTCCGGCCAGCATGGCAATTCTTCGTATCAGCTCGTACAGCAGCGGATCGATCCGAAAGCCGCTTTGCAGCAGCAGCCGCTCTTTTCCTTCCGCACCGGCGGTCGATCCGGTTATACCGAACAGCTTCAGTACGAACGGAGGAATCGTCCTGCGACCAATGAAACGCCTGAGGGCGAGCAGCGGCCAGCGTCTTCGCCTCCGCGGCCAAGAATGAAATAAGAAAAATAATGACGTAAACAAGGCTGCGAACAAAGCGGAGTTGGCAACCGCCTGAAGCCAATACAACTGCTGGGACTCGATGACCATCCCTGTTTCCCCTCACATTCTCCGGATCGATAAATAAATGCCCATCAGAAACGACGCAAAAATAAGCAGCAGCCCGTCCAGCAGCATATTCCGCCCTGCCGGATCGACGACATAATACAAATAGGCGTTTTCGGCGTTGATTTTGAAATTGATAAAAAGAAACAGCAGTAGAAACAAAATGGACGAGAAGTTGGCAAGGCGTATTTCCAGCAGCCGGTTCCGTTCCGCCTGGTCGGATCGCTGCGCCCGCCGCATGTCGGCAATCAGTTCCTTCAAGCTGCCGCACAAATCGTTCCCTTCGGTCAAGCCTACGCGCAAAATGTTCGCAAAATAATCGGCCCATATATGGCCCAGGCTGATCGAAAACACGCGCAGGCTATGCTCCGTATCTCGGCTCGCCGTCAAATTGCGGTACAACTGCTCGAAAACCGGCTTCATCGCGGACTGCATCCGGTTTTCCTCAAGCGTCACTTTAAGCGCGGTACGAATGTTGCTTTGACCGGATGCGATATAGTATTGGTAGAACAGCTCGACCGCCGGCAAAAAATCGAGTCTCGCCTTCATCTGCAGTCCGAGCAGCCGCATCCGCAGCAAAATATACGGCAATAGGCCAAGCATCCCTCCCGTCGACAAGACGCCTTTGATATTATGGAAGCAAACGAACCCGCCAATGATCCCCGTCAACAGCAGCAGCATGGAAACGAACAGGAACGTGCCGATATGGTACCGGGCCTGTATCGATTCAAGCAAATCGTTCAAATGTCCGTACAGCCGATTGTATTTGGACGCCAGCTGCGCGACGCGGTTGGCGAACGTCCCCCGCTGCACATAGTTCAACCGGTAACGTGCCGCCGAGCGGCGGATAAGCATCTGCAGCAGCCGGTATAGGAACAAATAGGCCAGCATAAACAGCAGCAGTAAAAAAGCGCCCTTAGCCAAAATCAGCATCGCTCGGTCAACCCCATCTTCTCCATCACACCGCAGTCTTCCGGTCCGTACTTCATCATTCGCTTAACCGCCCGACTCGAGAAAGGCTGCGGGTACGTCCACGCCCGGCTAGCGAAATCGAAGCGAACGATGTCCCTTACCTTCACTTCCCCATTCTCGTAAACGTATTCTCCTATCCTCAGAAGCTTGCGCTTGCCGTCGATCAGCCCCATCTCGATCCCGATTTGGGTTACATACTCGGTAATCCGCTTGGTCAGACGCGCAGGGCTCATCCCTCTCCCGTCGAGCATGCACATATCGGCGATCGCATCCGGCGCGTCCTCCAACTCGTTGACATGGACCGATGTAACGCTTCCTTCATGTCCTCTCGTGCATGCCCGAACGTAAACGTTGGCGTCATCGTCGCGAATTTCGGCGTGACAGATCCGTTTTGGGGACTGGCGCAGCGCAAGCTTGAACGCCTGATTGCCGGAGTGAACGGAGTCGTCTTCGCTAACCTCGTATTCGATAATATTTTTATTCGGGAAATCCCGTTTCAGCATAAGCTCGTGCCGCGTCTCGATCGTCACGATCCGTTCGTGGTCCGGCAGTTCGGCGATCATCGCCTTGATCAAGTTCGTCTTGCCGGAGTTCGTCGGACCGATGACCACCATATTGAAGCAGCAGCGCAGCAAGCACAGCAGCACCGTCCGGATTTTATCGTCCATCGTTTCGTAGTCGGAATGGCACAACGTGTGCAAATTGAAATATTTCATCGTATAAAATCGGATCGTCATCGTCGGCTCGGCCGTAAAGCCGAAGCCGGTCAGCGTCACCCGCGATCCGTCCTTGAGCGACACCTCCGCCCACCGCTTGCGCGGATTGATGACCTCGTTGTTGAACAACACGAGGTTTTGCTGAATCCGTTCAACCTCCTTCACATGTTGGAACTTGTGCAGGGAAGGGATCGCTTGGCCGCCTCTAACCTCGAATATATCTCTGCCGACTACCTGGATCTCTTCGAGCCCCTCCCTATCCTTCAGCAGCAGCTCCAGTACGTTCATGCCGATCACCTCGGCAAATACGGCTTCGGCCAAAGTCGCATACCGCCGGTTCGGAGGCACGATATGGTTCATTCGGCGTTTGGCCAACTGGTCGTTAATGATCGCGATAAAACGGACCCGCTCCTCTTCGAATCCGAGCACCGCTCGGTTTAACGACTCGCTGTATTGCTGCCGCTCTTCCTCCGTCCTTCCTCTCGAGGCGACGAGAACGCCGCGAATGTCCTCGACGCACCTCTGAAAATCGGGATGCTCGTCCTCCGGCTGCGTCCATGTCTCTATCGCTCCGGAGGTCGGCTGCTTCGCCTCCTCTCGTCGAAGCATGGAATAAGCGAGCACCGAGAACTTGCGTTCCGTCAACTCCCCCATAGAGTCCGCCCCGCTTTGCCGGGCTTTGCGAACAACCGGGCGAACAAACGATTAACCGGATGGGAGCGCAGCTGCACCGCCGTTTCGAATCCGCATAACGCCGTCAACAAGGATACGATTCCGACGAGATCGCGGCACATCGGATGCTGGCCTAGAAGCACGTCAAGCAGCTTGCCCTGATTGACCGCTTCCGTCAAATCCGCGTATTTCCCGACTTTCCCGATAAAGGAAAGGCCGGTTTCTTTGCGGATGTCCCTCTGCCGGATGCCGGCCGAATTACCGTTCTTGTCGGCCTGGGTCAAGACGAGATCGAACGAGTCGGCATTCAGCCCGATAATCGGACTAAGCCCGCGCAGCCAACGATCCGTATCCTCCTGGAAATGGGTCAGGTCCGGGGTCGTCACCAAAATGCGCGATTCGGCCTGAAGCAGGGCGCACACGGTAGCCGCATTGTCCCAGTATGCGTTTACCTCGACGATGCAAACGTCGAAAGTCCGCTTCGCCGTCTGCAGCAGATGCTCGATGTCCTCCGCGGTGAAAAACTCGGCCTGCTCGCGCAGCTGGTTGCCGAATAATACGCGAAGATTCGGCACTCCTTTCACCGTTTCGCAATAGGATCGTAGCCGTTCGGGGCGCAAGCTCCGGGAACGGATTTCGGCGCGGAGCTGATCGAGGCTCGCCTCCGGCTTCTCGATGCCGATATACCGGTGCAGCTTCGAGCTTTTCAAATTGAGACACAAGTAAGCGACCGACCGCGCCGTACGGCAAGCCAATCCGACCGCCGTACCGAACGAAACGAATGTCGTACCGATATTCGGCGTCGATCCGACAAAGACGATGCTTTTGCTGCCATTCTCGGCAATGTCTCCGCGATTTCCATAAAACCGCTGAAGCAGCACGCCATTAATACTTTCCCTGGTCCGGTGCGGGAGCACATAGTGGATTCCGTTTACGATGCAATATTTGATCCACTTTCCGTTTTCGTTCGCGTCGTGACGATCGGACAACAAGACGGTAAAGACCGCGCCGGGGCAAACCTCCTTCACTTGCTCGACATAGTCGCAAAATCCGGCAAGTCCGAAATAACGGTCGGACAATACGATGTGATCGAATACGAGCGCTTCGAGCGAACCGCTCAAGGCGTCCGGTTGCTGGAACCAATGCAGCCGATCCTCTTCCCGGACTTTTCCCGACACCCAATCCTGGACGAGTACCTCGTCCTGCGTTACAAATGCGATTTGCACGTACGATTACCTCCTTCCGATTCCGCCTGCCGTCTCTTCCGTAAGAGACGAGGCGGATAGCGCGATAACGAGCTTTGCCTTCTTGTCCCGGCACGCTCGGTCGATCGCAAGCCACTGCTCTTCGGTCAAGTTCAAATTGATCTGATCGATCGACCCGTTCGCCTCCCGGCGGGACGCATACATTTTCTCCGTATCTCCGTTCACCCGCGAATACAGATTGGGAGACTTCGGATTGTCCACTTCGACATTGGCGGACGATTTCACCGACGCGACCGTAATCTCGGACCCGAACAGGCGTCCGGAATCGCTGTCGACGCCGGATACGTACACGTTCACCTTGTCCCCGGCACGAATCCCGTTGGATACGGATAAAATGTAATCCTTCGGAATTTGAAACGTGGACTGGCCGCGCGAAGGCAGCAAATGAAACTTGTCCACCTTCCATGACAGGATCGGCTCGTCCGTTCCGAGCGGAACGACAGATTCCAGACCGGCCAGCTGCGCCAAATCCGTAAACATGCCTTCTAAGAACGAACCGGCCATGACCGGCTTGTAGGTCAGCATGTCGGCTTCGATCATGGTTCCGGCCCGGATAAAATCTTTCGGAACGACGACGCTCACCGTTTTTTGCAACTCCACCTGCTTCAGCTGCAGCTTGTACACGCCATAGACAAGAAGCGCGGCCAACAACGCGGCAGAGCAGCTGATCAGCAGGTTTCGTTTTTTGTTCACCGACGCATCCCCCCGTTACGCCGAAAAGGACGCAAACGGCCGGTTTCCCGGTCGCCTGCGTCCTTCGCAAACGTTGCTTCGCTTTATGATTAACTAAACATATTATAACATTAATGTTTAACTTTGTAAACTATTTATTGCCGGCGATGTACCCCGTATGCATCATTCGCATTGCCGATAATCGTCACCGGGACATCCTCCGTTCTGACTACTCCATTGGCATAGAGGATCCGGAAATGGATCGGCAGCGCTCCCGCGGGAATGCCTTCGGTAGCGGACATGAACTTGTCGTCGAAAAGTGTTCCCTCGAAACGGGTCGCATCTGCACCCGAACGGACCAAATCAACGCTCGCCACAAGTCGATTACCGTCGATCCCGATCGTATCGATCCATGCCGTCGCTTCCGCTACGGGGGCAGGCGAGCTTGTCGTTCCGACAACGAATGTTTCGCCGGAATAAAAGTCTTTCGGCACGGTCGTCGTGTTATGGCCTTTATCGTTATGAATAACCAGCCACCCGGGGGTATGGTCGACCCGGGATCGGATCGTTAGCGGCGCAGCATCCAGCACTTTCGTTACAGTGCTTGAAGCCAAACCGTCGGATACGGTCAAAGTTACGGTATACGGTCCGGGCAGCGCGAAATGCTCGGCAACATTCGGCGTACTATATGCGCGGATAATGCCGTCAGGGGTCCGGATCTCCCACGAGTAGGTCAGAGCGTTGCCGTCGGGATCGGTCGACAAGTCGTTCAAGTAGACATGATCGCCTTCCCATATCGGTTTGGGCGACCAATCGAAACCCGCTACCGGCGGCCGGTTGACCAACAGCCACTTATCCGACGACCATCCGGACCACACATATCCGTCATGCACTCTCACCCGCACCCGGAGCTTTTGCCCGGCCGGCAAGTCAGTGCCGACAAGGTGGCTTTGCGTCGTGCCCGAGGTGTTTTGCGACACCTCCCCGGAATCGTACACGACAGCCGTATTGGCCTCATTGACTACATGCACCTGGTACTTCAGGAATATCGTACCCGGATCCGGATCGCCCTGATTCCACGTAATGGTCGGCGTCGGAACCTCGATCGTCGGACTCGCCTGAGTTCCCGACGGATACGTGACGTCTGCAGACGGCGGCATGTTGATCAGCATCCAGCCGATGTTGGAGTACGGAGACCACTCATATCCGTCGAAAACTCTTACTCCGACTGCGAGAGGAACGCCGGTCTGGAGATCGGCCGTCACGGTCATACTCTGACTCGTCGATTGGGTCCACTGGCCGCCGTAGTTTTCATAGACAAGATAGCCCATGTTCGTAACGACTCTGACGTGGTATTGTTGGAAAACCTCGCCGTAGGGCAAATCCGGATCGTACTGGTTCCAGACGATCGTCGGTCGTCGGTTTCCTTGGATGATAGTCGGCGCGGCCGCCGACTGGCCATCCGGAAACACTAGCGCTGCTGTCGGGGGGCTGCTGACGATCATCCATCCTATATTCGACCAGTCGGACCATAGTTCGCCGTCGCTAACCCGAACCTGGACCTGATATTTCTTCCCTACCGGTAAAGCTGTTGGAACAGGCCATGAAGCACTATTGGACAAGGTCCATTGCGTCCTTTCTCCTGTTTCCAGCACGATCGCACCGGACTCGTCGGCTATCTTCACATGATAACCTTGAAAAATGGTTCCCGCCGTGTCAAGCTGATCCCACGTTATGGTCGGGACAGACGTATGGATCAGATTTGGACTCGCTTGCGAGCCGTTCGGATACGTGAGCGTCGCCGTCGGCCGGTTGTTGCCCGGCGGAATAACACCGACATTCACGGTCGTCGTTACCGGATAGCTCCATGCCCCGTACTCGTCCCGAACCATCAGGCCCAGCGTGTACGTACCGGTTTCCGTCGGTCTCGTCATTTTGGATTCCGAATACTGGCCGCTTGGGGAAATGGAATAGTATTTCCGTTCCATGATGCCGCGTGTGGCGCCGTAATCGATGCCGGTCGAGTCGGGAGGCGAATAGTTCGACGCGTTGATCCAACGGTCGGGATCGTAGCTGCCGTCGCTGTATCCGATCGTGCCGTCCCCGTTCACCCATGCCGACATGACGGCGACCGGCCTGCGGTGGACAATGAGCCGTTTGGCGAACGTGTTCGAGTCTTTCCTGTAGCTGTCGAAGATGCCGCTCGGATATGGATGCTCCGGATGCGGATCGTCGCGGGCTTGCAGTTGAATCGTGTATAGGCCGACTTTATCGAAATATTGCTGCGGTCCCGTAAACGATTGTCCATGCATCCCGGATACCCCTTGGTTGTTAAAAAACTTCGGACTATGGTACATCATCCATCGGAATGCCCCGGACATCGGATCGTTCTCCGGATCGGTGAAGGCGATATTCTCATAGCGCGCTTCCGCCCGGGCCTCTCCGTCCTCCCAAATCGCGTATTGCGTCATCCATTCGATGTTTTGGGTCGGAACGGATTGCATGCCGACGCCTTTAAAGCTGACGTACGATTTCGTCGTAAACGGTCCGAGCTTGCCGCTGGCGAACGTGCCGTCCGTCGCGGACAAATACGGAACCCCGTTCAGCGTGACGGCGATTTGATTGCCGGACATGCTTACCTTGAACACGTAATCGGCCGACGGCTGAAACGGATACGGAATGCTGGCGAGCACCGCCCGGCTGCCCCCGATGTACCGGGAAATGTACAAGGTCGAGGCGTCGGCTTCGACCGCGTACCGGTTCGTCGGATCCTGCATGCGGAATGAGAAGCCGGCCAAGCCGGTATCGATATTCGGATGCCGCATCGTCATCGTGTACGTCAGCTCCGTGTTGTCGTACGACGTGCCGGACATGAACTGCCCGAGCTGGAAACCGTTCCGGGTGACGTCCTGCCTCGGCGTGCCCCGAGCCAAGTAAAGGGCGCGATCGGGGGAGTCGAAGCCCTGACCGCCTCCGCCAGTGACAGTCTGCTTGTACACCTGAAAGATCCCCAGGAATACCCCGTCCGCGACGTATTCCCCACTGACAAGGGTCGACGTTTTTTCTTCGTCGGAGAAACCCAAATCTTTGCGATTCACCAAGTAGGTTCCCGAACCCCAATTCCGGTACGTCCCGGCATCGCCGGTGATCGTATCCGGAGCGCTATTTAACGGCCCATAGCCGCCGTTGGATAATATATTGAATCCGGAACCCATGTTGCTGATCGGCGTTCCCGGCCACCAGGACAGCGCGCCGGTCGCCCCGTCGAGCAGCTCCTGATAATTGTTTACCGTCGGGGACGTACAACCGGTCGAGCAATAGGAGAATGTATAGCTTCGCGTAATCAATTGGTTCGTCACCGGGTTAAACGCCGCGACTTGCTTGGCCTCCCAATTGGTACTGAATATGGTATCCGGATCGCGGTAAAATCCCGTCCCGTTCAGCTTCGTCATCCAAGCCAAATTCAAATTGCCGTCTACCTTGAAAGCGTAGTAGTCCTTGTTATAGAAATTGGTCGCACTTGGCGTCTTGCACTTGTTGAAGATGAAGGAGAAGTACTCCCCGTCGAGCCCTCTGTACAATCCGGTTGGGCGGTCGAACGTGCAGGACGCAGCTCCGTCCATGCTGGCCGGGAACGTGAGCGTATTTTTGCGCACCGTATTCCCTTGCGGATCGATCTCGATTTGCTCGATTTGGTAATTCCCGCCGTAGCTGTACGTATCCCTGACGCTCAGCATGACCAGATTTTCGCCCTTGTCGAACAGGGTAAAGTACTTGCTCTGCTTGCCCGTCTCCAGAAAAGGAACTCGATTGGTTCCGGCGACGTCGGCATTGTTCGTGGTTACTTTCAGCGCTCCCGTGTAGGAGTCGTACACCAGGATTCGGGCCATCTGCTCAGCGGGAAGATCGCTGCCCCAGTATGGCGCTGCAACCATACAATCGCAACCGGATCCGCTTTCCTCGTCGTAGTAGTCAAAATATTCATAAGCAGCCTTGTATTTGTTGCCGCCGCCGAGGAACTTGTAAATATTCTCGCCCGCGACCCCGAAGCCCATGAACGTCGAATATGAGTAAGTGTATGTCGTGAATCCTTTCGCGCCGGTGTAGTTGCCGTTGTTGATATTGGCGATATTGGCCTGCAGCGTCGTATAGTCCGCGTACACGGGAACCTGATACGAAATCGACGTATAGTCGCCGTTAGCGTTAAGGATATAGTCATACGGGTCATCTCCGTTCGGCCACGTATGCTTCAAATACGTTTCAAACGGCGGAACGCTGACGGTCGTTGCGGCATACTTCGGCATTTTGCTCAAGTTGTACCCGTAGAGGCCGGTCGATGTTCCATCGCTGCTTACGGTATCAAAGATCAGATGCGTCCGGTTCGTTTGGACGATATTGCCGTACTTCGCCGGCGTTAACGACGTCACCCCGCCAACGGTTGACGGTACGAGTACCGGCTGCATCGTCGTCGTATCGACCGTATCGATCCCCTTGTACGGTGTAATCCGGTTCGCGCCGAAGCCGTTGTCCGAATAATAATTGAAGTACGGACGATACGTAGTCTGACCGTTGCCGTGGTAGTACTGCGACGAAACGTCGTACTTGCGCTCCATGCCTTTTCCCAAGCCGGATGCCAACGCACCGTTTTGAATGCTCCAGGAATGCAGACGTTTTGGCAACTGGGTGTTCGTGTTCACGTCATACAGCGGCCACGACATCATCATTTGCGCGCTGAACGTCGACGGAACGTCCACGTCGGGCTGCTGGTTTTTCCCGAAGATGTCGAACGAAACGGTCGGAGCCAAATTGATCGTATCCAGCACAAGCAAGCTGACCGTTTGCGTGGCCGAGGCGTCGGCGCATTTCCCGTACTCTTCGCAAACCGTCACATCGAACAAATATTTGCCTACCCGGTTCGGCGAGAACGAAGCTTTCTCCATCGTCCCCCCGAGCCATTGCCATCCGTCGTCCTCGAAGCCGTTGTTCGCGGCGTCGTACTTGAACCGGTACGAAGCCGATGTCAGGACGTCCGAATCCGGGCTGTACGATTTGTTGAACAGCTCGTATGTGTGCCCGCGAAGCCCGAGCGGCGGTACGTCGACCTTGCCGACCGGCGGTTGATCCGGCTTGACGACGATCGGGCAGTTGGCCGGAGCGAGCGATTTCAGCCCTCCGCTGTCATACACCCACAACTGTACCATGGCGGTAAGGTCCGAATCCGTCAAATTGCTGTAGGAGGTTTGTTTGTTTACCCATTCGTCGCGGCTATGGTTGATGGTCGATCCGGACGGGCTGTAGCTGTACGTCGAGAGAAACTTCGACTGATCGACCGGACGGTTCGCCTTGACCGGCGACGGTGCGCTGCACCACGCGATAGGATTCGGCGGAATGACGTTTAGAAACACCATCCGGCTCGTCGCTTCGCCTCGTCGGTCCGTTCCCGTAACCCGGATCGAGAAGTTGCCGAGCTCGTCTGCTTTGATGTTGTAAAAATGGTCTTCCCGTCGATCAAAGCCATATTGGGCCGAGAGTCCTTGAATCCAGCTCGTCGTGCTGCCGGCGAAATCCCAATTCCATGTGATCGGGTAGTCTTTTTCCTCATCGTACGGCGACGGCGGTGTCGAGCTTGGGTCGTCAATAATCCGCAAGTTTACATGCGATCCCAAGATGACCGTAGACACCGGATCGGTCCCCGTCCGGTTGTTCTCCAAGAAAAACCCGGCCCGGAACTCCGGAGGCGTATTCGGCTTGTCCGATGGCTGGATGACCAACGGCTTCTCGTTGATCCAACCCGTATCGCCGCAGCTTGTGTAGATTTGTAGCGCGACCATGCTGGTACCTATGGACAGGTTGTCCGGATAGGATGGATACAGGAATGATGTTGTCGTCGTACGCCCGTTGATGTTGTTCGTCGTCCAAGTAACTCCGTTTTGTATGAATCGATATTGATGATAGCGGTACGTGCAACTGCTCGGAATTTCGAAGTTTTTCGGTACGGCTTGAAAATTGTCGGTATATCGGATAGTCGAAGGAACAAGATCAAAATCGCCGTCTATGCCGATATTTACCGGAAACTCATATTCGGCGTAATTATTCAGTTCCCCTCCGCTATCCCCTTCATCAATAGCCCCCTTTCCTGTCCCATAGTCTACGTAGAGCCCGAATCGGAGCTTCTGCGGACTTATTGCCGTATATGTAAATGTGTCTGTTAAAACCTGATCTTTATTTATTGAACTGAAATGCTTATCGAACACCGTACCGCCGCTGCTAATATGCTTGACGATGACTCTGAATGGAGTGTTGGTTATCGGTGTCCCCAAGTTTTTGAATTTAATGGTGTACGTTTTGAGCTCGTCGAGTTTTACGCTGCCGGTTGTGGTGATGCCGTCCGGGAGTAGATCGGGTTTGGCTGCGGGTTCGTATTCTACTTCTAGGGTGTAGGGGTACTGGTAGGTGACGGCTTCAACGTCTACGGTAAAGGCATTGTAGTACACCATTAAACTGGCGCCATAAGCAGGAAGAGGTTTGGCGTATGGTGATGCTTGCATAAAGCTTTGGGTGAACCTTACTACGATGCGGTTATCCGGAGTTAGTCCTCCGGGATTGGCATTGATAGTAATCGTGGACGAGTCCACAGATCCGTCAAGGTCTTCGTTATCGGGTCCGGGTACATCTTCTCCGTCAATGACCTCGGCTGTCACTGTTGCATTAGAACGATTCACGACATCGGTAAGGACCGCAAGTCGATCGGCCGTTACAAACTCTTTTTCCACAGGACCAGTCGCCGAAAGTTTCGTATCGATGCATCCAGGAAAAGCCGGCATCCCGAATTCGTCGATGAAAGACGAATTCAAATCTGTTGAACGACAGGTTCGATGTTCTCCATATTCCGTATAACTGTCGTCCATGCGATCAAAGTCTGCGTGCCAGTAATCATCTCCGCTTGCTTTCGCATAGCGATACCAAGCGTAATAGCTTTCCGTGGTTTTGTTTTCTTTCGAGAAGATTTGAACGGGAACACCGGACAGCGTTTCGGCGACAGTATACTGCATCAGTCCTACCGCTGTGACGAGATCCTTGACTTTCACATTATTATTGAGGAGAGTCGCCTTCCTAATGACATAACCGGCCTTTCCAATCTCAGTATTCGTGGCCAATCTTTCATATTTACTAAACCGCTGATCGTCTTGCCAGCTGTCTTGCGTCACATATGTAAGTGGCAAGGTTTCCGCCCAAACCGTTGATGTGGAAAATGGCGATAACAGAATTGTGCCGATAAAAAACAGAACGAGTACAACGGCTACACCTGTGAACCATTTCTTTGACAACTTCATCTCTTCTCTTTCTCCCTATTCACTTCGTTTGACCGGTATAGTCCAAATAAGCCTCTTATCGTACGTGTTATTCGGAGGAATGGCTGAAGATTGTATGCTCACAAAGATGTCGTCTCCCGTCTCCGCGTTCTTCGAAATGACTGCGGCAGGAAATTTACCCTTCAGGAAATCTTGGTACGAAGTCTGTGAAAATGCGGACAAATTCCCTTTTCTTTCTTCCTCGAAATTGGGTTTAAAACCGGTAACAGAATATAGCATATAATCGTATCCAGTGCTGTAGGTTTGAGGATCATGATTATATACGACTCGACTTTTAAAATAAAGCAAATAGGCACCCTTAAGCTCGCTAACAGGTTGTGCTTTGGCTGCCCTAAGATTCAACCACTTCAAATTCGAAATATCTACCATGTCCCGGTGTGGATCGTCTAGATCGTCCAGATCGATGGCGATCAAGGCGTCCAGTTCTCCTCGGTAATTGCCATCCGGGGTCTCGACAAACATATTGTCCGGATTCCATTTGCTGGTCGGGCTTACTTTCCCAAAAAACTCCGGCATCACCGTAAAAATATTCGTCTTATGCCACGCCAGCTCCGCCCGATTGACGGCGTGCTTATCCACCTCCAGCTTACCGCCGCCGTTGACTGTCAAAATGCGCTCGATAACCGTGACTGACTGCGCCCGTGTAGTCGCTTCACTCTCCCCCAGCTGCCCGCCCGACAAGCCTTGAATAAGACCGGCTTTGGCGGCCAAGTACATCAGCTCGCTGTCGGACTTAGCGGCATCCGGCTTCTGCAGCTCCTTGTCCGTCGCTCGCACGATCATCCGGGACATTTCCTGCCGCGTAATCGGCGTGTTCCAATCTCCGCTGGAAAAGTCGCTCCAGCGGTGGATGCCAGCGCCTACGGCGACGTTGACGTAAGGAAGGTACCATTCTCCGTCACTCGCTTTTCCATTGACGGAAAGCTTTAACGCGGTGACAACCATCTTGACGAATTCCGCACGCGTAACCGACAAGTCCGGTCGAAACGTACGATCCTCGTAACCGTCGACGTACCCTTTGCCGACCGCTTTTTCAATCGATTCCTTCGCCCAATGAGCTGCGCTATCCGTAAACGGATTCGGCTCCGCACTCGCCGAGAAGGATACGAGAGTCGCTCCTATGATGAATGGCCCCGCTATTTTTCTCAACATCATTCATTCCCCTTTTCTTGGCAACGGTTTTAAAAGTAGTATCACATAATGGCTGGTTATCCGTCCACAATTTCCCACAGCATTTAACCTAACCAACCTTTTAACCCGTAAAATAAAAAACGCCATTATCCGCGTTCATTCGAACGCAGCATAATGGCGGTGCTTCCGCAGCAAGCAATATTATATTCCAAAAAGTAACATATATTGAAATGGCTTGTCAAGCCATAAACGGGGTTAAGTATCGGATTCCCGCGCAAAACGCCCGATTCATGATTCATCGGCAGACGGGAAGGCTAAATATAAGGGAAGCTCTTTACCAGAAGAGGAGGAATGTTCATGCCTTGGAACAAGCGCGATTATCCCGAATCGATGAAGAATCTGGACGGGCGTGTACGCGGCAAGGCGGTGGAAATCGCCAACGCTTTGCTGGAGGACGGATACGAAGAAGGGCGGGCCATCGCCATCGCCACCGCGAAAGCGAAGGAATGGAACGAAGATCACCCGAAGCATGATACCGATGAAAGCGACAATGGAACAGGGAAGCGTTCCGCCTCGTCCCGCTCCAATCTCCATGTCGTGCCGTACGAGGACGGGTGGGCGGTTAAGGAGGAAGGCAATACCGAACCCCGCTTCACAACGGATACGAAAGAGGAAGCCGTGAAAAAGGCGCAGCAAATGGCCTCGGACGCCAACATCAGCGCCATCGTTCACCGCAAGGACGGTACGGTCCAAACGTCGCACAATTACTCGTAAAAAAGGCGGACAAGGTAACGGGCTTCGGCGCCGATACGCCGATGAAGCGCCCCGGCCAACCGGAAGAGCTGGCGCCGGCCTATGTCTATTTGGCTTCGGACGATTCGTCCTAAATGACCGGCCAGTTTCTGCATATCAACGGAGGGGAAGTCGTCAACGGCTAAACCGTTCCATTGTTAGTTTCTCTCCCTAAAGTCCTAAAAGAACAATAAAAAACCAACATGCCGCGTTCGCTTGAACGCGGCATGCTGGCGTTGCCTTCGCAACGAACCCGGTCCGTCAGTCGAACCGGAACCCTTGCTCCTCCAAATATGCCCGCATATAAGCACGGGCGGGACGCTTGAACTTGTCGGCCATTTCCTTCGACCAGGTCGTATCCCGTTTCCCGCCCGTCCGCTCGATATAATAGTCCCGGGTCCTCCGGTCGTATTCGTCGATCGACTCGGCCTGAGCCGTCTCGTCATACGTTTCGCGATGCAGCACCGCACGCAATGGAAGACGGGGCCTTACGCCCGACTCGTGGTCCGGGTAGCCGAGACACATGCCGAAAACCGGATAGACGAGCTTCGGCAAGTTCAGCAGCCGGGTCGCTTCCCGCAAATTGTTGCGGATGCCGCCAATATACACGATGCCGAGGCCGAGCGACTCCGCGGCGATCGCGGCGTTCTGGGCGGCCAACGCCACGTCGACGGTCGCTACGATGAAATTTTCCATCGTACCGGATACCATCTCCACGCCTTCCCGCTCGCAAGCGAGCTTGTCCCGGCTCAAATCCGCGCACCAGACCAACAGCACCGGGCATGACTCGACATGCTGCTGATTGCCCGCGACTGCCGACAGTGCCCGTTTCGTCTCCGGATTCGTCACGGCGATGACGCTATAGGCTTGTACGTTGCTGGAAGTGGACGCCATCTGCGCGGAACGGACGATCGCTTCCAGCACTTGCTCCGAAACCTCGTCGGGCTTGAACTTGCGTATCGATCGGTGCCGCTGCAGCAGCCTGGTTACATTATTCATAAATAATCCTCCGCCTTCTCGGGTACGCCGAGTCCCCGTAATATAAATACGGCCGCATCGCGGTACATATTGTCGAAGGTCGGGACGCCGTCGCTCAAAATGGGCAAAAAGTAGTCGGTATTTTTATGGAACAGCAGCGTCCCCATCACGAAAAACATCGTATTGTCCAGCGAACGGAATTGAAAGACGCCGGTCTCTCTTCCTCTCTCCAGCAGCTCGCGCACCTTCAGCCATACCGGAAATATATTTTGCTGGATCGTCTCGACACGCGCGGATTGCTTGAAAATCTCCTGTTGAATGATCATGACCAGATCCGGGTCGTTCAGCCGGAAACGGGTCACTTCCTCCACAAGCTTTTTGATGCCGATAATGGGGTCGTGAAAATAAGGCTCATACGCCTCCATACGGTTCCCCGGAAAAAATGTTTTAAACAACGCGACGAAAACATTGTCCTTGCCGCCGAAATGGTACGAGACGAGAGCCACGTTGGCCCCCGCCTCATCGCATATTTGACGTACCGACGTGCCGTCGAACCCTTGCTTCGCGAACAGCTTCTTGGCAGCCAGCAAAATTTTCATCTTCACATCGGGATCCGTTGCAGACATGCGCATCTCCTCGTCCTATGGCGTCCATGAAGCGATCGTGCCTGTTGTCCTGTTAGGACCATTATGGCTCGTTCCCGGTCAATTCGCAAGCTTCGGGGAGACGGACGCGACGGCGCTTGCCGCGGGAGCCTTCTCTTTACGCAGAGCAGTGATGAGCAAACCAACGGCAATCGAGCAAAGCATAACCGTCACGAGTCCCGCTGCCGCACCGCCCATGCCCGGACCGCCGAACAGCAAATTCATATTGCCTTCCACTGCATAGGTAGCCGGCAAGAAGCGGCCCAAGTCGTAGTAAAAGTCCGACAGCAGCTCCCGAGGCACCATGGCTCCGGACGATACAAGCTGTGCGGATAGCATAATGATGTTCAGCAGCATGCCTGCATTGCCGAGAAGCAGCAGGAACAGCTGGGAGAAGAACATAAATGCGAGCAGGCAAAGCGTCTCGAAGCCCCACAGCGCCATAAATCCGTGCGCCGATTGTCCGCCGAGCAGCATGACGAAGGACGAACCGACCAGAGCGGTAACGACCGCAGCAGCAACGTTCAATATCCCTCGGGCCGCGAACTTGTGCCAACGCCCGACCTTCGGACCGATCATGACGGAAGCTTGCTGCAAATTCATCCCCATGATCATGGAGCCGACAAAAGACGCGAGCACGAGCATCATCGGCACCATCTGATTGTTCATGCCCGTTACGGGGTTCGTCGATTGGACGTTGGCCGTTACTTTCTCCGACAGCGCTTCTGCCGTGCTCTGCGCTTGTGCGGCCGGTACGTTCATTTGCGTCAGGACGGCTTGCGCGCCGGCCGCGACAGCCTGTTTGTTTACGGCAGCCGTCACGTTGGCCGCGACGCCGGACATTACGCTTTTGATCATGGCCGGATTGGACTCGTTGACCCAATATTGCAGTTCGCTCTTCTGACCAGGCGTCTGCAGCCGCTTCGAAAAGTCGACGGGAATGTGCATGACCATCTGTACGTCCCTGTCATTCAGCTTTTGTCGGGCTTCGTCCACGGAAGCTTCGATCGATACTTGGAACGGCAAGCCGCTTCCGATCTGTTCGGCGATTTGTTTCCCGAGGCCGGCGTCCTCGTTGACGATGGCGATTTTCAAATGCGACGTATTGTCCGACACCCCGTCATAACCCGTCATCCAGACGATGCTGAAAATGAGCTGGAACATGATGGCGGTGGCGATGCCGATCTTCGTCGGCGTCTTTTGCAAAAAAGCTTTCAAAGCGTTCCCCATTGAATTCGACTCTCCTTTTTTCCATTTAAACATTTGTTTAAATTAAACATTTGTTTAATACAATAGCAGCAACAATCTTCGTTGTCAATATGTGCGAGCATGCGGGCTTTATAGTACAACGCCCCTGGATGAAACGGGTTCTCAATTGTTTCCCAAAAGATAAGCGTCACTCCGTACGGTGCGAAACCGTTTATCAATCGATGGGCAGGCCAACCCTCGTATACCGGCTGACGGATACCGGCAATGAATTTTTTTGGTGAATCGATTGTTGGAACTGCACCAGCTTGGTACAATGATAGTAATATTTGGTACTCCTTCCATTAGGTCGATGTTTGTCCGCAGACCAAATTTCAATTTTCTTATGATCCCATTTAAACGACTTGGAGTACCAAAGGCTACAATACGTAAGAGGAGTGTGAAGATTATTGAAACATTTTGCAGTAACCGTATCACTAGTCCTAACCGTAAGCTTCATAACCGGATGCTCCGTATGGCCGGACAAATCGACCTCAACCGTTCCGAACGCCAAAGAAATCACCATTGTTACGATGGATTCAAACGCCAAGAACCGGATCAGCGCGTTCGAGAATAGCGCCAAGCAGTTTGAAGAAGCGAATCCGGGGGTCAAAGTAACCGTAGAAAAGCTCGCTACGCCAAAAGGATACAGCGCGGCTCTGATGGAAAGGGCACAGGATAAAAAACCGATTGATCTCATCTACAGCAATTATGATCGTATGCTAATCGAGCAAAATACTTTTGCCGACCTATTACCCATGTTTAAGTCGGATAAAATGACTACGGACGACCTGTACGAGAAACTCGTTGAGATGTCGACTGTAAAGGGAAAGCTGATCGGGATTCCTCTGAATCCGCTGCCGCTTGCCGTATTTTACAACAAGGAATGGTTTGACAAAGCCGGAATGCCATATCCAGGCAAGGAGTGGACCTGGGATCAGTTTTTGAATCAGTCGATTAAGCTGCAGGCGGCTAATCGGGTCGAGGGGAAAGAAATATACGGGAGCATCGTTCCGATGGACCTGCATACGTTCGAGTCGCTCGCTCAGAGCACCGGACAAAGCATTATAGCACCCGAGGGGAATCGGGTTAGCGGTTATTTGAACAGCAAGCCGGTGGTAGCGGCATTCGCCAAGCTGCTGAGCCATATGAATACAACCAAAGCGAGCAAAGGCGTTTCCGCCGTCGGTGCTCCGGTTTATAACGAATTACGTGCATTTAACGCAGGCATGGGCATTTCTGTGACAAATATGTTCTCTCCTCTAGAAAGCGTTCAAGCAACGGCAGGAAAATTCGGTATTGCCGGATTGCCCTATTTGGAGAAGGGAGCAAAAGCCAACGCGGTTTATTATAACCTGCTGACCATAGCCGAAAGCTCCAAGCAGAAGGAGCTTGCCTGGAAGTTTATGAAGGACGTCATCCTGAACGGAGACAGCCAGTTCCAGAAAGATTGGGGGAAGGCAGATATGCTGACCGTCAAATCGGCCATACCCAAATCGGGACAGCTTAAATTCCCGGGAATGGATATATTGATCGACGAATTGAATTATGCGGTCAAGCCGATCGTCTATCGGAACAGTGCTCTCAGCGGGGTCAAACTGACAGACAGGAGCCTCCTGACTGCGACAACCGAGGCTGAAGTCATGGCATCGTTATCGGCGCTTGCCGAGGAAGTTGACACACAGCTAAAGGATATAAAATAAACGGCGTAAAGAGCGGAGCCGTGATGAATGTCTTGCTTTGGCTTATGAATAAGATGTTTCGAGTGGACCTCGACCAGACTTAATGTCGTATTATCGATACGGCATTAAGTTTTTTTCTAATCGAATAAAATACCGCGGATAACTGACGCGTCTGCCGGAAAGGGCAAAGCGAATAGGCTCACCGCTTGCCTGAGCCGCTCACCGTCGTACGGTTTCTCCCTTTGGACTTCGATTCATACAACGCCCGGTCCGCCTCTTCGATCAATCTGCGATAATCCCCATTGTGCGGCCACGCCGTAGCCGTGCCCGCGCTGATCGTCACATGGCCGAATCGGGACGATTCATGACCGAGACGCAAATCGTATACCGCCCGATGCAAATAGGCCGAAAGCTTCCTGACGCCTTCCTCTTCCGTCTCCGGCAAAATGACGACGAACTCTTCCCCTCCATAGCGGGCGATAAAGTCTTTCGAACGCTTCAAGCTGCTGCGGAGCGCCTCCGCCACCGCCTTCAAACATTCGTCTCCCTGCTGATGGCCGTACGTATCGTTGTACAGCTTGAAATGGTCGATATCGATCATGATGATGGACACGCAGCGGGCATTTCGTAGAGCCCAGTTCCATTCTTCCACGATTTTCGCATCGAACGCCCTCCGGTTGGAAACGCCGGTCAAGCCGTCCAGAAACGACAGACGCTCCATGACTTCGTTTTTGCGCTCCAGCTCCTTGCGCTGCGCGAATTCGACGATTTTATACCGTTCCATCACATACCCGACTACGGCCGCACCGATCAGGGAAGAGAACAAATACAAATTGCTATTGATGTATGCCAAATAGGCGGTATCGTCCCGGCCCGCCTGAAACGGCTCTTGGACGATGCATACCGTGACGGCGTAACCCGCCACCAAAACGACGGAAACGGCTGTTGCCTGGATCCAGCGCAAGCCGAGCAGCGTAAAGTTGCCGAATATGATCAGCATCAGGCCTGCAAAGTAAAAATAATTCGCCGGCTCCTCCGGCCGGAGCACGGCCAGAATCCCGATCGAGCCGCTGCCGGAAACGAGTTGTACGACGCACATGATCGACTGCAAATGCTTTTTGAACAATTGGGTAAAAGTCAGTCCGTAGCTGACAAGGATGAACGGGACCATAATCCCGTAGCGGATCCCCCATAACTCATGCTTGGACATCGGTGCCGCCCATATATCGTCGATCCCGAGCAAGCCGAACAATACGAGTGAAACGATCAGCCCGAACCGAAGGACCGACAAATGCTTGGAAACGTAATAATGGCCGAACTCTTCCTCCATATCGGGCTCGAGGTAAAGGTTGAACCGTTTTTTCAATGCGTACAGCCAGCTATTCAACCCATACCACGCTCCGACGAAGAATCATTTCGATATATACACACGAAAACCGGGACCGCAGCGGTGTGCGGTCCCGTATTTCATTCTATTTGACTTGTACGTACGCCTCTGCTGCGCCCGACTCGACGGACGTTCCTTCCACGATCGTCCACTTCGCCCGATCATCCGGAGGCAGCCATTCCACCCTCGCGTTCAGAAAGCCGCGCCGATTCAAAATATGGTCCAGAAAATCGCGGTGATAGCCCGGCACCGTCACGTTCCCGTCGATCCCGTCCAGCTCGATCCAATGGGCCGTCTGCTTCTCCGGCTCCGTCGTGGACAGCGCGCCGTTCACTTCGTGGGCGATCAGCAGAAAGCATACGGAATGATACCCGATTATATTGTTCAAGAACGTAATAACGCCGATCATCTCCAAAGACGACACTTCCAGGCCCGTCTCTTCCCGCATCTCGCGGACGCACGCTTGCTCGATCGTCTCGGTCGGCTCCACGTGACCGCCCGGCGGGATGAACAGTCCGTATGTTTTATAAGCCGGATTCAGCTTCTTGATCATGGCGATTTTGCCGTCGCGCATCGCGATGCACGATACTTGAACACGGACCGAAGACATTGGATGCGTACCCCGCTTGTCGAGTGATCTATTTTCCAAACTATCCAACATCATTAATTCTACGTCTGCGGGTCAAATCCTCTTTTTATTTGAAAAAACGGTCTATCGTTTGAATCCGGGCCGATCCCGTTCTATTTCTCATTCCGTCACGCGGGAGCTTCCACGATCTTCATCAAATTCGTCGCCCCGCTTCGACCGACCGGCACGCCGGCCGACACGATAACCGCATCTCCCGGCGACAACGCTCCGCTCTTGACGGCGCTTTGCAACGACGATTCGAGCATTTCGTCCGTAGTAGGCGCCGGTTCGCCCTTTACTGGGATAACGCCCCATACGAGACAAAGCCCGCCCATTACGCTTTCGTTCGTCGTTACGGCGATAATCGGCACTTTCGGCCGGTATTTGGACACCATGCGGGCGGTAAATCCGCTCTCCGTCGGCGTCAATATCGCCTTCGGCTCTAGATCGAGCGAGGCGCCTACGACCGACTGGCTGATGACCTCGGTCACATTGGTCGGATGCAACCGGATTTTTTGCTCGAACGATTCGCGGTAAGGCAAAATCGTCTCGGTTTTCTCGGCGATGCGCGCCATCGTGGCGACCGACTCCACCGGATATTTGCCCGCAGCGGTTTCCCCGGACAGCATGACGGCGTCCGATCCGTCCAGTACCGCGTTGGATACGTCGCTCGCTTCGGCGCGCGTAGGCCGCGGGTTGATTTGCATCGATTCCAGCATGTGCGTGGCCGTTATGACCGGCTTCCCGGCCGCGTTGCAAGCCCGGATCATCCGCTTCTGCACGAGCGGAACGTCCTCGACCGGAATTTCCACGCCCAAGTCTCCGCGAGCGACCATAATGCCGTCCGATACCTCCAATATTTCGCTCAGGTTGTCGACGCCTTCTTCGTTCTCGATTTTCGAGATAATCCGGATATGTTCCGCTCCGTGCTGCTCCAGCAGCTCGCGTATTTGCACGATATCCGCAGCCTTGCGGACGAACGAGGCAGCAATGATATCCACCTTCTGCTCCACGCCGAACCCGATATGCAAAACGTCACGCTCCGTCACGCCAGGCAGCGATGTCCGTATGCCCGGCAAGTTGACGCCCTTGCGCGGCTTCAGCTTGCCGCCGTTGACGACACGGCAAACGACCTCGGTACCTTCCGCCTGCTCCACTACCAGCTCAATGAGACCGTCGTCGATCAAAATGGTCGAGCCTGCCCGTACATCCCGCGGCAGCTCCGGATAGTTGACCGACACGCGCCGGCCGTCGCCCGTTATCGTCTCCGTCGTCAAAATGAACCGGTCGTTCTCGGCCAGCTCGTAAGACGGCTCGGCCAGCATGCCGATCCGCACCTCGGGTCCTTTAATGTCCATCAATACCGCTACGTAGGCTCCCATTTCCCCGGCCGCTTGCCGCACCCGGCCGATCCTCGCCGCGTGATCCTCCAGGCTGCCATGCGCCATATTCAGCCGCGCTACGTTCATCCCGGCAGCTATCATCTGCTTCAACACATCGACCGAATCGCAGGCAGGCCCCATCGTACAAACAATTTTCGTTTTGCGCATAATCGTTTTCTTCGTTCCTTTCGCTCTCGGATGTACAAGCTCCCGCCTTCATTGTACGTCCAAACTTCGAAAGGAATCTATGAAAAATAGTACGACATGTGTAGAATAGTATTGCAAGAAAGAGAGGAGTCGTGCCTTCATGCTGCAGGTCATCGAGGTTCGTCAAGATAAAGGGACGCGCTGGTTCAAAGAAGCCGACCCGGCAGACGCGGTCCGGTCGCTCGCTCTCGTCACGTACGGCTCATGCGTCTATTGGATCGGAGGAAAAAAAGTCGTCGCGGAAAAAGGAGACATGCTGCTCATTTCGGACCGGACCGCCTTTTACGGCAAAAGCATTCCGACGGTGCTGCATGAAAAATACGTCATTTCGTTCCGCGTAGCGGGACCGGGAACGCCGCCCATGCTGCCGATACTGGACACACACCCGTACCTCGTATGGAAAACCGGCCTGTACGAGCTGATCGCCGACCGGCTCAAAACCGCCTTCGTGCAATGGAACGAATCGCTCCCCTACCGGGAAACGATGGCCCAGGCGATGCTGCTTGAAACGCTCGTGCACGCCAATCGCGAGCTGGATCGGGGAAGCCCTTCCCATGACAAATACCGGCTTGTCGAAGCGATGCGCGCCTATATCCAGCTTCATCACCGGGAGTCCGTATCGAAAGAGCAGGTAGGCGAAGCGATAGGGAGAAGCCCGAACTACGCCGCTACGCTGTTCCGCACCGTGACGGCCCAGACGATCGGCGACTGCGTTCACGCCGCCAGAATGAAAACGGCGCAATATTTGCTCCGTCATTCGCTGCTTACGGTAGCGGAAATATCCGAATACGTCGGATATACCGATCCGTCCTACTTTTACCGTATCTTTAAACGTCATACCGGCCGCGTCCCGTCCGAGCTGCTGGCGGAAAGAGACGAGTCCTTGAACTAGCTAGCCCCGGCACCGCAAAACGAGGCAAAAAGAGGCTTGCCGCGCCCGAGAGCGCGGCAAGCCTCTTCTCCTATCCCGACAGCCGCGGACGCGGCAGCCGTTTCACACGTAAGGGTTGTTGAGCTTCTCGAAACCGATCGTCGTCGACTTTCCGTGCCCCGGATACACTTTCACATCGTCGGACAGATCGAATAACGTACCGTGAATCGATTCCATCAATTCGCGCTGACTCCCGCCGGGCAAATCGGTCCGGCCTACGGACAGCCGGAACAGCACGTCCCCGCAGAACAGCTTGTCGCCGTATAGCAGGCTGACGCTGCCCGGCGAATGTCCCGGCGTGTGGAACACACGGAACTTCTCCCCGAGCAGCTCCAGCGTCTGACCGTCGTCCAACGCGTATTCCGCTTGTTCGGTTACGATCGGCCCTCCGAGCTCCGGCCATCTGGCCGAGCCGTTTTTCTTCGGATCGGCCAGCCAGTCGGCTTCGGCATCGTGCACGTAGACCGGGCACTTTTTCCATTTGCGCAGCTCCTCCACCCCGCCGATATGGTCGAAATGGGTGTGGGTGAGCACGATCGCCTCGATTTCCATCGTCTCGATGCGCTTGAACAGCGACTTCGGATTCATCCCGGGGTCGATGACGAATCCCTTCGTACGCTCCGCATTCGAGAGCAGGTATGCGTTCGTTTGCAGCGGACCGAGCTCGAAAGCATCTATGTTCAGCATAAGGATCTCCGTCCGTTTAGAAAGTGGATAGCAGGTCGCGCAGTTCCTTCGCGATCACGGCGTGATAACCGGTTCCTTCGCCATACCGGGCCATCATTTCGGTGCGCGCAACCTTGATCTTCTCTTCGTAATCCGGCGCATTCCGGTCCGGATTCGCCTGCTTGAATTGCGTCATGACTTCCTGCACCTGCTTCGGGCGCGGCCCCCATTGTCCGAGTACGAAGCCCCCCGTATCGACGAAAATGACGATCGGAATAGCGCGGCCGCCCATCGTCAGAAACTGGTCCATCGTATCGGTATGCTCTTCCATGATCAGCACTTCGACGGGTATGCCGGAGTTTTCCAAAACCCTGAACACGACGGGAACGTTGCGAACGACGTCGCCGCACCAATCGGCCGCCAATATGAGGCAGCGCAAATCGTCACGGTTCGATAGCGATTCGAAAAATTCGCGGTCGTCCTCGGAGCTCCATTCGAACCGATTGGACCAATCGAGAAATTTGTCCTGGTTTTTCGTCATCCGGTCGATAAACTGCTGCGGCTCCAATCCTTTGCCCAGCTTGTCTGCCAAGTTTTTGCTCATCGTACGTCCCTCCTTCATAATGTTGCCATCTTTATTTTATCTGAAAACGTTTATCATTGTCCATTCGGAAGCATTGGCGAAGGCGCAAACGGTCCTCCCGCTTGCGCCTTTTCGTCAGCTCTTTACTGAACTATCCTGTTCCTCGAGCAGCCTGACGATCCGGACAACCTGCTCTTCGTTTAACGGCTGCTTCGCTTTATGCGCCCGGATATGGGACGGAAGCTCGTCTTGCTTCAGCACGGCAAATGCCGGGCTTTGGCCTGCAATGCTCGCTTTCGGATCGGTCAAGCAAATGATGCCGACGACATCGGTTTTGATCTGGTTGCGGCGCAGCAAATTTTTCAACGCGAACTCTCTGCGGTACGCCTGCGCGGTCGGATCATCCGGAGAGCCGACCGTTCCGGGCTCGGCAATGCGCTCCGTAAAGCGGATCTCACCCGCCCGGCGATTCAGCTCGATATGAAACACGCCGTTCGGGCCTACAACGATCGTTTCGGCCTGCTGGACCTCGTTGCCGGGCAAGACGCGGCGACCGTCCAGAACCCGATATTCGCTTCCGAGCCGGTCAAGCACGCGCAGCTTGCCATCCGTCTCCGGCCTGGAAACGCCGGCGGTAGCAGGCTGTACGGGAACGGCCTTTCGCCTCGACCTTTTGTAGAGCAAATAAATAACGTACAGGACGGTCAGCGCGACCGCTCCCCACATAATTTCCCGCATATATTCCGCGGCCGTCTCGTCGATATTTTGCCAGTTGTCTCCGAGCTTCATGCCCAGATAGATGAAGAACATCGACCATGGGATGACCGCCAGCGTCGTCAGCAGCGTAAACTTGGACAGCGGCATGCGAGCCATGCCGGCCGGCACGGAAATCGCATGACGGACGACCGGAATGAATCTGGCCGTGAAAATAACGCCGGTCCCGTACTTATTGAACCATTGCTCCGACACATCGATATGATGCTTGTTGATCAAAATGTATTTCCCGAACTTCTCCAATACCGGTCTGCCGCCGTAGCGGCCGATCCAATAGACGAATATTTGCGCGATGACGCCGCCGATTACGCCGAACAACACCGCAATCCAGTAGTTGATCTCGCCCTTGGAAACCAAATAGCCGCCGAAGGCAAGCACGATTTCGCTTGGAATAATTTCGATCATCAAGCCCAGCATAATTCCCCAATAGCCCAGAGCGGACAACCAGGAGGTTGCCGCGTCAATCACTCCGTGAATCCAGTCGCTCATCGGTAACCAACTTTCCTTGTAAACTTGTGGGACACCCGGCACGGTTCGGAGCTGCCCGGAGCCTTGTCTACCCTATTCTACCATAAGGAGGGACGCCTACGCACCCGGATCGAGCAAACTTATCCTTCGCCCGAACCGCCGAAATAACCCGTAAGCGAGTCGCGGAGCCGACCGGATGCCGAGGTCAGTTCCCGGCCGCTGCGCGCGACCAGCCCGTGCGTCAGCAAGACAGGCTCCGTCGGCAGTATGCCGAGCCCGCCGGCTTCAACCTCCGCCTTCACGCCGATTTCGGGCAGCAGCGCGATGCCGAGCCCGCTTCGCACCGTCTGCTTGATCATCTCGAGGCTCGCGAATTCCAGAACGTCGTTTCCCTTCAAGCCCTGCGCGGACAGCAGCTCGTCGGCGCAAGTCTGATACACGCACCGGCTCCCGAAGCCGATAACCCGGGCTTCGCGCAGTCCTTCCCAGCCTTCCTGCTCGTAGACGCGCACAATGTCCGGAGAGGCGACGACGAGGAGCCGCTCCTCCTGCAGCGGATAAAAGTCGAGATCGTCGCGGTGCGGGTGCTGCGATACGATGCCGAGATCGGCCCGATGGTTCGCCACGCCGTCGAGGACCTCGCGGAAAAAGCCAGTCTCCAGATGAAGCTTGATGTGCGGGTACCGCGTGAAAAACATCCCGAAAAACCGCGGCAGCCTCGTCACGCAGAACGATTCCAGCGCCTGGAGGCGGACCGTCCCGCGGGGATCGTCCAGCCGGTTCATCGCCTCCTCGAGCGAAGCGCCCAAATGGACGAACTGATGCGCGAATTTGGCCATCTCCTCCCCCGCTTCCGTCGGCTCTACGCCGCGCGCGAGCCGGTTGAACAGCTTCTTGCCGCATGCCTGCTCGAGCAGGCGGATATGCGCGGTAACGGTAGATTGCACGTATCCGAGCTTGTCCGCGGCCCGGCTGAAGCTTCTTTCCTGCAGCACCGTCACGAACGTTTTGAAAAAACGGCCTTCAAGCATTTCGATCATCCGTCCCACCTCTTCCTTATACCGCGACCCATTCGATTTCGAAATGCTTGCTATTCTATTTATTCGCATCTGAAATGATTATGTATATGATATCATCGGCAAAACGGATTGGCAAATCCGCTTCAGGATGTGAGAGGAGGAGTAAATTATGGCGCGTTTCCAACATATGCTTCGTCTGGCCATCCCCGGATTCGGGGGGTTCCTGGCCATTTGGCTCGCTTTCGGCATCGGCGAGGCGACCCGCCTGACGCTGGTCATGGCCCCTTTCGGCGCGACGTGCGTGCTCGCGTTCGCACTCCCCGACAGCCCGCTGGCCCAGCCGCGCAATATTGTAGGCGGACATGTTCTCAGCACGCTGATCGGACTATGCGTGCAGACTGCCGCCGGTACCCACGCCTGGAGTATGGCCCTTGCCGTCGGCTTGGCCATCTGGATCATGCAGCTGACCAAGACGGTCCATCCGCCCGCAGGAGCCGATCCCCTCGTCGTCATGGTATCGGGAGCAGACTGGTCGTTCCTGTTCAGCCCCGTTCTGCTCGGTTCGGCTTTAATCGTGCTGATCGCTTGGGGCTACCATCGTCTGTCCAAGGCGCGGTATCCGAAGCAATGGCGCTGAATCGGGCCTCTCCGCCGTTTTGACGGGCCGATCGTTCTCCAGTCATGCCGGAACAAGCCTCCACATACGCTAATAGTGGATGATGGTTGACAAGCATACGGTATAAAACGATAAGGAGGAGAAACGATTGGCCTACGTACCGTCGCACCGCAAACCGAACAGACGCGCTTCCGTCCGGCTGTTCGTATTCAAGAAGAAGCATCTGCTCATCGGGCTCGGAGTTCTCATTCTGGCAACGGCTTACGCGCTGTATGCCCGTCAGGAACAAACCGCCTCCGTGACCGGAACGGCTCTGGAGACACGCACGATCCACATGGTCACGGGGGAGTTCAAAGCGACGATGCCGGACGGCAAGCAACTCGAGGCGTACCGTTGGGATCCAGGCACCGTCTTCGTCCGCAAAGGCGAGAAGGTGAAGCTCAGCATCAGCGGCATTAACGGCGTCAGCCATCCGTTCATGATCGAAGGACTCGGCTTGAACGGAGAGGTCAAGCAAGGAGCCGAAGCTGTCGTATCGTTCAAAGCGGACAAACCGGGCATATTCCGTATCATTTGCCTGACCCATCCCGACGCGGCGCACAACGGGCCGATGATCGGATATATTGTCGTCAACTGACGGCAGCGCAGTAGCCTAGCGGCCGTTCTCTGCATATGGTAATAGCAGAGAGGAGCGGGTGATGCGGCATGATGAATCCTTCCGGCGAGAAGCACAGCGAGAAGCATAACCAAAGCTTGCCTACGCTCAGAAAAATACGCCGGGCGTGCAACAAGGAGCTGTACCGGACAGTAAAACGGCTGAAAATATGGATTCCCCCGGCCCAGCTCGCCGAAGCCGAGGAGCTTTATTTGAAAAAAGTGGTGCTCAACCTGCAATTCATTGCGGAAAACAGCAGCAACCGCAAGCTGTTGTCCAATTGGTGGGACGAGAACGTCTGCCAGGAAATCGCGACGCTATGGAACGTAGAGCCCGCCGATTTGTCACGGGCGTTCCGGGATGCTTTCGGAGGCTAGACGGATTTGTCCGCCGTGGGAACAAGCCGGAGTCCGGATCGGATCGCGGCTTGTTCGCGACCCCGGAAATCGCCCTCCCCCCACAAAACGGAAGCAAGCCACGAATCCTTTTACACGACGTCACTTGCATCCAAGCGACAACCAACCCATCACATACTGGGGGGAGTTTACGACATGCAAGGCTTACGCCAATACGATTCCAAGCTGGACCCGAACTGGATTCACCTGATGCTGGCAGCCAAACAAATCGGCATTACTATCGAGGATATCCGTAAATTTTTGCGGCAAAGCCCGCCCGGAACAAAAAAGCCCGCCCGTTGACGGGCTTTTGCGGTTGTTCATTTTTGAAATCGCTTTCATTGTGGCGCATTCCGCACATTTGCAACCTAAATCCGGTGATTCGCATGCATTTTAATGCCATTTTTGTTATGATGGAGTTACAGATTAGACAGCTGAGAACGGTAAGCTAAAAGGGGATAATCGGATGATAGGCAAACGCGTCAAAGAACTGCGTCTTACGAAAGGGCTTTCCTTGAGCGAATTGGCCGAAAAGGCCGGGGTCGCGAAATCGTACCTGAGCTCGATCGAGCGGGACATTCAGACTAATCCGTCGATTCATTTGCTGGAAAAAATATGTGTCGTGCTCGAAGTTCCCATCGAAGCGTTCCTGAACGACAAAAAAAATACGGCGCAGGAGCTGGACGCCGAATGGATGGAGCTCGTACGGGAAGCGATGGCTTCCGGCATTAGCAAGGAACAGTTTCTCGAATTTCTGGAATTCAATAAATGGCGCAACAACAGATAAAGCTTGTGCAAAACTACTGAGACGACGGCGGCATATGGCGGCCGTTATTTTGCGTCGGCCAGCTCAAGCCCAGGAATGACTTCGACTTGCGCATACCCAATCTGGCGCCAATATTGAATTTCAGCAGCTCCTTTCCAATCCCGGCGTTGTTGCCTATAATGAGATCAATCAAGCCGCTCCAACCATTTCCCCAATCGGGAGGTTTGCTGATGGATCTGATAAACAGCTTGGAAAAGTTGACGACAGCCCGGAGCCAATCTCAAGACTCGCTGCCATTTCTGATGAAGATCGCCGGGATCGAGATAGGATACAAACGGAAGGCGGAGATGGTCGAAGCGCTCTTGCGCTTTTATCAGGACGAGCAAAACTTGCTTCGCTATTGGAATGATCTGTCTCCGTTCGAGAGAGACTTGCTTGAAGATTACGTCCGAAGCTCGGGAGTGTCGGATTTATCTGAAGTGCAGGCGATTTATGAAAAGCACAACGTGGCGTGGCCCCCGCACTCTTATTTATACCGGTCAGAATTTCCCGCCTGTTTGCCGACCGCCTCTCCTGCCAAAATTTTTTTCGTCGGTCGATCCATTCCCGACCCTCTCATGTTCTGGCTCGGCCGGCGAATTCCGCCCTTGCCCGCGGTTTACCATCCCGTTACCGAGGCGGCGGCACAGGGCGCCGATCAATGGCTTGTAATTGGAAACGACTTCGCCTAGCAATTGGACCGTGTCATCCGCACGGTCAATCAGTCCAAGCTGAAAACGACGCCTTCCGGAGGCATGCCGACCAAAGCGTCCGCTATTCGCATCGAGGAAGTTTTTCTGCACCGCGAGCCTCTTCCTTCCTGGCACCGCTCAATGCACGACATACGAACCGTCGAGGAGACGTCCTTGGTGTACGGAACGGTCCAGCTGATGCTGGCCGCGAAACTGCTGGACAATGTCGGCGGTTACCTCGTTGTCGGCGAAGGGGCCGAAACGTTTATGCAGCTCCGCCTTTCCGGAAAATGCCGATTATTGCTGAACGCTTATGTAAAAAGCGACCGTATCGACGAATTGAGCCGCAACCCGGAAATGAAAGTGCGGGTCGAAAGCAACATCCCTCTCGTCAACTGCCGGGAAACGGTATTACGCTACTTGGCGGAATGTCCGGCGGAACAGTGGATTCAAACCGCAGAATTGTTACGTTACATGAAAAAAACGGCATATTTCTTTCTAGAGCACGTAGTCGGCGAAATAGAGGTCTATGACGAATACGAACGCCTCTACTATCCTGGACATGAATGGGAGCAGGTCGAAGGAAGACTGATTGAAACGGTGCTGTTCGAATATTTGGCGCCTATCGGGATCGTGGACGTAATCTTGAGCCATGTGGAGAACTTATTCGATACCGAATTCCTGAGCGTCCTCTATTTCCGGATTACGCCCCTCGGCGCCGGCCTGCTCGGCATCCGGGAGATGACGGAACCGGAATTGGCCGAGCCGCCAGCCAGCTCGGGTCTGACAGTCGGGTCGGACTTCAGCGTAATCTTAACGGATAGCTGCCTTTTCGCCGTGCACAAATTGTTTTTCGACCGTTTCGCCGCCTGTATCGCCGAAGGGGCCGTAACCGTTTACAGCTTGACCTTCCCGGATATGGTGAAAGCCTTGAACGAAGGCATCGGCATTCGCGTAATTATCGACTACCTGTTCGAGCACGCGGAACAAGATCTGCCCTACAACGTGCTGGATACCCTGCTCGACTGGGAGAAGCAAATCGGCAAAATCCGCATCCGTCAAGCTACGATCGTCGAGACTGACGACGAGGCTCTCCTGCGGGAACTTCTGGACTGCAAACCGATTCGCAAGCATATGAGGAAAGCTTCGCCATTCGCTTTTGAAATCAAACCATCGTCGGCTGCAGCCTTGAAGCGGGAAATCGAGAAGCACAATCGTTTCTGCGAATTGGAGCCTTGACGCAATCCCACGCTATGCCGAGACGTTGGCGCAGACGCGAAGAAAGCTTCACTTCCGGGCTTCCCGCTCCTGTATGGCTTTCCCGCCAAGCTCGGTGATCCCGTCGTATTCGAACGTATGGACGCCGGACAAGCCTCGCTTGGCGGCTTGGATCATTCCCGCTGCAACCTTCGAGGCGGCGATCGGCTTGTACTTCCGCAAGCTTCCCGCCATAAGAACAGAAACCGCCTTGCCGACGCGCTCCGCCAGCCTCTCACCCGAACGGATCTCCGCCCGCTCCCCCAGAAGAAGCGACGGCTTGAATACATACAGGCCCGGAAAACCGTATGACCGGAGTTTCTCCTCCAGCTCGCCCTTTACCCGACTATAGAAGAAGATAGAACGCGGATCCGATCCTATGGACGATACGACGATGTATCGCGAGGCGCCGTATTGCTTGGCGAGGCTGCCGAGCAGCACCGGGTATTCGTAATCGACAACCTTGAATTGCTGTCTTGTCTTCGCTATCTTGATCGTCGTGCCTAGCGCGCAGAACATGTCGGCCCCCTCCAACTTTCCAGCCAAAGCGGCTTCCAGCCGTTCCCTGCTCCAGTCGGTCATCACTACGGCGAGCTTGGGGCTATCGGGAAACATCGCCTCTCTTCTCGTCAGGGCAATGACTTCACCGTACGCCGGCTCCTCCAACAACTGCTTCACCAGCTCGCTTCCGATCAATCCCGTAGCCCCGGCTACGATAGCCGTTCTCCCTTTTCCGCCTGCCGCCGTCCCCTTCATCCGCAATCCGCTCCCCGCAATCGGCATTTCGAATATGCCTTTACTCGTATTGTACCGCAAATGCGGAGATTTTTATTTAAGATACCAGCTTTTTGCAGTAGGATCTGTTTTGAAGAAGTCGGAAAGCAAGGAAGCTACTTTCGATGTGCCTGAAGGCCCCGGATGCATCCGATCCGATTCCACATAGTCTTGCAAATTCCAGACAAGTCCGTCATTCCTTGGGGTTGTGCCGTTAGCCCATAAATAAGGCCCCCATGCCACCCACGGATCGCCCGGTGTCGGTCCTTTTTCCCAGTCCTCGATCATCCATTTGTATGCAAATCCGCCCTCGTAAGCCCATGGCTCCTGGCTGCCGTTGCGGAGAGCGTACCCGCCGTATATACGGCTCGAGACATATAGGATATGCAAATTCGGGAATTTAGTCTTGAGAGTGCGGACGATCTTCGCCAAGGCATCGCGAAAACGCTCGGCGTCCTGCGGAAACTGCATAGTATCTCCCGCAACGACTTCTTTGAGCCAGATCACCTGCACCTGAGCGGGCGTGACTTTTGTTTGATCCAGACGTCCCTGCTGCTCGTTCCAATAGCGTGTCATGGAAGGGTCTGAAAGCTCTATGGCATCCCTGCCGCCCACCGCACCATCGACTACGACGACTCTCGGATTTCTCTCGGGATCGGCATTCGATACCTTTATGAATGATTGCGACTCCATGGTCGTGTTGGAAAATCCTACTGTCAGCATGCCGATTATGCCCTTGTCGTCCGGTTTGCCGGCAGCGTTAAGGGGACGTATCTTGGCAGCGCTTTCCATACCGATTTTCAAATATTCCTGGGACGGCTTGTTGCTTCCTCCCGCATACAATCCGCCCTCATACCCTCTATATGTACCGTTCTTCAGATCGGTAAGCGGAATCAAGTCCTTGTAATTTTCACCGGTGGGGGTTACATTCGTTCCATCGGCTGCTCCTCTTGCCGGTCCTTGGACCGAAGAGTTTGCCCCCATCAACTGACGTACCTTCGCTTGCATCTCGGATGGCAGGCTCTCGAAACCGTCTTTCCGGATCCTCGCCGATACCGTCGCTGGCAGTTTGGCCAATATGTCGGCGGGAATAGGAGTGACAGAGTCGGACGAAGTATCAACAATGCCATTGGAACGTGTACCGGAAGTGATAGGCCCGGGTGCATCCGTCTCCTTATTGGGCAGCTCATCGGTGCGGGTATCTACATAATTGCTTTGATGCTTCTGCCCGCCGTTATATATAACAACCGATGCAAATATAATTACGATACTGAAAAGGCTTATTATTACTGAAAGCGAAACCTTTCTTGACATCCATATCGTGCCCCCGGCCAACTTGGAATATTTGAATATAAGGCGGCTTGCCGCGCGCCCCTCTTCGCCAAAAAAATTCTCGAGCGCGCCCTTAATTGGCTATTGACAAACCGCGGATGTTCAGTTATATATCCTTATTCAGAGCATACCATACAACCTGTACTTTGCAACTTAATTTTGTCCCCAAAAGCCGTATGCTTTCCATCAATCCGCCCGCGCCAGCGAATCCAGAACGACCTGCATCTCGACGTCCGTGCCGATGCTGATCCGCAGCTTGTCTGCCAGACGCGGGGTATCGAAATATCTCACGTAAATATGCTCCGAGAGCAGCCGCTCATAGAGCTCCTTCGCGGTCCGACCCCCAACAGGAGGCGAAGCCAGTACGAAGTTCGTTACGGACGGGAGGACGTTCCAACCCGTTCGCTCCAGAGACTCGCAAAATTGCTGCCGCGTCATCGCGATCCGCTCCACCGTCGTCCGCATATAGTCTTGGTCCGACAAAGCCGCTTCCGCCGCCAGCTGCGCCACCGCGTTGACGCTAAATGTCTCCCTGCCCTTCCCCATCGCTTGTATCAACCGTTCGTTTCCTGCCGCAAAGCCGATCCTGCTGCCGCTTAGCGCGTACGCCTTCGAGAACGTCCGCAGCACGAGCAGGTTGTCGTACCGGTCAACGAGCCCGAGCACGGAAGTGCCTTCCGGCGCAAAATCGACATATGCCTCATCGACGACAACGAGTCCCCGGTACGATTGCAGCAGCCGCTCGATTTGCGCCGCTTGGAGACAAAGCCCGGTCGGGGCGTTCGGATTGGCGATGATGACCGCTTGTGGGTCCGATTCGAGCAGCTTCATCGTGTCGATGCGGAAATCTTCCCCTGTCGGCACGATGTCTACTCGGATGCCCGCCATTTCCGCTACTGTAGCATACAGACCGAACGTCGGATCCGGGATCGCCACCGTATCTCCATCGCACAGAAACGATTTGTACAGCAGCGTGATCAGCTCGCTCGATCCGTTGCCGCATAATAGCATCGATACGGGGATGCCGTGTAAGGCCGACAGCGCTTCACGGATCCGAAGGCAGCCCGAGTCGGGATATTCCCTGAGCAGCAGTTCCGGACGGAGCCGCCCAAACGTTTCCGCCACCTTGGGGGAAGCGGGATAAGGACTTTCGTTCTGGTTCAGCTTGATGGCAGCGGTTCCCTCTTCGGGTCGGATGCCCGCGACATAAGGCTGCAGCCTGTCGATGCGGGGGTGAATCGGAATCATGGGACTTTCTCTCCTTTCGTATTGGAAAACCGTTGTGTTACTATTACGATAAGAGAGAACTGACATTTCGAACATAGACAGAAGCTTTTTTTTGAAGGTGACAGTTTGCACCCGTGCGACTTTAGTACTCAAAACAATCTTATCCTGCCGTCATAGCCCGATTCAGGCCCGGTTAGTGCCGGTTTCAGCACTATCTGACCGGACGGAGCCGGCATTTGCCCCAAATGGCGCGATTCCGACGGCTATAGTGCTCAAAACAACCTTATCCTGCAGCCTCAGCCATATTCAGGCCCGAATAGTGCTGGTTTCAGCACTATCTGACCGGACGGAGCGGGCATTTGCCCCAAATGGCGCGATTCCGACGGCTATAGTGC
>NZ_VDCQ01000061.1 GCF_006265175.1 Paenibacillus hemerocallicola | reverse complement strand
ACTATGGTCGGCCCGAACAGGGAAATCGACGCGAATAGTGCACATACCAACCTTATTTGGGGCACAATTGAACGAATTCCGCTTGAAATCCGGCTCGCTGAAGGATATAAGGTTGAAACAAGCACTATGGTCGGCCCGAACAGGGAAACCGACGCGAATAGTGCTGAAATCAACCTTGTTTGGGCATAATCGAATGAATTCCGCTCGAAATCAGGCTCGCTGAAGGAAATAAGGTTGAAACAAGCACTATGGTCGGCCCGAACAGGGAAATCGACGCGAATAGTGCTGAAATCAGATCAAGCTCACTGATAACCTCACTCAATATGGTAAAAATGAACATCATTACGCAAGAAGTAATAGGGCCCTCCATGGGTGTACTTTAGTTCATCATGACGCACGAGGCAATAGGATCCACCATTAGTGCAATTAGGTTCATTATGACCGGTTGTGCTGCTTCTGCCTTTGCTTCTGCCTTTGCTTCTGCCTTTGCTTCTGCCTTTGCTTCTGCCTTTGCTTCTGCCTTTGCTTCTGCCTTTGCTTCTGCCTCTGCTTCTGCCTTTGCTTCTGCTACATTAGCTACCGCCGCCGTCTCTCCGGCCACTCCGCATTCCGGATCGGGCAAGCGGTCCGCCTGCCGCTTGCCCAACCTGCTCCGTGGTCGATACGATCCGCCGATACGCACCGTACCGCGGTTCATTCCCGCTCAACCGTCCTTGCTCCGGTGCAGCTCCCAATACACGCCCTGCCGTTCCATCAGCGACTCGTGCGAGCCTTGCTCGGCAATTTTCCCGCGCTCCAGCACGACGATCAGATCGGCCTGGCGGATCGTGCTCAGCCGGTGGGCGACGACGACGCTCGTCCTGTTTTTCATGAGCCGGGAGAGCGCCTGCTGGATTTTGATTTCCGTGACCGTATCGATGCTGCTCGTCGCCTCGTCGAGAATAAGGATCGACGGGTCGGCCAGCACGGCTCTGGCGATCGCGAGCAGCTGCTTCTGGCCTTGGCTGATGCCGCTGCCGCCTTCGCGGATGAACGTGTCGTAGCCTTCGGGCAGCTTCGCGATGAAGGAGTGAGCATTGGCCAGCTCGGCGGCCCGCTCCACCTCCCCGTCCGTTGCCTCCAGCCTGCCATAGCGGATATTGTCCCGTACCGTCGCGTCGAACAGGACGGTATCCTGCAGCACGAAGCCCATATGGCGGCGCAGGCTTTGCCTCCGGATCGTGCGGATATCGCGGCCGTCGATGCGGATGTGCCCGCCGTTCGGCTCGTAGAATCGGGTCAGCAGCTGCACGACCGTCGATTTCCCCGCTCCGGTGGGACCGACGAGCGCGACCGTTTGGCCCGGCTTGATGCGGAATGTCAAATCCGTCAACGTATCCCCCTTGTCCCCATAAGCGAAAGATACGTGCGAAAATTCGATCTCGCCCTTCACAGCGGCCAGTTCGTCGGCAGAGTCTCCGTCGCTCTCCTTCGTCTCGGACAATATTTCGAACGCCCGCTCCGCCCCGGCTATCGCCGACAGCATCGTATTGATTTGCGTCGCCAGCTGGTTCAGCGGACGCGAGAACTGTCTCGCATATTCGGCAAAGGTGACGATGACGCCGACCGTGACGATCCCTTGGATCGCCAGCAGACTGCCGGCCGCGGCGATGACGGCGAAGCTCATATTGTCCAGCATGATGACCAGTTTGGAGACGAAGCCCGAATACGTCTGGGCCCAGTATGAGGCCGCGCGCAGCCGTCCGTTTCGCTCCCCGAATGCGGCTATTCTTTCCCGCTCGCGCGAGAACGATTTGACGATCAGCTGCCCGGATATCGTCTCCTCGATAAAACCGCCCAGCTCGCCCATATGCCGCTGCTGCTCCCGGAAAAGCTTGCCCGTGCGGGCCGTAATCCACTTCATGCCGGCGTACATGACAGGAATGACGGTCAAGCTGATTACCGTCAGCAGAGGACTGAGAACCAGCATAAATCCGAGCATCCCCGCGAATGTGACGACACCGGAAAACACTTGGATGAAAGAGCTGCTCAGCGTCTGGCTCACGTTGTCGATGTCGTTCGTCAGCCTGCTCATCAGCTCGCCGTGCTGCTTTTTCCCGTAGAAAGGGATCGGAACGGCGTGAAGATGCGCGAACAAATCTTCCCTCATCCGCGCGACCGTTCGCTGGGCGACCCCGATCATCCAATAATGCTGCAGCAGCGTCGCGCCCGTCTGGACCGCATACACGCCGGCCAAGCCCGCTAGCAGGACGAGCAGGTTCCCGCCTGCCCTGCGAACCAAATACGTATCGACCGCCACCCCGAGCAAATAAGGTCCGAGCAAGCCGGCCGCCGAGCTTAGCAGCACCATGAAGACGACCAGCGCCAGCAGCTTCCGGTGAACGCCCAAGTAGGCGCCGATTTTCCTCAATGTGCCGATGCGGTCGCTCCATTCGACTTTGCCTTTTTTCGGCGGCCCCCCGCCCGAGCGTTTCAGCCTCAGCAGCGGCATCGTGCCGTACCGCGAACCGACTCCCGGCATTTTAAGCATGATGCGCCGCCTCCTCCCGCTCGGACTCGACGATGAATCGGTACGTCTCCGAGCGCGCCAGCAATTCGCCGTGCTTGCCTTGCGCGAGCAGCTTGCCGTCCGCAAGCAGCAGCACCGTATCCGCCCACCTGGCCGCTTGCGCTTTCTGGGTGACGAGCAGCGTCGTACAGCCGCATGTCTTTAAGCCGGCGAGGAGCAGCGACTCCGTCCTGGCATCCAGCGCGCTCGTGCAGTCGTCGAGCAGGAGCAGCTTCGGCTTGCGCAGCAGCGCCCTCGCAATGGACAGACGCTGGCGCTGGCCGCCGGACAAATTGGCGCCCTTCTGCTCCAGCACCGCCTCATAAGCGTCGGGCAGCTGCATGATCGTTTCGTGGATTTGCGCAAGCTTCGCGGCCTCGACTACCTCCTCCATCGAAGCGTCTTCCCTCCCCCACAGCAAATTGTCCCGGATCGTACCGGCAAACAGCGTCGACTCTTGGGCAACGTATCCGATTTGCCGGCGCAGTACGCTTAACTCGATGTCGCGGATGTCCGTCCCGCCGACGCGCACGGTTCCCCGCCGAGCTTCGTACAGACGCGGGAGCAGCTGAAGCAGCGAAGTTTTGCCCGCCCCGGTCGCTCCCATGATGACGGCGGTCTCGCCATCGTTTACGCTGAACGTGATCCCGTCAAGCACGGCCGCCTCCGAATCGGGATACCCGAACGCCACGCCTTCAAATAACACATCCGCCCGGTCCGGCGGTATTCCGTCCGCGGCGGTACCGTTCGCGCCAAACTCGTTCGAACCCGCGGCCAGCACCTCCGCCGAGCGGCTAAGGGCCGCCCTTGCTATCGTCAAGCTCGTGATGATCATCGACAAGTACGCATAAGCCCCCGTTATGCGGATCGCATAGTTCAAGACGGCGACCACATCGCCCACTTCGGTTTCATAAGCCGTCACGCTGCGGCTGCCGAACCAAAGAATAAGCAGAACGCTCGCATTCATCAACAGCAGCAGGCCGGGAACCGTCATCTCGGACAGGCGGAGGGCTGCGGTCGAACGCCGCATGTAGTCGCCGTTCGTTTCCGCAAACCGGTTTTTCTCGTGATCGCCGCGCACGTATGCCCGAATCAGCCTCATGCCGATCAAATTTTCGCGTACGAGCCCGTTCAGCTTGTCCAGCCGCTCCTGAACGAGACGGAACAGCCGGAACCCTTTGCGGATCGTATAGCCGAGCACGACAACCAGAATGGGCGTGACGACGACGAGATACAGCGCCAATCGGGCGTCCACTGTCAGCGCCATGATCATCGAGCCGGCAATGAGCAGCGGCGCCCGGACGAATACGCGCAGTCCGAGAAAGACGGAATTCTGGATCTGGTTAATGTCTCCGGTCAGCCTCGTCATCAGCGAGGAAGGGGAGAAGGCGCGGAAGTCGGAGAAGGCCATCGACTGCAGCTTGCCGAACAACGCCCGGCGCATATCGTGGGCGAAGCCTTGGGCTACATCGGCGGCATAAAAGCTGTTGACGAGTCCGGCGGCAAAGCCGAACAGCGCCAGCCCGATCATCACCCCGCCCCACTTCAGGGCGGCGCCGACATCCTGCCGCAGGATCGCCCCGTCGATCAGCTTGGCCATCAGCAGCGGAAAGCAAAGCTCCACGACAAGCTCGACCAGCATCAGCGAAAGCGCGACGGCTGCCGAAATCCGATATGGCTTCAGAAAAGGGAGTAATGTACGCATCGCTTCACCCGGTACGCATCGGCGTTAATGGGCAACCGCCGCCAAGGAGTCCATAGAGTCCATACGGTGCGTTCAGGCTGATCCGGCCGATTCTGGAATAGAGCAGAGTCCGCCCTTTGTCCGGCCTTACCATGCCGCCACCGTTCCGTCGGTCCGGGAGTCGGTCCCGCCGCACAGCACGCCCGAATCGGGGTCTCTCCATATGACCTGCCCGCGGCCGAACGTGGTCGATTCCAGCGCGACGCGGATATCGTGGCCTTTGCGGGAGAGCGCCTGCGCGAGCGGAATCGGAAAGCCCGGTTCGACGAGCACCTCTTTGTTTCTCAGCCACTGCCACCTTGGAGCGTCGAGAGCGGCTTGGGGATGCAGATGGAAATCGATCGCGTTCGACACGACCTGCACGTGGCCCTGGGGCTGCATCGCCGCTCCCATGACGCCGAACGGCCCGACAGGCTCTCCGTCCTTGGTCAGAAAGCCCGGAATGATCGTATGGTACGTCCGCTTATTCGGCTCCAGCCGATTGTCGTGGGACGGGTCCAAAGAGAAGTAATGGCCGCGGTTTTGCAGCGCAATGCCCGTTCCCGGCACGACCAGGCCGGAGCCGAAGCCCATATAATTGCTCTGGATAAACGAGACCATGTTCCCTTCGCCGTCGGCGGTCGCCAAATAGACCGTACCGCTTTGCGTCGGCTCGCCCGCCTCCGGCTGCCCCGCCAGGTCCGTAATCAGGCTTCCGCGGAGACGCCCGTACGATTCGGTCAAAAACCGGCTCGCCTCGACAGTCATCCGCCGCCTGTCCGTAATATATTTCTCGCCGTCGGCGAACGCCAGCTTGATCGCTTCGATCTGCTTGTGGACGGTGTCCGCGTCCTCTCTGCCCCGAAGCTCGAAGCCTTGCAGAATGTTCAAGGCGATCAAAGCGACCAGCCCTTGCCCGTTCGGCGGAATTTCCCAAACGTCATAGCCCCGGTACCCGACCCGGATCGGGTCGACCCACTCCGGCTTGTAGGCTTCCAAATCGGCTTTGCTTAAAAAACCTCCGTAAGCGGCCACAAATTCGCCGATCCGATCGGCCAGCCCGCCTCTGTAGAACGCCTCCGCATTCGTCTCGCCGATGCGACGCAGCGTCTCGGCATGATCCGGGGAGCGCCACAGCTCGCCCGCGCGCGGCGCGCGGCCTTCGGGAGCGAAAGTGCCGAACCACGAACGGAATTCTTCTCCCGCGCATTTCCGATACGCTTGGAACGCGCGGCCCCATAGCAAGGCAAGCGTAGGCGACAGCGGATACCCTTCCTCGGCGTACCGGATCGCCGGCTCGAGCGTCTCGGCAAGGGATAACCGTCCGAATCGCGCGGATAGCTCGGCCCAAGCGGCGGGAGCGCCCGGAACGGTTACGGGAACGACCCCGTATTCGGGAATTCGTTCGTATCCTCGCCCCCTCACCGCTTCGATCGAGATCGAAGCCGGAGACGGACCGCTGCCGTTCAACCCGTGCAGCTTGCCGCCGGTCCAGACGAGGGCGAACGCATCTCCGCCGATCCCGTTCGAGGTCGGCTCCAGCACGGTTAGCGCCGCCGCCGTCGCGATGGCCGCATCGATCGCGTTGCCGCCCTTCTTCAAAATATCCAATCCGGCCTGCGCCGCCAGCGGCTGGGACGTGGCGACCATTCCGTTTATGGAGTAGACGGGCGCGCGATAAGAAGGATAAGGATGATAATGGGCATCGAACTGCATGGATCGGGCCTCCTGTTCGAGATGTTTTTAAGGATCGGGTAAAGAAAGTTGAAGATGAGCTTGCGGAATCGGGATCCGGGAAAGGAACGATTCCGTTATTTGCGATCAAGGGCACAATCGAAGGGAAACCATGACGGCCCCATCCTCTGCCATATAGTATAGAAGACTTTCGCGATCCGGCCGGGGTATTCCTCTATTTCCGGCGCGGGCTTATCCGTTGACGTCCAAAAAGGGTGTCTCGAATCCGATCGTCGGAAACACCCTTGATGGACAGCCGATTTATTTGATTTCGTCCTGGAAAATATTCATGCTCAAATACCGCTCGCCCGTATCCGGTGCGATGCTCAGCACCCGCTTGCCGGGGCCGAGCCTTCTCGCCTCCTGCAGGGCGGCCCATACCGACGCCCCGCTCGAAGGACCGACGAGTATGCCCTCCTTCGCCGCCAGCGCGCGGGTGGTCGCTATGGCGTCCTCGTCGGCCACCTGCACGATTTCGTCGTAGACGTCGCGGTTCAGGATGGCCGGAATAAATCCGGGGCTCGTGCCCACCAGCTTGTGCGGACCCGGCTTGCCGCCGGACAGCACCGGCGAGCCTTTCGGCTCGACTACGAGCACCCGAATGCCCGGAATGGCTTCCTTCAATACTTCGCCCGTCCCGGTGATCGTCCCCCCGGTGCCCGAAGTGGCAACGAAGGCGTCGAGCCTGCCTCCGGTCTGCTCCAATATTTCGAGAGCGGTCGTCCTCCGGTGAATGTCCGGGTTGGCCTTGTTCTCGAACTGCTGGGGGATGAAGCTGCCGGGAATGTCCTCGGCCAATTCGAGCGCTTTGCGGATCGCTCCGGGCATCCGCTCGGCTGCCGGCGTCAACACGACCTCAGCGCCGTACGCCTTCAATAAGTTGACGCGCTCCTTGGTCATGTTGCCCGGCATGACCAAGATAGCCCGATAGCCTTTCGCCGCAGCATTCATCGCGAGTCCGATGCCGGTATTGCCGCTGGTCGGCTCGATAATCGTCGCGCCGGGCCGCAGCAAGCCGTCCTTCTCCGCCTGGGCGATCAAGTTGTAAGCCGCCCGATCCTTCACGCTGCCGCTCGGATTGAAATATTCCAGCTTGACGTATACTTCGGCGTCCCGCTCGTCCGTCAACCGATTCAAACGGACGGCGGGCGTGCCGCCGATCAGCTCCGTGATGCTGTCAACCAATTTAGCCGCCACCTTGCGCCTCCTCCTTTATTGCAGCAAGTCCGGCTGCTCCTTGACGATACCTTGAAACATCGGCTGAAAATTGAGCCAACCGACGTACGGCGTCACCCGGTTCGCCACCTCCTCGGCATGCTTCGGACTGAGCGATACCGGCTTTCCGGCCGTCTCGGCCAGCAGCTGCACCTGGCACGCCTTCTCCATGGAAACGAACAAATAGGCCGCTTCGTCCACGCTTTGGCCGACAGTGACGATGCCGTGATTTTTCAGCAGCAGCGCCCGGTTGTCGCCGATCGCTTGAGCGAGGCTGTAGCCCTCTCCGTGCTCGAAGCTGTCATAAATTGCGTGTTTGTTGTAGAACACCGCCGCCTCCGCCGATATCGGGTCGAGCAGCCGGCCAAGCGTAGACCAGGCTCTGCCGTAGATGGAATGCGTGTGGACCGCCGATATGACGTCCGGGCGCGTCTCCAGAATCGGAATATGGATGAGCGTGCCGCCGCGATGAATGAACTTCGTGTTGCCCTCGACGATCTCTCCCTTGAAGTTGTAAAGGACCAGGTCGCTGGCCCGGATGGCGCCGAAGCTGAAGGCGTAAGGATTCGTCCAGTAGTGGTCGGTCCTCTCCGGGTCGCGCACGGAAATGTGCCCCATTACTCCTTCCTCGAAGCTGAGCTTGTGAAAAATGCGGCAGGCGGCCGCGAGCCGCTCCTTGCGATGCTGCCTCTCCTCCTCGAAGCTGGCGAATACGGGCGGCTGGGGTCTCGCTATGCCGGGCTGGGCGCCTTGTTGAGTCATGACGGATCTCTCCTCGCTTTAATGAAATAACGATCGTTCAAGCCTGCAAAGTAGCGGAAGCGGATTGTTCCCTGCGCGCCTTCGTATAGCGGTTCTCCGGGTACGTCAGACCGAGATTGCCGCGCAGCGTCGACGACTCGTAATCGGCGCGGAAAACGCCGCGGTCCTGCAAAATCGGCACGACTTGCTCGACGAAATCGCGCAGCCCTTCCGGATTGACATGCGGCGAAAGCACGAAGCCGTCCACGACGCCGGTCTCGAACAGCGACTGGATATTGTCCGCCACCTGAACCGGTGTGCCGATATAATTTCCTTTCGGGCTGATGACTCGCAGCGCAAGCTGGCGAAGCGTCAAATTTTCGTCCTTGGCCATTTTCAAATAAAGCTCCGCGGTCGATTTGAAGCTGTTTTTGCCGATATCCCCCAGCTCGGGGAGCGGTTCGTCCAACGGGAATTGCTTGAAGTTAAAGAAGCTGAAAAATCGGCTCATATATTGAATAGCCAAATCGATGTCGACGTATTTGCTCGTCTGCTCGTATTTGTAGTCGGCCTCTTCCTTCGTCTCGCCCACGATCGGCGTAATCGCCGGGAAGATGAGAATGTCGCCGGGCGAACGCCCGTAGGCGACCGCTCTGCGCTTGATATCCTCGGAGAACGCGCGGGCGGGCTCGTAATCGGTATATCTCGAATAAATGCCGTCCGCCTCGCGCGCGGCCAAATCCCGTCCTTCCTCCGAGCCGCCCGCCTGGAAGACGATCGGCCTGCCCTGAGGCGATCTCTCGATATTGAGCGGACCTTGCACCGAGAAAAATTCGCCTTTATGGTCGAGCGTATGCATTTTGTCCAGATCGACGTATTGGCCGCTCTCCTTGTCGCGGACGAACGCGTCGTCCTCCCACGAATCCCACAGCCCTTTCACGATTTCGATATATTCGCTCGCCACCCGGTACCGCAAGCCGTGCTCCATCAGCGTATCGTGGCTGAAATTGCGCGCCACGCCTTCGAGCGCCGAGGTGACGGCGTTCCAGCCGGCCCGGCCTCCGCTCAGCTTGTCGAGCGACGCCAGCTGTCTGGCCGTCGTGAACGGTTCGCTGTACGAGGTCGAGAACGTGCCGACCAAGCCGAGGTTTTTCGTCACCGCGGCAATGGCGGACAATACGGTCGCCGGCTCGAACCGGCTCAGAAAATACGGCGTCGAGTCTTTCGTTATATAGGCCGAATCGGCGTTGAACAGAAAGTCGAACTTGCCCGCCTCGGCGATTTTCGCCACCTCGATGTACAGATCCAGGTTGACCGCCGCGTCCGACGGCGTACCCGGATGCCTCCACCCGGCTATATTGGAGCCGAAGCCGGATAAGAAGGTTGCCAGCTTCAGCTGTTTCTTTTTGTTGATCCCGTTTCCCATAGTTGCCCCTCCCGCTCGTATGTGAGTGTTATTTGGCGATCCATTGATTCAGATCGAAATCTTTTTCCGCCAGCTTCTCCTCGACCAGAAACTTTTTGGAGCCTTCCAGCCGTTTCAGTCCCGCATCGGTGAAATTGACGGCCGAAATGCTGTCGACCGGGTACAGCTCCCTGACGCCCTCGAGCGGCGTACCGGTATTCTCTGCGACGAATTTGTAATACTCCTCGGCATGGGCCTTCAGGTCGTTCAGCGCCTTCAAGCGAACCTCGTTCCAAATTTTCGGGAAGTCGGGGAATTTGGACAAATATTTGTCCGTCGCCACGATCGCCGTCGTCGCCAGCAGGTCCGGATGCTTGCGGGCATCGTCCAATATCGTGTAGCCGCCCTTCTGCATCAGGTTATAGACCAGATAATCGGTCGCGGCCACCGCGTCGACCTCTCCGCGAGACAGCGCGGCCAGCGAATCCGCCGTGTTGCTGCCGATGCTGATCAGCTTGACGTCCTTGACGTTTTGCTCCTTCAGCAAGCCCACGATATACCGGTGCATGAGAGAGCCTTTGACGACCGCTACCGTTTTGCCTTTCAGCTCCGCGACCGATTTCGGACCGTCGTTTTTGGCGATCAGGACGCTGACCGATTCGATATCCGGCTGCGTAATGAGCTTCGTCTTGGCGCCGGTCGCCCGCGCGTTAATCGCCGGCGTGTCACCGGAGCTGCCGAGGTCGACCCGCTCGCTTATAACGGCTTCGTTCAGGTCCGGGCCGATTTTGAAGCCGGTCACCTTCACTTCCGTAATGCCGTACTTTTTCAGCTCCTCCTGGATGATGCCCTTGTAGAAGCCCCAGCCCTCGGCGCCGGTCGGCCATTTCGTGCTTCCCACGAAGCCGAAGTTCAGTACGGCCGGCACATCGCGCTTAGGCTCTCCCGTTGCGGGAGCCGCGCTTCCGCCGCTGCTTCCCTGAGTCAATTCCCCGCTTTTGCCGCATGCCTGCAGAACGAGAAGGATCAATAGTAGTGCCAATGCCAGTCCTAATTTTGCCGTTCCGTTTTTTCGTTTGCCCCTGCTCATCGTTGTCGTTCCTCCCGTAATAATCGTTTGTTGGTCGCGGAAGCGGCCGTCTATCCTTTATAGCTGTCCCGCCAGCCCAGCAGCTTGCGGTCCAGCAGCCGGACGAGCGAGTCGACCAGCTTTCCTATAATGGCGAAAATAATAATGCCTACGAAAATGAGCTCCGTACGCGAATTCGATTGCCCGAAATGGATCAAATAGCCGATTCCTTCCTTGGAGCCGATCATCTCGGCTACGACAAGCCCGAGCCACGAAATCGCCAGCGACAGCCGGAGACCGAGCAAAATGTTCGGTACCGACGACGGCAGCACGAGCCGCGTAATTTGCTTGAACCTGCTGAACTCCAGCACATCCGACACCTCGAACAGCTTGTTGTCCACATTGCGGATGCCGAGAAACGTATTGATGTAGAGCGGGAAAAACGCTCCGTTCGCGATGATGAACACCTTCGACGTCTCCCCGAAGCCGAACCAGAGAATGATCAGCGGAGAAAGCGCCAAATGCGGAATCATCCGCAGCATCTGAAAGGTCGGATCGAGATAGCTCTCCGTCCGCCGCGAGAAACCGACGAGGATGCCGAACGCGAGACCGAGCGCGCCGCCCACCGCAAATCCCGCCGCCGCGCGTTTCAAGCTGACGATGAGGTGACCGACCAGCTCGCCGGACGCGATCAGCTCACGGAAGGCGGCCGCGATCATGAGCGGCGTCGGAATGAAAAACGTATCGATTCGTCCGGCGTCCCCCATCCATTGCCAGCCGAGCACGACAAGTACGGGCAGCAGCCCTCCGAGTACCGCCGTGACGAGCCGCTCCTTCCATTTCAAGCCGAACGCCGATTTGCTCTCGCCCGCTGCCGCCGGTACGGCCAATACTTCCGCTTGCTCACTCATGGGTGCCCCCTCCCGCCTTTACCCTTGATAACTGTCTCGCCATCCGAGCAGCCTCCGTTCCAGCCGGCGCACGATCGAATCGGTCACTTTGCCGAATACGGCGAAAATGATAATGCCTACGAAGACGATCGGCGTCTTGCTCGAAGCCCGCGCATCCAGCATCAAATAACCGATGCCGGACGTGGAGCTCATCAATTCCGCTACGACCAAGCCGAGCCACGAGATGCCGACGGACAACCGCACGCCCAGCAAAATATTCGGCAAAGCCGCCGGCAGCACGAGCCGGACCAGCTGCTTGAAACGGCTGAACTCCAGCACCCGGGCTACCTCGAACAGCTTGTTGTCCACATTGCGGATGCCGAGAAACGTGTTGATGTAGACGGGGAAAAACGCCCCTTTGGCGATCATGAGAATTTTCGCCGTTTCGCCGATGCCGAACCATAGGATGAACAGCGAGGTTACCGCGAGGTGCGGAACCATGCGGATCATTTGCATGGAAGGGTCGAGCGTCTTCTCGGCATACCGGTACAGCCCTACGAGTGCGCCGAACAGAAAGCCGAGGCCTCCCCCGAGTGCGAAGCCCGCCATCGCGCGAGCGAGGCTGATCCACAGATGGCTCCACAGCTCCCCGGTCTTGGCCAAGGTGATGAATGCATTCCCTATGCGCTGCGGCGTAGGGAACAATAAGAACGAGATATAGCCCAAGTCGCCCAAAACTTGCCATACGGCAAGCACCGTTACCGGAAGCAAAGCGCCTGCCAGCCAAGTCTGCCACGCACGTTTGCCGCCGTCCCGTTTGCCGGGTCCCGATCTTCGCCCGATTTCGGGCGGAGCGAGACTCGCTTGATTAGCCGCCACCGCCGATTCCCCCTCTTCTTCTCATCTAAATGCCGGAGCTGTCGATCAATTCGAGCTCCTCGATTTTCTCGAACTGGCTCAGCACCTTCACCCGGAACTGCTGGAACGACGTGCTCGCCTTCTTGCGCGGAAAAGGCAGGTCGACGGTCACGATGTTGCGGATCTCGCCCGGCCGCGGCTTCAAAATGACGATCCGGTTGGCGAGAAAAACCGCCTCGTCGATATCGTGCGTGACGAAAATCATCGTCGTCTTGTTTTGCTGCCAAATGTCGAGCAGCACGTCCTGCATATGCGCCCGGGTGAAGGCGTCCAGCGCCCCGAACGGCTCGTCCAGCAGCAAAATCCGCGGGTTGCGCAGCAGCGCTCTCGCGATCGCGACCCGCTGCGCCATGCCTCCGGACAGCTCCCGCGGATAAGCTTTCTCGAACCCCTGCAGACGGACGAGCTCGATCAATTCGTCGACCTCGCGCCGCACCTCGGGCTTGTTCAAGGACAAATCGGCGGCGATGTTTTTCTCGACGGTCAGCCAAGGAAACAACCGGGGCTCCTGGAAGATGACCCCTTTGTCGATACCAGGCCCGGTAATGGGACGTCCCGACAATTCGACTTGCCCGTCGTGCCCGACGTCCAATCCGGCAATGATGCGCAGCAGCGTGCTTTTGCCGCAGCCGCTCGGTCCGATGACCGTGACGAATTCGCCTTCCTTGACCTGGAGCCGGACGTTATGGAGCGCGTGTACGGTTCCGCTGCTCGATTCGAATGATTTGTTCAAATTCGCGATGTCCAGCAAAACAGCGCTCATCTGTGAGTTCCCCCTTTGTAATGGACAAAAAAAAACAGAGACATCCTCTTGAATGAGAATGCCTCCGTCCGTACGGTCAGCATATTCGTATCCGATTCACCATAACCAACTAAGTAAATCGGATTAATTAGTTAACAGAGTATCACCTGATCCCGCCACTGTCAACAGTTTATAACCATTTTCCTAAAAATGTTGTTGATTACGTTGGTTTATCGGTATATATTAGTTCATATTGCAACTTAAAACCAGTTATTGGTTTCTTTTTGTTTGTAACCGAAATGATTTTCCCATCCCTTATCAACCTGTAAAGGAGCTGCGAATTCATGAATGCCAAACTTCCGGTTGAAGCGAATACGGCCCATGTCGACGATATCGATCGGGCGATTATTTCCGTCCTGCATCAGAACGGCCGCATCTCGTATACGGACCTGGCGAAGGAAGTCGAGCTGTCCCGCGTCGCCGTACAGGCCAGAATCAACGCCATGATCGAGAACGGGACGATCGAGCGGTTTACGTGCGTAGTCAATCCCGAGAAGCTCGGCATTACCGTATCCGCCTTCTTCAACGTCGAGGTGGAGCCCCAATATTTGATGCAGGCGGCCGATACGCTGGCCGACGAGCCCGAGGTCACTTCGTTGTACCATATGACCGGACCCAGCAAGCTTCATATGCACGGGCTGTTCCGGAACAATCAGGAGATGGAATCGTTTCTGCAAAACAAGCTGTATGCTCTGCCGGGCATTACGAGCGTAGACTGCCAAATCCTGATCAAACGTTATAAGAGTCGGATGGGGATGAAGCTGTAACGTTCGCAACGAATCCATACCCGGGAAGGAGCGCTCATGAAAACAGCCAGCTACGCCCAGATTTGCATGTCCATGCTGCGGACCGGACTTCTCGGTTACGGGGGCGGTCCATCCACCATCCCTCTCATTCGGCATGAAGCGGTCGAACGATATCAATGGCTGAGCGGCGAAGAATTCGGGGAGGTGCTGGCCATCGCCAACGCTTTGCCCGGTCCGATCGCCACCAAATTGGCCGCCTATTTGGGATACCGGCAAAAAAGATGGTCCGGGGCCTGCGTCGCCGTGCTCGCCCACATTTTGCCCACCTGTCTGGCCATGGTCGTCTTCGTCTCGGCGATCTCGACGTTCAGCGGTTCCCGCGTCGTACAAGGGATGATCGCCGCGGTCGTGCCGGTCGTCGCCGTTATGCTGGCAACGATGGCTTACGAATTCGGGGAGAAGGCCGTCAAGGGGCTCGGCCTGGCGTTCGGCGCGGCTTGCATCGTCATTTCCTACGTCCTGCTCGAGCTGCTTCGACTTCACCCCGCCGGCGTCATCGTCCTTTTCCTCGCTTACGGAGCCGTCCATAGCCGCATAGCGGCCCTGTGGCGGAAAAACCGCGCCGGAAAGGAGAAGGATACCCATTGGAATGGCTGAAGCTTGCGATCGGTTTTTTCGTCGCCAATGTGTTCGGTTACGGAGGCGGTCCGTCTTCGATCCCGCTTATGTACAAGGAAATCGTCACCCACTACGGCTGGCTCGATGCGGCCGGATTTTCCAACATGCTGGCGCTGGGCAATGCGCTTCCCGGTCCGATCGCAACGAAAATCGCCGCTTATGTCGGCTATGATGTCTGGGGCTGGACGGGCTTGTCCGTCGCCGTCGCGGCCACGGTCGTTCCTTCCGCCATCGCTCTCATTCTGCTTATCCGCGCGCTTAACCGTTACCGGACCTCGTCCGTCGTCAAAGGGATGACGCTCCTCGTCCAACCGGTTATCGCCTCCATGATGATCATCATGACCTGGCAAAGCTCCAGAACGTCCGTCCTGTCGATCGGCTGGATTCAGTTCGGCGGAATCGCCGCCGTCTCCTATTGGCTGATGAACCGCAAGAAGATTCACCCCGCCTTTCTTATTGTGGCGGCATTTCTATATGGCGGCCTTTTCTTGTCTTGACGACAATGCCTGGTTTGTTCGCTAGTACGTTCGTGAGTGCGTTCGACCTTGAGGACAGCCGTCACGCGCCGTCGTCACCTAGCGCGGGGGAGCCGCCGCACGGGTGTAGCAAGTCAAACATTTTGCTGGAAAGGGGATCACGCTTATGTCCAACCGGGACCGGATGATGCATTTGGGCATGTTTTACTTTACGAGCGGCCACCATCGGGCCGGCTGGAGACATCCGGACGCCCATACGGGCGGGCCGTTCCACGTACCGACGCTGCAGCAGACCGTCAGAACTCTGGAGCGTGCCAAGTTCGACTTCGTCTTCCTGGCCGATTTCCTCGTATCCGGCTACCATTCCTCCAATATCGTCATGCTGGAGCCGCTCACGCTGTTGTCCAATCTGGCCGCGGTTACGGAACGGATCGGACTGGTCGCCACGGCGTCCACCACCTACGACGAGCCTTATCGCCTTGCCAGGGCGATGGCGTCATTGGATCATTTGAGCGGGGGCCGGGCCGGCTGGAACGTCGTCACCTCCAGCCATCGGGATAGCGCCAAAAATTTCGGCAAAGACGAGCATATGGACCACGCGTTGAGGTATGAACGGGCGCGCGAGTTCGTGAAGGTAGCGAAAGGCTTGTGGGACAGCTGGGAAGACGACGCCTTTCCGATGGATCAAGCGTCCGGGGTTTTCGTCGATACGACGAAGCGGCACGTTCTCGACCATAAAGGCGAGCATTTTTCCGTAGCCGGTCCCTTGAACATCGCCCGTTCCCCGCAAGGCTATCCCGTTATCGTCCAGGCAGGGTCCTCCGAGCCCGGACAGGAGCTCGGCGCGGAATTGGCGGAGGTCATTTTCACCGCGCAGGACAATATCGCGGAGGCTCGAGCATTTTACGCCGCTATCAAAGGACGGCTGGGCAAAAACGGCCGCAAGGACAACGACATGCTCGTCATGCCCGGCGTGCTGCCGATTATCGGCGGAACCGAGAGCGAAGCAAGGGGCAAGCTCGAGCAGCTTCAGGCGCTCGTCGATGCCGATACGGCCGTCGACCTGACCGGACTGTCGGGGCTGATCGGAGCCGATTTGTCGGCCTACCCGCTGGACGGACCGCTGCCCGAGCTGCCGGAGACCGGCGTGATCAAAAGCCGCTCCAAGCTGCTCCGGGACATCGCCAAGCGGAACGACTTTACGATCCGTCAGCTCAACCAGTTCATCACCGTATCGCGCGGCCATTTCGTCGCGATTGGATCGCCCGAGCAGGTCGCCGACAAGCTGGAGCAATGGTTCCTCGAACGCGGAGCCGACGGCTTCAATGTCATGCCTCCGCACATGCCGGGAGGCCTGGACGATTTCGCGGAGCAAGTCGTTCCCCTGCTGCAGAAGCGCGGGCTGTTCCGGACCGAGTACGGAGGAAGCACGCTCCGCGACCATCTCGGCCTCGCCCGGCCAGCGAACCGGCATGCGGCGTCGGCCTCCGGGGAGTCAGTGTCATCGCAGCAAAGCGTGGATAGTTAGAGTCGGATCTATGCTCGTGAAACTAATACTTGTCCGGTTGACGGTTAGTGCCCAAACGGACCTTATCTTCGCGAAAAACCACACCCAACCGCCGAATAGCGCTCAAACCGACCTTATTCGCTCGGCTATAAAGTAATGTCGCTTGGGCACTAACAAGATGGCAGCAGACAGCAACCGGGATAGCGACAAATTAGCGGATATGTACTATAATGGACCTTATTCGAGTTTAATCCTACTATCCCTATGAAAATAATATTTGTATCTAATCACAAACTGGAGGCTTGCTATATGGATTTGGGCTTGAAGGGCAAGACGGCTATTATTACCGGGGGCAGCAAAGGAATCGGGCTTCACACGGCGATCGTGTTGGCCGAGGAGGGAGCGAATGTGGTCATTGTGGCGCGGGGAGCGGAAGATCTGGACAAGGCGGTCGCCGTCATCAAAGAACGGACAGGCGCCGATGCGCTGGCCGTCGTCGGGGACGTGACGTCCAAGGACGATGCGGAGCGGACGGTCGCGAAGGCGGTCGAGACGTTCGGCAGACTCGATATTGTCGTCAACAACGCCGGCACCTCCGCAGCCGCTCCGTTCGATCGGGTGGATGCGGACGCTTGGACGCGGGACTTGGACCTGAAGCTGTTCGGAGCGATCCATTTCTCCCGGGCGGCACTCCCTCATTTGCGCCAAGTCGGAGGCGGCTCGATCGTGAACGTTACGGCTTCGTTCGCCAAAACGCCGGGTGCCTCCTCTTTGCCGACGAGCGTCAGCCGAGCGGCGGGCATGGCGCTGACGAAAGCGATGAGCCGCGACTTGGCTCCGGACGGCATCCGCGTCAATACGGTCGGCATCGGCTTGATCCGCAGCCGCCAGATCGAGGCGCGCTGGCAGAAGGAAGCTCCCGGGCTGAGCTGGGAAGCGTACGCGCGCGACCCGAAGCACGACGTGCCGCTGGGAAGAATCGGCGATACGGCCGAAGCCGCGCGAGTCATCGCCTTCCTCGCCTCCGATGCGGCTTCATACGTAACCGGCACGTCTGTCAACATTGACGGCGGCAAGGCGCCGGCGCTATGACGGCATGGCTTGTCAATGGCATGCGCCGATGAATGTACGGCTTGAAGAGGGGCGTCGCCATACCGCACTATACGCTACTCCCGTCGGATCCAACCATTCGGCGGCCGCCAAATCAAAAGACGCCGGTCTCCCGGCGTCTTTTGGCCAATCATGAAGCGTGCTCATTCCAAGCGACCCGTCTCCAAATAAAGAGCAGTTCGCTCGTCAAGCCTCAAATCTCCGGCTTTGCAGCTGTCGGTCAGCTGCTCGGGCGTATGCGAGCCGATAATAGGGAAGACGGGAAACGGCTGCGCGAACAAATACGCCAGCGCCACTTCGGACGGCGACGCATTCAAACGCGAAGCGACCTCTCTTACGCGGTCGAGCCTGCCGAAGTTCGTCTCGTTGAAGTACACTTTGCCGACGGAAGTCGGCTTGCGCCCTTCGCCGGCATCTTCGCGGTTGTAGCGTCCCCCGAAAAAACCGCCCGCTTGGGACGAGAACGGGACCTGCGCCATACCGGCCTCGGCGTGGTAGCGCTTCGTCTCCTCATCCATGACGACAATCGTTTTGTCCGACATATTGTCCGTATTCGGCTGGGCCAAGCTCCACATGATTTGGCTGGCGCAAAACCCCGGCTTGCCCTTCTCGGCCGCGATGCTCTGCGCTTCCCGTATTCGCGGTAGCGACCAGTTGGAGCAGGCGAAGTGCCGGATTTTGCCCGCATCGGCCGCATCCAGCAAAATCTCCAAAATCTGCTCCACCGGTACGGTCGGATCGTCGCGGTGAAGCCAGTACAAATCGATGCAGTCGGTTTGCAGGTTTTGCAGACTGCCGTGCAGATCGTGCATAATCTCGTCGCGGGTGAGCCGGAAGAAGCGCTCGCCTGACGGGCAAGCCCCCTTCGTTCCGACGATAATCCGGCTTCGATTGCCTCTCGCCTTCATCCATTTCCCGATCGTCTTCTCGCTGATGCTTTTAACTTCGCAAGCCCAGTCCGCATAGTTGTGCGACGAATCCAAAAAGTTGCCGCCCAGCTCGACGAACAGGTCGAGCAATCGGAAGGACTCTTCCTCCTTCAGTCTGCTGCCGATCGGCGAGGTCCCCAAGCAGATGGGGGAAGCCACCAAATCGGTATACGGGATCGCTGCGTATTTCAACGCGCCGGCCTCCTTCGGTATTCAGCCATGACGGCAATAACTGCACATGTTTGCCAAATCCATCCTAGCAGATAAGTCCCGGTTTGAAAACGCTTTTCTGCCATCTTCCGAATACCGTCGCGGCTCCCGGGCTTTTAGGCTCCCGGCTAACGCAACAGGATAAGGTCCCGCCGTTCCGGCGTATCAACACGCAGCCGCCCTTAAAGACCATGCCCTCCGAGCAGCTCCCGCAAGTCCATCCGATACACATGTCTGCGGCCTTCATGCGCGGAATCGAAGCTGATTGCCGTTCCGGCCCGATTCCAGCGCGGATGCAGGTCGCAGCGTATATCGCCCGTTATGCCGGGAGGAGAGTAATAGGAGCCTAGCGTAATCCCGCGCTTGCGGATCAGATCGTATACGTACAGATGCCTCAGGCTGTCTCTGTCCGGGTAGCTGTCATACAGCATCCATCTCCCGTCGGGCGAATAGCTGCAATGGCCGTCGCTCGTAAAGTAGCCCTCATCTACGACCTCCGGTTCTCCGTCCTTGGATTCCTCATCCTTGTAGACATACAGCTGCCTCCCCTTCCTCCCCCCGCCATAAATGACGAAACGGCGGTCGTCCCGCCAGTGATAGTGGGACTGCATCGTATCCCCGGACAGGCAGCGCAGCCCGCTGCCGTCCGTATTCGCCGTCAGCAGCGCGGTTCGATGTCCTTTGCCGATCGAAGGAACCCATCTGGCCAGCAGCACAAATCTCGTTCCGGTCCGATTGAACGTAATATGGTTCAAGGTCAATTTGCTTTCTTCCATATGAAAGATCGGCTTCAGAAACGCCCATATCCGTTCCAGGCTCAGTACGAGACGGCTTTGTCCCGTACCGAGATCGATCAGGAACACGCCGTCCTCCGCCGGATGCAGCTCGGTGCGGTAACGATCCGCAATATCGGCATAGCCGTATCCCGAACGGAAATCGAACATTCTGGCGAAATTGATGCCCAGAGCGTTTCTCCCCGCCGGATCGACGTTGGCCACCGGCTGTTCCAAATGCCGGACGGCTCCGGTCCGCACATGGCGCACGACGCCGTGATAGCATCCATCCATGACCCTATTGTAGATCACTTCGTCGTCGGGAGCCGCAGGGTTCCATTGCAGCATCGAGCCTTGCTGAAAATTCCAGGCGCCCGTCTCCCCGAGCGGCGTATACTTGCCGCCGTCAAGCTCGATGAACCCGATCTCGGCTCTGTCTCCGGCTTGCTGCAAACGGTCGCAAAACGGTACCCGGTGGACGAGATGACGGCGGTCGCTGCCGCTGAATGCCGGATTGTCGTAATACCCATAGAACGCATGGCGATCTCCGTCGGAAATCCGTTCGGACGGAACAAGCTCCCGTTTTCGGAATGCGGGTTCGATCATTTGGCGATACCTCCGTTTCATCGCTGCCGGCCTGCCGATCGTCCGCAGACTACTTCTGCAGCTCGGCCAGCAGCTTGTTGATTTTATCGTCCGCATCTCTCAGTGCGGTATTCACGTCCATCTGTCCGCCGAACACCTTCAACATATTATCCTGATATGGCGTTCGCGCCTGCCTCTCGTAAGGCGAGAATTTAGGTGCGGCGACGATGCGGCCCTTGAATATGCCGGCCAGGTTTTTCTGCTTGATGTTGAGACTGTCCAGCTGCGAGCCGAACTGCCGGTTCATCTCCGGATTCGCGAGCGTCGACATCTGGGCGAACTTGGCCGAAGCGAGAAGCTGCACCTCATCGGAGGTGACGACGTTGATGACCTGCATCGCCTGCTCCTTGTGCTTGCTCGTCTTGGCGATAATCATCACCCACGCGTCGACCATTCCGCTGACGCCGGGCCGATTCGCGTGACTCGGGTATTGGGCCACGTCCCAATTCGTGAAGCCTTTCCGCGCTTCCGGCTCGATGGAAGTGAAGACGTTCGTCGTGGCAAGCATCGCGACCGTCTTCTTCCCCCAGAAATCGCCGCGGCCCGCTTTCCCGTCCCAATTGCCCGGTATGGCCACGATGCGCTGCAGCAGCTCGGCGACTTGCTTCCACGCGGCGTTCGTCACCTGGGATTTGCCCGTCTTGGCATCGACAATCGTCAGCGCGAGCGGGTAGGCCGGACGCAGCACCCATTCCGGATGCAGCCCGGTATATTGCACCCCGCCTTCATTTCTCGCCAGCCGGCGCGACAGATCGATAACGTTGTCCCACGTAAGTCCGTCCGTCGGATAGCCGACGGCAAACTTGTCGAAAATGTCTTTGTTGTAGTACAGCGCATTGAAATTTTGCGAGAAAGGCATGCCTACAAGCCATCCTTCATCGGAAGCGACGCGCACCGAGTCCAGCACCGCCTTGTCGAACCGGTTCAGGTCGGCGCCCGTCTGCTTGACCTGGGGCGTAATATCGGTCATCAGGTCATAGGCGAACAATTCGCCCATCGAGCCGTTCGCGTGCAAAATGATGTCGGGAACGTTGCCGCCGGCCATCCAATCGCCGATCGATTTGACCGGATTGCTGCCGCCCATCGGGATATATTCGATCGTGATATGCGGGTACTTCCGCTTGACCGGTTGTACGACCGTCTCCTGGAACTGGACCTCGTTGTTCAAATGGGCGCTCGCCGACGCGCCGATCCGGATCGTGACCGGTTCGTTGACGACCGCCGCCGGCTTTCCCTCTTCCCCCTTGTCGTTGCCGCTGCAGCCTGCCAGCAGCCCGGCCATGACCGCCAGCAGCCCGGCCATGACCGCCAGCAGCAGTCCGGGTCTTCGCATCTTCATCGTCTTGACCTCCCTTTGCATTCGTACGGGTCATTGACAATCGTGGACAATTCAAGTAAATTTACAGCAAATTCGAACCGTGGACAGGTGAACGCAATGTCGATAACCTTCACTCCGCTGCCCGAGCCATACAAGCTCGTGCATCTGCTCTCCCGGGAAAAGGGTTACCGCTTACCCGAGCATGACCACCCGATGTTCCAAATCATCTGGGTGACGAAGGGCGTCCTGTACGTGACCCATAACGGAGTCCATCACCGTCTGGGGAGGGGGCAGCTGTGCATCATCCCTCCTTTTCACCCGCATGCGCTCGCTTCGGACGACGGCTACCTCCAAATCGGCATCGATTTGAACGAGCAGCACGACAAGAGGGGGATCGTCGCCCTGATGGAGAAGCAGGTCAAGGATTTCGTCGTGCTCGACCGCTCCGACCGACTGGCCGCGATTCCCGAGCTGGAGGAGCAGAACAGGCAGTTTACTCTGCTGGCCAAGCTGCAGACGGCCGCCCTGCTGGATTCGATGCTGTTAAGCTGCCTGCAGATGCTGGACAGTCAGACGAGCTTCCGGTCGAAAATGGTCGTTCTGATGAATCTCCATTTGGCCGACAACCTGAGCCTTAGCGAGCTGGCGTCCCGTCTCGCCGTCAGTCCGTCCACCCTCGAAAGAATCGCCAACCGGGAGTTCGGCTGCAGCGTCATGGGCCTGTATCATCAGCTGAAGCTCAACAAAGCGTGCTCGCTCCTGCTCCATTCGGAACTGAGCATGAAGCAAATCGCCGAAACGCTGGGCTTTTTCGATCAGGCGCATTTCTCGCGATTTTTCAAGCAGAAGATGAACGTCACCCCCGCTCAATTCAAGAAGAGCAACGCCTTGTAAAAACGGTTCAACAGCAAGCCGCGCATTCGCGAAAATGTCAGCATGCCCTTAACGCTTATCGGATCCGATACTTTTGAGTATAGAGTATAAATGAGAGCGCATCCATTGACGGCATGCGCAAATTATTTGTATATTTCAGTCATCCACTCACGGCCAAAATCAGGAGTAAAGGGCAGACCCGACAACAAACGATACGCTACGAAGGAAATTCCCGCCGCGCACAGCGAAAAGCAGCCGCGACACAATCGCGGCTGCCCATTTTTCTACTATCGAAGCCGAACGGAGTACTGATACAGCTCGCCCGGAAGCCCTTTGAATTCCAAGACGCCATCGCTAATGAGCCTCCACATCCGGTAAGAGAGGAACGAGTCGCCGACCAATTGATTCGTATGCTCGAACACCTCGGCGACGACGCGGCCCGCCTTGACGAATCCGTCCTCACCAACCTCATACCGAAGCTTGCGCACCGCACCCGTTATACCGCTATCCAGCACTTCCTCCGCGACTCCGACAATCCGCCCGTTCCGCCAAAAGCGAAGCGTATGCGCTTGCCCGGACAGCTCCAGCCATTCCGCTTCATATTGCCGCCTCTCGTCCGACTCCATAGGAGCTAACAACTCGAAGCGTCCCACGATCTCCCCGTAAATTTCCCTGGGAATAAGGCCCAAGGCGTATGGCGGCTCGTCTCCAGCATAAGGCGAGAACGATTTGCAAGCGTCCGAAGCGTTCACGACGCGCACCGGCCCCTTGCGATCCCCCAGCAGATGCAGGGCGAATCGCAAGCCTGTCTGGTCATGGGCATTATCGGCGCACCAAATCGTCACGGACTTGCTTTCGGGTATGCTACCGAGCGTTTGAATCATTTGCTCGATCCGATTCTCCCGGTTAGCGAAGCTGGAACCTCTGTGCGAGGGGAACCGCTCGTTCATCCATTGCTCCCTGCACCGCTGCCCCTCCTCTTGATCCAAATTCCCGATCGGTCCGACGGAGAACAAGTCGTTAAACGCCAACACTTCATTCTCCAGACGTTTCCCGAGCTCGCTTAACGTTACTTTTAACGAACCGGCGTCGGACAAGGCGAACACGATATGGACATGGCGTCGCATCTCGTCCGCACCCAGCCTGCTTCTCCGCGATTGTTGCTCGCGCTCGCTCCACAGCCGCAGGATCCGGTCTGCAAGCGTCCTCCGCTCCGCTTCCCCTTCGGCGGCACTTTGCGCCGTCATCCGCAGAACGTCATCCAAAATCGAATTGACCTCTCCGTGCTGCAGTTCTCTCAGCTTCTTCCGGAAATCGTCCAACGCTCTCCCTCCTTCAACCGAAGAACAGCCCTTACGGCTGCGCAGACCTAAACTCCTCCAATGCCCGGACATATTTGACGTGCCATACCGCCCAATGTTCTTTCCGATCCTCTATCGTCCTGCCGTCCAGCAGCGCTTCGATCACATCGAGACATACGTGCCAGCCGGCGAGATCCTTCGAAGTGTGATCCGTAAGCTTGGTCATAAACTCGATGAACACGAGCCGACAGCCTTCCGGCTCCGGATACAGCTCGAAACGGACGCGATCCTCGCCCCATGTATACTCCAATACGGAATTCGTTTTAAGCTCGAGGATGATCATTTCCTCGAAGGTGCCGTCCTGCATGTCAAACTTGATGCTCCCGCCCTCCCGAAGATCGTCGACCCGCAGCTCGGAAAACCATTTGGCAAGCTTTTCGTTTTCCGTGAGCGATGCCCATACCTTTTCGACGGAATGCTTCAGACGACGTTCGTAGCGGGCGGTATATCCGTTTTCCGCTTTTTGAATAACGGCCAACATGGCAAGTCCTCCTTTGTCATACGCTGGATTGGCAAAGCGAAACGATTTTGCTTCGAAATGAAGTAAAGCTCACTTTCTTACATTACCATTCGGTTATATACCTGTAAAGAAATATTTCATCCACAATCGCTGATACAACCGACTTCACGTCTGCGGTGCGGGAACGGAGATCGGACATACGCCACTCATGTCACGGGCTGGCGATAGTGAACCAAATTTGCTTATTTGTGAACCCCATTACGCTATTTTGCCCCGTTTCTCGGCAAATGGAACGATAGTAAACCAAAAGTAGCTGTTACTGAACTCAAGTTCACTAACAATGAGATTAGGTTCACTATTCGCTGATTACGCACATCCAGCAATCGATTAGCGAATTGAGGTTTACATATAGTGATCATTGGTTCAATAATGCCATCCCGATTCCACGACGAGCCAATGCAGATTCGACAGGCACAAGCTTGTTGACCTCCGTCTTTTTCGGATGCTACTCTATGTTTAGTTTAAAAAGGAGGCGTTGTGATGGATAGCCATTTGAAGCTCAGGGCGAATAATGGAGGGACTGGCGCATAGTCGCCCGGTAAACTGCGTGCTTCCCCTCCGAGAAGGAAGGGATCTTACATGTTGCAAAACGACTTCAATCACGGGACGAGTCAAAACGGCGGCACAAACGATGCCGGCAACGAAAACGAAAAGCTGCTGTCGCCATCGAAATCCGTGCACCGACGGGACAATGTCGTCTTCCGTCCCGTACATCGTTGGACGTCCAGCGTCCATACTTTGTTGCGGCATCTGGAAAAAATCGGATTCGGGGCGGCTCCCCGCATCGTCGATTCGGGATTCGACTCGAACAATCGAGAGATGCTCGGTTATGTCGAAGGCGACTTCGTGCATCCCGGTCCTTGGAGCGACGAAGCCTTGATGGAAGTCGGCCGCTTGCTGCGACGGCTCCATCGGGCGACTGCCGATTATCGGCCGTCGGCGGAGGCCGAATGGCAGCCTTGGTTTCTGCGCGAGCTGGGCGGCGAGAACGGGTATGTCATGAGCCACGGCGACGTAGCCCCATGGAATACGGTTACAAGAGGCGGCATGCCAGTCGCGCTCATTGACTGGGAATATGCCGGCCCCATCGACCCGATGGTGGAGCTCGCGCGAGTGTGCTGGCTGTTTCCGCAGCTTCACGACGACGACGTCGCCTCGATGGCCGGTTTGCCGCCATTGGAAGTCCGGGCCCGGCAAGTCCGGCTGCTCGCCGATGCTTACGGCGCTTCCGCGGACCAGCGGCGCGGTCTGCTGGATCGCATCGTAGCGGTCATCGTTCACGAAACCGCCGAAGAAGCGATCGAGCGCCATGTCGTTCCCGACAGTCACGGTCCGCTCTGGGGGTTCGCCTGGAAAGCCCGATCCGCCGCCTGGATATTGCGGAACCGCGCCGTACTGGAAAGCGCTTGGGCGGGAGAGTAAGCTTCAAGGCGCGCGGATCCGGCCGCAGCCATTGCCATGCGGCACGGTATAGCGCGCACGGTATGGGGCAGCTCCCGTCAAAATTTACGCAAAAAAAGAACCTGCATCTCCACTTTATGTGGATTTGCAGGTTCTTTTGCTTGAAATAATGGGCCCTCTCCTTTAGGGCTCCTTTAGGGCTCCTTTAGGACTCCTTTAGGGCTCCTTAGGGCTCCTTTGGGGCTCCTTTAGGACTCCTTTAGGACTCCTTCAGGGCTCCTTTAGGGCTCCTTTAGGGCTCCTTTAGGGCTCCTTTAGGGCTCCTTTAGGGCTCCTTTAGGGCTCCTTTAGGGCTCCTTTAGGGCTCCTTTAGGGCTCCTTTAGGGCTCCTTTAGGGCTCCTTTAGGGCTCCTTTAGGGCTCCTTTAGGGCTCCTTTAGGGCTCCTTTAGGGCTCCTTTAGGGCTCCTTTAGGGCTCCTTTAGGGCTCCTTTAGGGCTCCTTTAGGGCTCCTTTAGGGCTCCTTTAGGGCTCCTTTAGGGCTCCTTTAGGGCTCCTTTAGGGCTCCTTTAGGGCTCCTTTAGGGCTCCTTTAGGGCTCCTTTAGGGCTCCTTTAGGGCTCCTTTAGGGCTCCTTTAGGGCTCCTTTAGGGCTCCTTTAGGGCTCCTTTAGGACTCCTTTAGGGCTCCTTTAGGGCTCCTTTAGGGCTCCTTAGGGCTCCTTAGGGACTCCTTTAGGCGGACACCATGTACAGTCAGCCTTTTTTTCTCCGGCCGTGTCTATCCTATCCTCCCGGTCTACTCCTGAAGCAAGCATAGCGGAAAGGTATTCCGTTAAAGTCGCGGGTTTGGAAACGCTCCGAAACATAGCGGAACGGGAATCCGCTAATTCGACTTTTTCGGCATGGAAAAGGGCCTGAATTCCAAATTAACGGAACCCTGTTCCTTTATTATACGGAAATCCTCCGGTTTCGGGTAAATAGCGGAAGCTCGTTCCGCTATTCCTCCCCATTCACGGGGATTCGTGCGCGCGAATTACGCTGCTGCTGATTTTTCAACCGATAAAGCACTCGTCGAAATGATTTCCCCGAATACCGGCGGTCATCCTTATCTTCCCTCGGCCAAAGAGTGCAACCGGGCTTTTATAAAATCGTAACCGGGCTTGTCTCCCTTCTTCGCGTAAAATCTCAACCCGTCGACACCCTTTAACAGCTGGTAGCACAGTAGCCGCTTGTCAAAGTGCGGAATCGGCTGCCCCTTCTCCTCCCAGGCTTCGCGGAGGCGCTGCGGAAATTGCAGTTGGGGAACCCATAAGTGCAGCACCGCCGCATCGAACATAAAATCCCCATACATTGCCATTTCCCAATCTACGATGCCCGTTATCCCTTGACCGTCGGACAGCATGTTGCCGAGGTGGAAATCGCCGTGTACCAAATACCGCTCCCGCGGCGCATATTGGGCAAGATCGATCATGATCCCGTACATCTCCTCGAACAAATCCCGCTCCAGAAATCCATTTTCGAAAAGCGACGTCCAGCCTTCGTAAAATCCTTCCTGCTCTTCCTTAAAGGTAGAAGCGAGAAATTCCGTCCAACTCGCAAAGGAGGCTTCTCCCGATGGCGATATCCACCCATACCCCGCGGAATTGTCGACGCCTATCCGATTCATGGCGCCAAACCGTTCGATCAATTCGGGAATCAATCGACCGATCTCCTCTTTAGGCAAGGTGATAATCGGCTTGCCCTGCACTTTCTCCGTAATGGAATAATGCAACTGACCGCGCGTGCCAACCTCTGCGACCCTCGGAACAGGCAGTTCTCGGGCGTAACGATCGTAGATCCATTTCGCTTTATCCAGACTATCCCTGCTGCTCTTGAAATGGATAACGAGCTCTTGGTCGCCTTTGCGGTAACTGAAAACTCTGCTGAGCTCCCCCATCTCGATCGGAGTTATATCGGAAATGTCGCCCGTTTCTATTTCTTGCAAATATTGCTTCGCCGACTCGATACTCATCTCCGGCTTGAATGATTTCACGCGAATTTCCCCCTTTGCGCAGGAGCTTGTTTCGTATAAGTGTACCACAAGCCGATTCTTCAATTTATAGTAAAGTACATCTATAGTCGTTTTCGCCAATGCTCCAACTCGGGTCGCATGATCCGCCGACTTATCCGAAGAAAAGAGCCGCGTGCGGTTCGATACCGTAATAAGACGACTCAATCGCCCCGGGAGCCGCTCGCGCCGACGAACGGACGCCAAGCCTTCGCTAGTCGTAAACGAATAGGACAACGACTTCTTGTCGATCCGCTTCATTTGGCATGCCGATTGCTTCCATGCAGCCCGTCAGGACGTATTGGGTCCCTTTCGCATTGCCGCGGGCGGCATCCCTTTTGTCCATCTTCACGCAAGTCGTTTCCGATTTCCCCTTTGTTTTGCCTCCAAACTTATCCCTGGAATCATCGTAGCTGTAATGAATGCTCTTCCCGTCAAAATGCAGATCGCTAATGATAGCGTCTCCTTCTTTGGTGTAGCTTGTTATTCTCAGCTTGCTGTCCTTGGATTGATCTGCGTCCTTTATGAATTGCGTTATTTTTTCCATGTTGAGAGGCCCATCCGGCGTTCCTTCTATAAGATCGCCATTTTTCTTGGCTTCCTGCAACGTATAGTTATTGCAGGCGGTCAACACTGCAAGAACCAACAGACATGCCATGACCCGCGCTACAGTCCCGGACATTCTCCCCAACCCCCAATACCGCCAATTTTACTACTAAGTAGACGTATGGAATTTGTGTAAAGTTCCGCCATTTCGAGATGTCGTTTCTTGCCAACGTCAGCTATGCGATATGCATGTCGGGAATTTCCGTATCGATAATCGGATTTTCCGTTTATACTGAAACAAGAAAAAATGCGGGAGATGATAAAATGAGTCATTTCGGCACGGTGGGCGCCTTATGGCGTTACCCGGTCAAATCGTTGCTGGGGGAGTCCTGCCGGCATCTCAAGTTCGACACGCGCGGCGCTGAGGGCGATCGGTTGTATGCGGTATATGACGCGAAGGGCAAATTCGGCAGCGGCAAGACGACTCGCCGGTTCCAGAAAATCGACGGTCTGTTCGAATTTCGGTCGTATTACCGGGACGACGTGCTTACGGTCGTTTTCCCCGATGGAACGGAACGCGCCGGGCCGGATTCCGACACGGATGCGGCGATGTCGGAGGTGCTTGGGCAGCCCGTAGCACTGACGCGCGAGGCCGACATCTCTCATTTCGATGCCGGGCCGGTCCATATCGTTACGAGCGCGGCTCTCGCCGCACTTCGCCTAGCCTTGCCCGGCATGCAGATCGACGAGCGCCGGTTCCGCCCCAACCTGCTGCTCGACGTAGCCGGCAGCGAGCCGTCGGAGCACGGTTGGGTTGGCCGGCGGCTGCGCATCGGCGACCGAGTAACGCTGGAGATCGTCGAGACGACCGAACGATGCGGCATGACCACTTTTGCCCAGGCCGAGCTGAGACGCGAGCCGCGTTTGCTGAAGCATTTATCCGATACTTACGGGCTGTGCTTGGGCGTTTATGCCAATGTTATTCAGGGTGGAGAAGTATCGCTTTCCGATTCCGTAGAAATGCTCTAAGCGGTTTTTCCCGCCCTCACAAGAAGCTGCACAGGAGGCCGAGGCCCCGACCCGACTTCAATTTCCAGCCTATTAGATGGAGCTAAGGGAGTCGGCAGCGCTATCCACTCTTCGCTCTCCAGCGAATAGATGGAAAACATGAAACTGTTGAAAAAGTCTGCACAGAGAGGAAGCGCCGGAGACAAGAGGTGGGGGAATGCGCTCCACATCCGTTAAAATCGTGTTGTTTATATGATTTTAGCGGTTACAACACGATTTTAAAGTCAACCGCTTCGCTTTCCGCACATTTCCCCCACCTCTTTTTGTATGACAATTCTCTCTTTTTGACTTTTTCAACAACCTGAAAACATGCAGGTAATCGCGGCACTATCGGCCGGAGAGTGCTTTTAACTGGAAAACTAGCAGTTATTTCATCGCTATACCGGGAAAAGCACCTATGCGGCAAAAATAACGGCATGTTTTCCATCTATCGGACCAGAACCGGGCTGTCCCCCGAAAATAAATGCAAGTTTTCCATTTATAACCGTTACGCCGACTTTACCAAAGCCAACTTGATCGGTAGAACTAATCGTTCTCCATGCGATTCAACAGTCGCAAGTCAACCTGCACTCCAGCTCGCTAGCATGCCTCTGGCCATCTCCATATCCGCCTCTTTCCCGGTAATCAGGGCAAACTTGGCGACCAGCGCCGGATAAGCGGCCCACTGCTCGGCGATATGCTCCTGCATGCGGGGCCATACTTTGCCCCCGAACTTCTCGTAGCGACGGAGCAAATCCCGGAGACCTTCCTCGCCGAATAGAGCGAAGAAAATGACAAAATCTTTGCCCGGATCGGCGCACTCCGCTTCCGTCCAATCGATCAGCCCCGTCACCCGCCTTGTCTCGTCCACGAGAATGTGAGGCGGGTGCAAATCGCCATGATTCAGCGTCGAATGACCGGGCCAGTACGAGTCTGTGGACAGCCAAACCTGCCAACGCTCATGCAGCTTGTCGGGAATCGCAAAGCTGCCCTTGATCTCTTCGATATTGGCGGAAAATGCCTCGCGGGCCTCCTTCGGACTTTTCACGCGAAGTCCCGCCTCGGAGGCCGCTCCGGGATCGACGTTATGCAGCGACGCGAGCGTCTCGGCGAGCGAATCGAAGAACAGCTCCGGCAGCGATTGCTGCTCGTACTGCCACGCGTATCCGCCTCCCGCCGGATCTACCGTCGCAATCGGCCGCCCGCTCAGCAAGGGATAGGCGATAAGCTCGGGAGTAAAAATACGCCAGTCCGGCACGTGAACCGAGAGCTTCTCCCGAACGAGAGACAGCACCTTGCGTTCGTTCTCCGCTCTCTCCCATACGTCTGAGCGCCTCGGCTTGCGCAGCACCCATGCTTTGCCGGCGTCGTCCGTTGCGAAGGCAACGACAAAATCCATCCCCGATTCGTTTAATTCCACTTGTCCGGGGTTTACGTTCAAACCGTTTTGACCGGCGGCGGATACCATTTCATCTATAAGTTGTTGACGTTCGTTTGAATGCGGCGTAGTCATAAGGAACAACACTCCTTTTTATTAAATTGAAAAAACACAGACGGATGGCCGCCTGTGTGATCGCAATCGAAAAAGGAATGCACGAACGAATGGTCCGCCCGTGCGCAAAGGAAGACGGCTCTCCCCGAATGTCGACGGAGAACGCCCTCTCACTCACCTGACACAAGCAGGAGTATACGTGCATAGACAGACCTATCCCGATTGCTCCGCACAGGCAGAGCCGAACAGCAAGCTGCAATTAGTTGCATTGCTTTCTCAATCGGGCATAATCTACCACACGTAACCCTCCATTCCGAAATGAATATGTAAAAGCTTAACATAGGTCGGCCTTGATTTCAATGTTTCCAATATTCCTTGACAGGAATATTCTGTAAATTGTATACTTTGACCAATAACCGACGAGAACAAATGGAGGGATCTAACCATGTTTGAATCGAAAGCATCCAACACTACAACGTCCATCAAAGACCGGGAGCTCCTCGTTACCCGTGCTTTCGCCACGCCGCGCGAGCTTGTGTACAAAGCGTGGACGGATCCCGAGCATTTGCCCCATTGGTGGGGACCGAGAGGATTTACGGTTACCGTCCTGGAGATAGACGTAAGGCCGGGCGGCGTATGGCATTACATCATGCACGGTCCGGACGGCACCGATTACGATAATAAAATCACCTATCGCGAGGTCGTCCGTCCCGAGCGTCTCGTCTATTCCCACGGCGGGGACGGAGACGACGAGCACTTCCATGTGACCGTGACGTTCGAGGAGAAGGACGGTCAAACCGAGCTTAAGATGCGGACGCTGTTCAAATCGGCGGAAGAGCTGGAGCGAGCGGCCAACGAGTACGGAGCGATCGAAGGAGCCAAATCGACGCTCGATCGACTGGAGGAACGGCTGGCCGAGCTGGCCCGCTGACGCGTATGAGAGAAGGCCGCCGAATGCCCCGGCGGCCTCTTTCTCATGCCGGACCCGGTGTTTTACCGGTTGTACGTCGCTTTCTTTTTCCGAAACAGGACAAACAATACAGCCAGTGCGACAAGGGCAATAAAGACATATACAATGTTGGAGTATACATCCATGTAGGCCACGATCGTTTCCCAGGAAGAGCCTACCGCCGCGCCGATGCTGATGAGAATGATATTCCAGATCAGGGATCCCGCAGTCGTCAAAAGCATGAATAATCCGAAGTTCATGCGGGTGCTGCCTGCCGGAATGGAGATCAGGCTGCGGAGCAGCGGTACGAGCCTGCAAAGAAATACGGTCCAAACCCCATACTTGGCAAACCAATTGTAAGCTTTACGCACGTCGGCCTCGGTCAGACGCAAAATCCGGCCCCACTTGCCTATGAATCGTTCCATTCTCTTAACATCTATCCAATACCCGATCCCATATAAGACGACCGCCCCGACTATGGATCCGATTGTCGAAGCTATAACTACGCCCGCAATGCTCAGATCGGAATAGGTGGTCATAAAGCCTCCGAACGTCAAAATGACTTCCGATGGAATCGGCGGGAACAAATTCTCAAGTGCAATTAAGAGGAAGACGCCCATATAGCCGAACTCGTTCATCATGTCTGTAATCCATTTTTCCATCTGCAACACTCCGCTCGATATCCGAATTTTTAAGACAAATGGCTATTCAATTTCCGATAAACCCATACATCCAACACTTTATAGATGAAGAACAGCATAATGAACGCAGCGCCGTAAGCGGCCAGTATCGACTCTACAATCATCGTGAGCAGCGAATGGGAGAACAGGAGCCCGTCCAGCAGCTCGAGCAAGAGCAGCAGAACAAAAGCGACCGCGGCCCAGCCCAATAAATAATGATGGGCATGCAAATCGAACAGGGAGGTATGCTTCGATAAAGAGAGCAGCTCCTTTACTTTGAATTGCGAGATAGCCTCCGCAGTCGCTTGCTCCTTCGTTTTCCCTTGGCTCATCAAATCCTGCGTATAGTCTTCCAAATAATTGCGCAGCTCCATCTTGTCCTCATCGTTCATCGCCAGCTGTTCGACATAGGCCTGGATGTCATTATGTTTCCGGTACATCGCATTGATTCGAATATGGCCGACGTAATTGGCGCCGCTCCATAATACCGCCAATCCGAACGATGCACCGTAACCGACGGACAACCAGAGCGTTTTGTCCGGGCTGTCCATACGATCCCAGTAAACGAACGCGCCGCACAGGACGATGGACAGAACGAGCAGCCAGTAATACTTGATATCGTTTAAGCTGAAGGCTTTATTCCACCATTTCATCTTGGCTCAGTCCCCTTAAATAAATCGGTTGACGATTTCGTACGTTTGCCGCCAATCTTGTATGTACCTCTCCAACAGCGTTCTTCCCTCGTCCGTGATCGAATAATATTTCCGCCTTCCTCCGTGGGTCTGATCCCCCCAGTAGGAAGCGACTGCGCGCTGCTTCTCCAGACGCTTCAACGATAAGTACAACGTCGCTTCCTGCAGCTCGAACGATCCCGCTGTCCTCTCCTTGATCGCCTTCGAAATTTCGTACCCGTAATTATCGTTTTCCTTAATGACCGAGAGGATCAGAAGGTCAACGGTCCCTTTTAACATCTCCGCATTCAATCGATGCATCCCCGCCTTGAAAGTACTTAACTATTTTAGGTACATAACCATAATAGGGTAAAGTACTTAAAAATGCAAGGTACTTTTTTTTGCGATAAGCTCATTCGTTTTGACAGCGCTCTTCGACAGCATCTTTACCTGAGTTCTTGTAGGATGGAACGTACAACCCCATTCATCTAGCTATTCCATAAAGGAGGCCGTATCGTGGAACACCAATTGGAAATCGCCGCCGACCGTCCGCTGCCGCCGCTGCCTTCCCATCTCGCCCAGGAAGTCCAGGAAGCGCCAAAGAAACCGAAGCTCTCGATGAAAATGCTGCACGAGCTCATACTCGAGCTTCACCGGGAGAACCGCAAGCTTGCCGAACGTTTGGATGCGTTGGAAGACAGGTTGTCCGAACAGTCTGCCGCCCGCAGGGAGGCAGCGGCCACGACGGAAATGCCCGAACTGTCGCTTTTGCCGAAATCCGGAGCCGATAACCCCAAGCCGGAATGGACAAGCGTTGCGGTTACCTCGCTTGCGCTCGGGCACCGCTTCGATGCGCCGAAGCCCATTCTTCCTCCACGCTCCGAGCGGCATCCGGCGCAGAAAAAGACGTTTTGGAGCCTATTCCAGCCCAAGGTCCGCACCCGCGAAATTGAGGATTAATGGCCGGCCGTATTATCCAAAAAAGCGCAGAGGACTGCCGAAAGGCAGCCCTCTGCGCTAATGCATGTATGGACCGTCATGGCCTGTACCAGACGGGAACAACGCTTCGGAAGCCGCGATGGTCCTCCAGTACGACCCCGATGCGTTCCAGCATCGAATCGAGCTGCTCCGGTACGACCTGAAGCGTCCATGTAACCGAAGGGAACACGATCAACGCCGTATACAGCGCGTATAGCTTCCAGAACGAATCGGGAACTTGTCCGTCGAAGTAGCCGTAAATTTGTCCGATGGAGAAAGGAACGCTCGCTTCCCTGCCGAAATACGCCACCTTCAAAAAATCGTGGTAAGGATCGCCCCAATCGTAGCGGTTATAATCGATAGCTCCCGCGTAGCGGCGATTGTGGACGAGCAGGTTGCTCGGATGGAAATCGTCGTGCTGGAACCGGTTCGGGCGGTCGGTCATCAGCGCCGAATGTTCGTCGATGAACGCTATGATCGCAGCCTCCTCGGAAAGCTTGACGCCGCAGCCGCGATAGTCGGCATATTGCCGGTTATGCTTGGCCGCTCGATGAATATGCCAAGGAGGCAGATCGGCAGGCGCCTCGATCTCGTGCATAAGCCGCAGCTCGCGACCGGCTTGCTCGCCGATGAGGTACTGCTCATCCGACGTCAAGGCGGGCAGCACGTCCGCTGCATCCTCGCCTTCCACATAGCGTAGAATCATATAGCAAATGTCCATCGGTTCGATCGTTCCGAACAAAATCGGCTCGGAGGTCAGCACCCCGGTCTCATAGACGCGGCGAATAATATCGAATTCGCCTCGCTTTCGCTCCATATGCCGCAAAGCGGCAGTTCGCAGCACGTAGGCCGGCCGATCGCCGCCGCTTTCGTATAGAAAATACTTGCCGTCGGCCGAAAACCCCCGATGAATCGGACGAACGTCGGTTGCATGCCGCATGGCCGGGATATGCTGCCGAACTTGAACCAAATCCATTTCCGTATTCCCCCTTATCCCGTGCGCAGCCGTCCGAAGGCATCACTCGCGGGTCGTATACTCGGGAGCGGCGGCGCGAACGTTCCGTGCATGGTCCCATCATCTTAGCACAGCACCCCGATATGCGGGAATCGGAAAGCTTGGTTGAAACGGAAGTTTCATCCGGACTTTCGTCAGCGGTTAATCGATTCGAAGCGCTGAATCCGTTTGCCCGTCTTGGTAGATGACGAGCTTTTCCGCTTGCGAGCCCGCTTCGGCGACGAACTCGATTTCGACCGGAAGATTGCGGACAAAGAAACGCGTTGCCGAGTAAGGATACAGCTCAAACCGAACTTGCCCGGTTATTTGCAAATAAAGCCTGTCTCCGCTCTCTATCGTTATGGAAGCGGTCATTTCGGCTGCGGAATCGAACCGGTAATTTCCGGCGTATTGCCCGTATACCGCCGTATCGATATTCGCCGCCTTCTTGTCCGGAGCACGCTCGGGAATCTCGAACGGCTCGCCGAACAATATATGCTCCGCCGCTTCCAAGACCGCTTGCTCGTATTCGATCTGCTGCTCCATATTTCCAAAGTAGATGAGCGTCATGTCCCGGTCGATATACCTTTTCATGGAAGTCGCATAACCGGGCCAGCCTCCATTATGACTGACGACTCTTCCTCTGTCGTTCGTCTGCTCCAGGATCCAGCCGAAGCCGTAATGGAAAGTGTCTCCGTTGTTCAATCGTACTGGCGTAAAGACTTGCTCCAGCGCCTGCTTGCCGACGAAGCTTCCCTCATGCAAAGCGCGGTCGAATGTGAATAGGTCATCCAAATTCGAATTTACCGTCCCGTCTCCCTGGATTCCGTCGAGAAATACGACATAATCCGTTTCCGGCATCCGATCCGGCAGCTCGTGGCGGCCGGTATGGGGATCGTAGACATACCCATAGGCATAATCGGCAATATGCGCAGGGCGGTGCCTTCTGTTGTGTATGCGGGTGCTGTCCATGCCGAGCGGGCGGAACAAACTGTCCCTCAAATAGTCGTGGAAAGGCTGCCCCGCCACTCTTTCCGCGATGATGGCGAGCAGCACATAGCCCGTATTGCTATATGCCCAGCTCTCGTTCGGCACAAAGTAGGCCGGGGGGCGATGCTCGGTCAGCATCCGCAAAACGTCCCCATTGTCGGCGATCTTCGACCGGTCCCCATGCTCGAACAGCAGTCCCATATAATCGGGCAAGCCGGACGTGTGGCACAGCAGATGCCTGATCGTAACGCCCGGGTAAGGGAAATCCGGAATCCAACGCTCCACGCCGTCCTCATAGCTCAGCTTGCCTTGCTCGTTCAACAAAACGATGCCCATAGCCGTGAACGGCTTGGACAATGAAGCCAGCTCGAACACCGATCCCGTCGTCAGCTTCCTCCCGTCGGCCAAGTCGGCGACTCCGAAAGCCGACTTATACAAGATTTCGCCGCCCTGTGCGGCCAGTACCGCGCCATTCATATGTCCTTTGTCCGCCAAAGCTTCGAACAGCTCCTGCAATTGCCGCCGTTTCGCTTTCATAACATCGGCTCCTTATATTTAGCGTAATTAATAGTTAAGTTTTCTAACCTATTTGACGAAAAAGTAAGCCGGATCGCGCCCTTCTAAGACCGCTTACCTGACGCCCAGCTCCTTCTCGACGATTCCTTTCAGCTTCAACATGATGTTCTTCAGCAGTACCGCCTCTTCGAAGTCGAGCTTCGTGTAAAACCGTTCGACGATGCTCCGCTCCACCTGCTCGTGCTTGGCAAAATAGGCATCCCCGCGTTCGCCCGAGAGCACGAATATTTCCCGCCGGTTCTGCAAATTGATTTCCCGCTTCACGTAGCCGCCCTTCTCCAGCTTGCCGATAATTTGGCTGACCGCGCTCGAGGATACCTGCATCAACTCGGCGATTTCGCTGACCGTCAGCTTGCCGCGCTTGTGAACCCATTCCAGAATGATCGCTTGCTTGGTCGTGATCTCGTCGTCGAGAAGGGACCGGTATTCCTGCAGCAGCAGCGTGTTGATCTCGTAGTTGGCCTCGTTCATTTCTTTGACGCAGGCGATTAGCTCCTCATTCCGATTGTCCATCCGATTCTATTCACAACCTTAACAGTTTAGTCGACTAATCTAATTATAACATACGATCGGTACTTCGAAAAGTGCCGACTTCCTAATGAATTCGATAAAGTCTGCAAAGAGAGGTGGCTGGGAAGACAAGGTGCGGGGGAATGCGCTCCACTTCCGTTAAAATCGAGTTGCCCCCGCACCTTTTGGATGTTTGCTCTCATTTTCCAAGGACGATTCAGCGAACAATATCCAGATGGCATTCGCCGCCGAACGCGAAACGTTAAAACTTCCGGTCCAAAAACGCTTTTGCCGACAAAATGTCCTCCTGAAAGCTGCTCCACGCACACTCGAGGGAAATGCGGCCGTCATAGTCCGCCCGCCGGATACAGTCGACGAAAGCGTCGTAAGGGTAATCTCCCTTTCCGGGGGCGGCGCGATTGTCCGATACGTGGACATGGTGCAGAAGCTCCCGATGCGCGACCATATGCTCCAACGGCTCGTTCTCTTTCTGCATATGGTAAAAATCCGCCAGCACGCGTATCGATTTGCGGTTCGCTTCCTTGGCGAAGCGTACCGCTTCGGGAACGCTGGTGATAATGTTGCATTCCGTCGTATTCAGCGGTTCGATCGCCACCGTAATATGCAACGGATCCGCAATATCGGCGATCCATTCGAGGAATCGGGCGATCTGCTCTTCCGCTTTGGCCCGGGGAAATCCTTCCGGCACCATTCTGGCTTTCCCGCTGCCGAATACGACGATTTCCCCGCCGACCGTCTTGACCCGCTCCAGCGCTTTGGACAAATACCGGCGGACGCGGTCTTCATCGACGTTCTCGCCCACGACCTTCAGATCGCCTGGCAGCAGAACGTTGAAGGCCTCCGCCGGAACCGGGCTTTCGAGAAACCGGGACAAGATGTCGCGCACCGCCGCATCGCTCTCCTCCGGCTGCAAGGAAACTACCGTACATTCGATAAAATCATAACCCGCCGCGCGGACGACGGGCGCCTGCTCGATTTTTGCGCAAACTCCGAATTTCACGACTCACCACTCCTTTTAAGCGAATCCTTCCTGCTTTAAAGTATAGATCAAAGCCGTGGGCGTATCTATGTATACGCTTACCTGTTTTTTTGTACAATCCGGTTATCGGCTTGCCGCTCTAATGACATCTGGGCTGCGGGCAAAATGAATGAACCGGACTTCACTACTGCTGAACGTAAGTTCAGTAGGACGAAATCCGGTTCACTGATGTCTGAATCGTGCCAAATGCGATGCCAATGCCGCCGCCGACGGCTATCCGAGGTCTGCCAGCACCGTACGAGCATGGTATGGGGCGAACGAAAAAACTACCACAGCATAATTCATACAGAAGTGTATGCATCGCATGATCGGTGAAGGCTTGCCGCCTTAGCCGGCCTTCGCGAGAACGCGATCCATAACATAGCGGAACTGGCGTATGCTATTGCCCCGAATAGGAGTGTCGACTGCAAAATAACGGAAAACCATTCCTCTATAACGCGGTTCATCGGTCATATTCGCCCCGAAAGCACAAGATAACGGAAGCCAGTGCCGTTATTTTCAGTAATGTAGCGAAATTCGGGACAATAACGGAATTCAGTGCCGTTATTTTCAGTAGTGTAGCGAAATTCGGGACAATAACGGAATTCAGTGCCGCTATATTCCGTAGTGCAGCGAAATTCGGGACAATAACGGAATTCAGTGCCGCTATACAGGCGCAACGTGTTGCCCACGTTCACCAAAAGGCCTCCAAATTGTATGCGGATTATGCGGTCTTATAAAAAAAAGAGGCCCCGTATCTCTGACCGATTTAGTCAGGAGACGGAGCCTCGCCCGGGAATGAAGTGCCCCTTGGCAGACCCGGAAAAACCTCCGGACTCCCCGGGAGCACCTCTTACTCCGTCGGTGCTTTGGTGCGTTTCAAGAACAATGCCAATATTACGGCTACAACGGCAAAACCGAACCCGATCATGAAGGCGTTATGCACGCCCGCCACCATGGCTTGGGCCTGCTGCGCCGGCAAGGTCGGATCGGAGGAGCCTTCCAGAAAGCCGCGTTGTCCCGCAGACATGATGCCGATAAAGAAGGCGACACCGATCGCCCCGGCGACTTGCTGCAATGTGTTCAAAATCGCCGTGCCGTGCGGATAATAACGCTGCGGCAGCTGGTTCAAGCCGTTCGTCTGTGTCGGCATCATGATCATCGAGATGGCGACCATCATGCAGATATGCAGCACCAGAAACGTAATCTTCGACGTGTCCACCGATACCCGCGTAAAAAACCACATAACGACTACCAGGAACACCGTTCCCGGGATGACGAGAGCCCGCGGACCGAACTTGTCGAACAGCTTGCCCATCAGCGGCGAAATGAGCCCGTTCAGAAGGCTGCCCGGCAGCATCAGCAAGCCCGATGCAAAGACGGTCAGGCCGAGAGCGCCCTGGAACAGAAACGGCAGCAGCGACATCGTCGAGAACAGCGTCATCATCATAATGATAAGCAGCAGCGTAGTCAGAGTGAACATGGGATAACGGAACGCCCGCAGATCCATCAGAGGCTCTTTCACCCTGAGCTGCCGGAGCACGAACAGCAAGAGCGAGATGGTCCCGATGATGACCGTGCCGTACACTTGAGGGCTTGTCCAGCCGCCATGCCCTTCGCCCGAGCTGCTGAAGCCGTACACGATACCGCCGAATCCGATCGTGGACAAAATAATGGACACGACATCCACTTTCGGTTTTGTCGGCTTCGATACGTTCTTCAAATAAAGGAACGCGAACACGATGGAGAAAATCGCAAACGGCAGCACCATGAAAAACAGCCACCGCCAATGCAACGATTCGAGAATGAGACCGGATATCGTCGGGCCGATAGCCGGAGCGAACATAATGACAAGCCCTATCGTTCCCATTGCCGCTCCCCGTTTTTCCGGTGGGTACAGCACGAGAATCGTGTTCATGAGAACCGGCAGCATCAATCCGGTTCCCGCCGCCTGCAGCAAACGGCCGATCAGCAGAACGGAAAATTGCGGCGCGACTCCGCACACGAGCGTTCCGACGGCGAACAACGTCATCGCGCCCAAAAACATTTGCCGCGTCGTAAACCACTGCACCAGCAGAGCGGACGCCGGAACGAGCACGCCGACAACGAGCATATAGCCGGTCGCCAGCCACTGGAGCGTCGGAGCCGTTACCTGCAGCTCGATCATCAATTCGGGAAACGCGATATTCAACAGCGTTTCATTAAGTATCGAGAAAAACGCTCCGATAATAAGCGAAATCATAATCGGCAGCCTTTTGACATCTCCCAGATCGAGAGCTGCCGGTGCGGCTGCCGCGCCAGACGTATTCATGGTTTTCTCCTCCTTTTCTCTACCCGGTAATTATAGTCTAACGGCCGACTCGATTCAATCCGCCTGCAGACGGAGCGCCTAGCGTAATTTAACGGCTCCTGTACGAAAGTAACCCCACAAAGCGGGCCAGGTTATTGAGAAAGTCAAAAGTGAAAGAACCGTCTAAAAGGAGTTGGGGAAATGTACGTAAAGCGAAGCGTCTGACTTTAAAATCGAGTTATTACCGCTGCAGCTCATAAAAATAACTCGATTTAACGGAAGTGGAGTGTATTCCCCGACTCCTTGCTTCATCGCTTCCTCTTTTTGCCTGCTTTCTCAACAACCTCGCCCCACTAACCGGGGCTTTTGCTCCGATGCTTATCCAGCTACTTTGCGGGAACCCGAAACTTATTAATTGTGGCGTAAAAAAGACGGCACCTTCAGCGGATGCTTCCGCATAGGTACCGTCTTCTTCGCATTCATGTCATGCCGCTTCAAGTGATATCGCCCGAGCCGCAAGCAAGGCGCGCACATCGTCCATGCCGATCACGAGGTGAATGTTGTTCATCGTCCGCAGCGAGCCGGAGACGACTCCGGCCACACGGCCAAGCCGGTCGAGGACGGGGCCTCCCGACATGCCGCTGGCAATCTGGGCCGAGGTCAGAATCCGGTTGCGTCCGTTTACTTCGGCGTTGGGACTGTTGACGATGCCCTCGGTAATAATAGGGGTATTCGCCATCGGGTAACCGATCGCAAACACTTTCTCGCCGTACCGGACGGCTGTGTCCCGAACCGGCAAATAATCGTACGCAGCCTTCTTCCCGCTCTCCGGAGCCGGCAGCCGAAGAATCGCCGCATCCGTCTGCTCGTCATAGCCGAGCACCTCGATCGGACTAACGACGCGGCCGTCGCGGAGCGTACCCTCGATACGCTCCGCCCCTTTCACCACGTGATAGGCGGTCGCGGCCAACCCTTCCGGCGACAGGATCACTCCGGTTCCCGTCGCTTTCAACGATTCGTCCTCCCGAAGAATCCGGATGTAGAAGACGGCCTGCTCGCTTTGTCCGAAAATATCCTCGGCGTTATACGAGACGGGTATGTCCGCCTCGACATTCAGCCACACGGCCGCGCCGGACAATAAACAAATCAGGATGCATAAAGCCGCGATTTTTCGTTTCATCGTTCCGTTCCGCCGCCTTTCTCGATCCCTTGTCGGTTACTTGCTAGCCGCCATAATATCTTGGAAGGCCCAATGATCCGGCGTAAGGTCGCTGAATGCGGCCGGCACGTTCTGCTTCTTCGTGCCGATAATCCGGTTGATGACCACTACGGCCTGTGCCCGCGAAATCTCGCTATCCGGCTGAAACGTTCCGTCAGGGAACCCGTCCACATAACCCGCCTTCGTAAATGCATTGACATACCACTCGGCCCAATGTCCGACCACGTCCGTCAATACCGTATTCCCTCTCGCGGCCACATCCAGCTGAAGCACACGGGACATCATCACGACGAACTCGGCGCGCGTCAGCCCGCGCTCTCCGCCGAACGTTCCGTCCGGGTAGCCTTCGATAATGCCGGCCGAGGTGAAGAAGGCAACCTCGGCTTTCGCTTCTTCCTTCACTTCCGCCAGCAGGTTGTCAACGCTGACCTCTTCCTTATCGAGCAGGGGAGCGAGCGCATCGAGCAGCTCATAGCGGGTGATCGCCATGTCCGGCCTGAATTCCTTATTTCCATACCCCGCTATATATTTCACTTCTCCAGCGTCCTTCTTGAGCTCGAACTTGGCGTTTTCCACTTCGTACTTGATCGTGATGACGCGATCGTCTTTGTCGGTAATCGCCTTGATCGTCATTTCACCCGTAATGACGATGGAACCTTCCTTGTACACCTTGCTTTCCTTGGTCGGCGTACTGCCGTCGGTCGTGTAGTAAATCACTTGACCGGCCGGAGCCTTCAACTGCAAAATGCTGTTTCTGGCTACCTTGACAGGCTCGGAGCCTCCGACGGCAATTTTGCCGGTGCCTATCGCGGCCTCAATGGCCGGAGGCGCTACATAGAAACCTCCTCCGCCACCCATCGAGACGGTCAGCTTTGTCCAAACCCCGGTCATCACCGGACTGCTCTCCATGTCCTCCGCGATCGCGATCGCCTTGATCGTCGTAGTAGAATATACGGTAATCGGCCCCGTGTAGAGCTGCGAGCTCGAGCTCGGCTGAGTGCCGTTCAACGTATAGTAGATGTTGGCGGCAGGTTCGTCGACGGTCAGCGTCACCACCACCTTGTCTGTGAACGTCGAGCCGGCCGAAGCCGCTTTAGGGATCGGCACCGTCTCCGCGTACTTGAAGGACGGAGCGTTAAGCTCGATGCTGCGGCTTTCGTCGCCCGCCTGGAGCGCTATTGCGGCACGCCCCGTCGTTTTCAGGCTTCCGGTCAGCACTCCCGCGTTGTCCCGAATCAACTGCACCGCACCGTCCGCTTGCCAATTGATCGCCGTATCGGAGGTCAGCGTGAAGCTGCTGCCGATTCGGCTCATCAGGTCGCTTTCATTCAAGATTACCGCCGCCGTACTCAGCTTGGAAGCATTCGAGCCGTTGAACGGCTTGAGGGCCGGATAATATCCTTCAGCCGCTTCCCATACGGCGCCGTCCAATCCTTGAGGCAGTTGGCCTTGCGCGAGCTGCCGAGCCGTCAAGCCCGCAGCGCCGGAAACGGCTCCGCTTACCCGCTTGCCGTCTGCGCCGTAATAAGCCGCATCGTTTTTCAGCGCTTGCTTGTGGAAGAAGCTGTTGACGATGCTTGCCTCGGCCGCCTTTTGTCCGGCGATACCGCCATAAAATGTTTTGTTGCGATGAATCAGCTCGTTGACGCCGGCAATGACTTCTCCGTAGCTTAACGAGCCGCTAATCGTTCCACTCGCCGCATAGCCGACGATGCCCCCTGCCTTGGCCGCCGTTTGGCCTTGAGCGTACACCTTTCCGGATGCATACGCGTTGCTGATGGAGCCGTCGCTTACGCCTGCAATTCCTCCGGCGGACGCTTCGTCGCCCTTCGCATGGACGTCCGCATAGGAGAACGACTGCTCCACGCTGCCCCCTTGCTTAAGAACGCCTGCGATACCTCCGGCAGATGCCGATCGCTCCGTCGTGTCGACCGTAACTTTGCCCGCAGCATGCGAAAGCTTAATCAAACCCTCATGAATGCCGGCGATACCGCCTGCATAGCTTCCTGTTGCCGTAACAGCCGCTTTCGCGGATGAGCTTTCGATCGATCCGTTGTTGAATCCGGCCAGACCGCCGACGCCTGACACTCCGTCGACACGGAGATCTTTGACCTTGGTAGCGATCACCTTGTTCTTGTTCTCGCCTGCCGCGCCGCCTACGTTCTCGGCGCCTTTGACGCTGCCTTGCACTTCGACTTGATTCAGCTCGCCCTCGTTCCAGCCTGCGATACCGCCTGCATAGTTCCCCGTTGCGGTTACCGCCGCTTTCACCGTCGAGCCGCTAATCTGGCCGTTATTGATTCCGACCGCACCGCCGACGTATTCACGGCCTTCTACCCGGCCGCCCACTACGACGTCGCGGATGGCGGCTCCTGTATGGTTGATGCCGGCAACGATTCCCGCCCGCGATCCGGCCGATACAAACGCGTCTTCAAAGGCAATCCGTGAAACGAGGCCGTGGTTTTCCGCGATAAAACCTTGTAAGTCCGCCGAAGCGGCCGAATGCTTAAAGCCTTTAAGCTTGTAGCCTTGTCCGTCGAATTGCCCGCGGAAATCGCCAAACGGCGTCCATTTTTTGCCCGCCAGATCGATATCCGCACCCAGCACGATTTTGTCTATTGCCGGCTTCTCGGCCGCCGTTCTATGGAACAGGTTGTAATAACCAAGCCCCGTATCCGCGTTATACAGCCGGACGACGCTTGCGAGCTGCTTCCCGTTCATGATGATCCAATCGGTTGCGATCGTCTTGTTCAAAAACGATGCGTCCAGGTCGAAATTCCAGCTTTGGAACTCTCCATACGATTCCGATGCATCACCCTGGACATTGCCGGTCGAAGTCCCCAGATTATGCCCGATCGGGCTCAGCTCCGCCGTGTAGGCGGATGAGAGCACCTTGCCGTCGCGGAAATTGTAGCCGACGAGCGCTCCTTTGTACACGTTCGCTCCGGTTACGTTTACCGTCAGAGCCGCCGTTTTGGCAAAAGCGCCGTCCAGCGTTCCGTCATTGTAGCCGGCGAAGCCGCCCGTATAAGAGCGGGTGGCGTGATTGACGCCCGTCGTGGTCAAGCTGTCCTGCATCGCGTATGCATGCCGGATGACCGCGCGCCGTTCCACTGCCCCGGCAAATCCGCCGCTGCCGGTATCGTAGCCGGTATTCGACACCTGACCGGCTGCATAGGCATCGACAATGGCGTAACGGTCGACGGAGCCGGCAAAGCCGCCCGCATACGAGCCGGTAATGCCCTTCGCTTCGACGGAGCCCAGCGCATACACCCGCTCCATCGTGCTGCTGCCGATATCCGAGTCGCCCAGCAATCCGGCAAATCCGCCCGCGTAAATCGTCGTGTCCGGATTGTCGTCGGTTACCTTCACCGGCATCGTCGCGTAAGCGTTCGTCACCTTCGTATTGTCGCCGCGTCCGATCAAGCCGCCGACATGCGCGGCAGGCACCGTTCCCTGCTTCGCTACGGCCCGTTCCACCGCGATGTTCTGTCCGTCCGGCGAGGCCGCGGACGTAAAGTGGATTTGCCCGCCCGTCGAGCGTCCGACGACGCCGCCGATATCGTAGACGACACTGGAATCCGCCTTGATGCTTAGCAATGGCTCCGAGCTTACGATGGTGCCGCTGCTCGCGCCGGCGATGCCGCCTGCCGCCGCTACCTTGCCGCCATGCACAGCCAGATCGACGTTCGTCTTGGCGTAATAGACGGAAGCTTGTATCAGCTTGCCCACGATACCGCCTACGTTCAGGTCCGCGCCATTATCGCTGCCTTGGGCATTCAGAGAATTACCGTGCACCTTGGCTTCATAAATGCCCGGATACAACGGCGCTCTTCTTCCGAAATCGAACGCCTGGTCCATATCGGTCGCCGACATGATGCCGGCGATGCCGCCCAGCGAGCTTTCGCCCGACTTGGCCGCGAACGTCATATTGGAGACGGCATCCACCTGATCGAGAATGGAATCATGCCCGCTGCCGACGATTCCGCCGGCGGTTACTTGCCCGCCTGCCGCCTGAATGAGCGCATTAAACGTCGCTTGATGCACGGCTGTGCGCGACAGCTTGCCCGCAATGCCTCCGAGCGTGGCTTCGGGACTCGCTTCCAGCGAAGCGATCAGCAGTTTATCGACCTTCGCCCGCTCGATATCGAAGCTGTTCGCGCCCGCGCCCGTCTTGCTGCCGATCAAGCCGCCGAGCGTGCCGCTGCCTGTCAGCTGACGGCCCGTCTGGGTGGCGGTAACCGATACGTCGCTCAAAGCGTTGCCCGCATCGGACAGTCCGGTCAAACCGCCGACGATGGAGCCTGCGCCTTGCGCCGCGATCGTGCCCGAGGCGTAGGTCAGCGTCACATCCTCGGTCTTGCCCGAGACGTGCCGGCCGATCAAGCCGCCCGCCACGCTGTTCGGACCGAACGTCGATATCGTATAGTCCATGTCCCGCTTGAACGAACGGACAGTGCCCGTCTGCTTGCCGACCAAGCCGCCGATCGTCGCATGCTCGGCCGAGCCGCTCAATGCCGCGCCCGTCGACCGGAAGACGAAGAAGCTAGGATCGAGCGCCTGCGCATTGTCTCCGATCAAGCCGCCCGCGATGGCGTCGGCCCCGACGGCTTCCAGCCTGCTGCCGCTTTCCAGCGTAACGCTCGCGTTTTGGAACGTGCCCGTGTTTTTCCCGATCAGGCTGCCGACCGTGCCGCCGCTGATCGTTATATCTTTCGCTACCTTGATCGTCACGTTCGAAACTTGGCCCTTGTTGTAACCGGCCAGTACGCCCGTGTAGCCGGTGCCGGCCACGGAGAGAGGCTCCATGACGATATGGCTCGCCTTGGACTTCTCGCCGATTACCCCGAACAGCCCGGAGTAGCCGTAGTCCGGCTGCAGCATCAGCCCGTCGATCAAATGGCTGCCGCCGTCGAACGTTCCCTGGAAAGGCGTATTCTCGGCTTTGCCGATCGGAACCCATTGCCTCGACTGAATATGAATCGGATTGGCGATACGGATCGTCCGTCCTTCAAAGTCGAACCGCTCCGCGCCGGTTACGGTGCCGTTGACCAGCGCCGCCAGTCCGGCCAGCTCCGCTTCCGTCTTGATGTCGTACGTAAAAGCGTTTTTGTCGCGCATATACCAGGCGATGTTGGCGTTGACCTCGCCGCCGTTGCCATTGCCGCCGTCTCCGCCGGTATTCGCGCTCCGCTGGAGCTCCGGATATTTGTACTCCGCATTAACGGAGCCATATTTCCACGTACCTGCGAAATCCCAGCCTGACAGTCCGGGGAACGTCGCGCGATCCATCAACGTCGAGGAGAGCAGCGTGCTCAACCGCGCATGAACCTGGAGCCAGCGGTGATTGCCGTCCGCGAAGTCCGGCAAATCCTTGTTGATCTCAAGCCCTTCATCCTTAATATAATAAGCCTTGTACAGCAGCTCCTTGCTCGCATTGTCGTACCGTCCGGCGAAACCGCCGGCATAAGCTCCGTTCGACGCCTGAACCAGTGCGGCGGAATAAACGGTAGTCACCTCGCCGCCCGTAATTCGGCCGAGGAAGCCGCCGGAGAACGAGCCTTCAGCCGCAGCCGCGACGACATTGCCCGCATAGGAGTTGGAGATCGTCCCGCCCGCCTGGTCGCCGACGAGGCCGCCGACGTTCGTATAGCCGCCGTTCGCCGTCACCTTGGAAACGGAATGGGATTTATCGATCGTTCCCGTGTTGCGTCCGGCAAGTCCGCCGAGGAATACCGGGCTGCCGATTGTTCCATGCGCATTGCCGAGCACATCGATATCGACGTAAGAGGCGATCACTTTCCCTTTGTTATCGCCGACGAAGCCGCCGGCAAGCGTTCCTTCCCCTTCGATCGCAAGGGTGGAGTTGGAGTACGTATAGTATAAAGTGCCGGTCTCCGAGTTCACCCCGACCAGACCGCCGATGATGCCGCTCTGTCCTTTGGAGGAAACCGGAATTTTATCCGTGATGCTGTTGTTGGCAATCAGACTGCGGTTTTCTCCGACCATGCCGCCCGTGACGGAGAATGGGGCGGTCACCTGCACCGAGCCGACATAGCGGCTGTTCTGAATCGAGCTGACTCCTGAAGCCGGGTTGGCGGCCGGGTCGACGTCCTGCTTGTCGTTGATGCCGACAAACCCGCCGGACTTCGACTGCGCGGCCGTCTCGCTCGTCTTGATGTTCAGACCGTCCATAAACGTATTCGAGATGAAAGCCGAAGCCGAGCTCCGGTTGTAGCCGGCCATCCCGCCGACTGAGGACTGTGCGCCGTTCACGACCAGGTTGGCCGTTCTGGCCGTTATTTTATCCATCGAGGTCTGGTCCTGATAAGCGGCTACACCGCCCGCATAGGCGGAGGTCGAGCCGGCGCTCGTCGTAATCAGTAAATTCTCGATATTGGCCAGCGTCGAGTCTCCGAGCAATTTGCCCTGCTCGATCCGCCCTGCAAGTCCGCCTACGCCGTTTTGCGCCGCATTGACCGTCATGGACACATAGTTCGGAGTGACGGCCTCCACGCGCGGATTCACGATCTCCGTTTGCTTCGCCGAACCGACGATACCGCCGATCCAGGAACGCTCCCCGGTAGAGGCGATCAGCACGGCATCCTCTACATGGACATGAGGACCAATAATCTTGGCTGCGACGGGTCCGACGACGACGACGTCCGAACGGCCCGCGATGCCGCCTGCCTCCGCAGCCGCCCCGCTAGTCGCGATTGTCGTCCGGGAAACGCTGCTTTCCGTCAAGATTCCCCGGTTCGTACCGGCGATCCCGCCCAAACGGCTATCGGCTCCGCCGGAGGTAATCGTAACGCTATCCGCCGATGCTCTCGGCGTATCCCCGAGATTTTCCCCGATTACGCTGCCTACGGAGGCCCCGCTGCCGGTCGATGTAAACGACATGTTGCTGGCAACCAACGCAAAGCCTGCCGCGCCTTGGCCGTCCGAGCCCGGAATCGTTCCGGCGGCAACGTCGTGGATACCGGAAATGCCGCCCGCTTTCGCTTGCGCGCCTTGGATGCCGAACGTCATCTGCTCGGCCTTGACGTAAGTTTTCGCCGAGCGGTTATATCCGATTGCCCCGCCCGCTTGGCTGTTCGCGGCCAGCAGCCCGATATTCATATGACTTGCAACGACTGGCGCCCCAGCCTGACCTACCTGCGCGTCGGCCGTCAAAGAGCCTGCCACGGAACCGAGCGTGTAGTAGCTTTTCCCCGGCTGGTTCAAGAGGCCGATTTTGGCCGCTTGGCTGTTCGTCAGCGAGAAGACGCCGGTGTTCGCTCCGACGATACCGCCGAAAGTGATTCTGTCCTCGCCGCCAATCGCGTCCCTTGCCGCCGCCTCCAGACTGACGCTGTAGTCGGTCGCGAATGCCGCGTCCCCTACCGTCGCCGCCGTGATCGCGCCTTGCGCTTTGCCCGCGATTCCGCCGGCGATGCCTCCCGCCGTCTGCAGGACAATGGCGGCATGTTTGACGGTTGCGGTGTCCACGGTTCCGTTCATGTAGCCGGCGATGCCTCCCGCATTTCCGTCCGTGGTCAACCTGGCAAACTCGGCTGCGGTATTCCCCATATTGGCGTTCTTGATGACGCCGCCGTCCACATACCCGGCAATACCGCCCGTATACGACTCGTTTCCGCCGCCGGTCGACTGGATCTTGCCTTGGAAGACGGCGAGATCGATTGCCCGGTCGCCGACGCTTTGATTGACATAATAGCCGACGATGCCTCCCGTGCTGACCGTTGCCCCCGGAGCGGACGATGCCGCCGAGACCGTAATTTCTTTATTAAATACGGCGCCCGAGATCGCTTTATCCGCTCCATCCCCGGGAACGAGTCCGATAAAACCGCCGGTATACAGTTTGCTTAGCCCGTTGACGCGAATATCCGCCGTGCTGAATACGTTGTTGCCGGGGTCTCCCGACGTTCTGGCATAGGCTTTGTTCGCCACGATGCCGCCCGTATAAACCCCGGTTCCGCCGTTCACGGTAATCTCTCCGCTGTTGACGTAAGCTTGACCCGCCGTGCTGTCGAGCAGCACCCGGTTGCCCGCGTACCCGACAAGTCCGCCCGTATATGCTTCATTCGGCTTCAGCGCGCCCGAGCCTACCGTAATGGCCGCGCTGTTTTTGGCCATATCGCCGAACGTAACGTTGCCGGTCGCTCTTCCGATCAAGCCGCCGGTATAGGCCTGATTCGAGCCGCTGACCGTGACCGGAACGGTGTTGACGTACGATTTGCCCCACACGAATGTGCTGTTGACGTTGCCGGCCAGCACGCCCGTGTGAACGTTCGCGCCGCCATGATTCGTAACCGGCGCGGAGTTCGCAAAGGCGCTCCGGAACTGCGGATTCGCCTGCTCCGCATCGATCGAGCCGATCAAGGCGGCCGCGTATGACCCTTCGGCCGTCGGAGACTGAATGGTCACGGCTCCGCCGTTCGAGGTCGTATCCGAGAAGTCTACGGCCGCTCCCGCTCTGCCGGCGATACCGGCCGCATAGGCGATTCGTGCGCCCGTAATCTGAACGGCTCCCGTATTCGCAATCGGCGTATCCTCGTCGGCCATGCCCAGTCGCCCGGCCGCATGGCCGATAATGCCCGCCGCATGAACCGTGCCGCTGCCATTCGCCTGGACCGCCGCCTGGTTGGCCACCTTTTTCATGACAATCCCTTGTCTCTCGCCGTAACCGACGATCCCGCCGCTTTCGATGTTGGGTCCTTTGGCGGTTACGGGCGCGAAGTTGTTGGAGTTGGAGATGCTGCCTTCGCCCGCGCCGACGATGCCCCCCGCATACACATGTTTGATGGCGAAGTCCGCTTTGACCGGACTATGATTCGTTATGTTATAGACGATGCTGCTGTTCACCATCTTGCCTACCGCCGCGCCCGCGTAGGCTGCCGTCGTATCCGGCACGGGAACGTAGTCCCATATCGTGCCGTACGTTTGCGAATAGACGGACTGCCACACGTACAGGATACCGGTAGTATTGACGGAGCCGATTTCGATTTTGCCGCTGTTCGTGAACTCGAAGCCGCCTACGGTGCCTCTGTCCATATAACCGACCAGTCCGGCATAAGTCAGATTGCCCGACAGCTTCATCCCGTTGATCTTGAAAGTGGCGTTGTTCTTGGCAATCAGAGTCCCGCGGAACGGATGCTTGTCGGTCCCGATCGGCACCCATTCGTAAGCGGACAGATCGAGATCGCGATCCACTTCCAAAATTTTATTGCGGAAGCCGTCGACGGCTCCTTCGTTGACCAATTTGGCCGCACCCGCCAGCTTGGCCGGGGTATCGATCGTAAAGGTTACATAATCTGAATTGTACCAATTGTCAACCATATGGTCTGTCCATTTATCCGTATCGGCGTTGACGTTAAATACGCCGGCCACTCCCAATACGGCCAACAAAATTGCAGCAAATGCAATTCCGAACACTGCTTTTGCTTTGTGCTTCCGTACCATCTGCACACCGCCTTCTTGAATTCAAAACGCGAAAGGAATGTACCCACACCAACGTTGCGCGTTGGTGTGGGCATGCTTGCCGTCATGAAACGATCAATTTCCCGTAATCCATCGATCCAGCCTGATCGCTATGGCCGCCGCCTGGGCTCTCGTGAGAAGTCCCTGCGGGTTCACGTGCGAGCCTTCGCCTTGAATGATGCCGTACTTGACGCTGAGCGCGGTTTGCTTGCGCGCCCAATCCGGGATCAGCTGCCGGTCTTCGAAGGCGCCTAGCAATCGATCGACCTCGTCGTCCGGGATATCGCCGCTCAGTCCGAGCGCGGAGAGCACTCGACCGACCATCGTCATCGCTTCGGCGCGCGTCAGAGCGGCGTGCGGCGCAAAGCCGCCGTTCTCGAGTCCGTTCACGATGCCGAGCTTGGCCGCGATCGATACGCTGCGGTTGTACCATGCGTCGAACGGAACGTCGATGAATTCCGAAGATGCCGATTTGTTCATCAGTCCGGCTACCCGCAGCAGCACGGTCGGATATTCGGCCCGGGTAATGTTGCTCTCCGGATCGAACTGTCCCTCGCCTTTGCCTTGCATGAACAGCTTCGCGGCCGCAGACTCGATTCCGGGCTTGCCCCAGAAATCGTCGGCTACATCGCCGAAAGCCGCTGCGGTGTGCAGGAACGCCAGGCTGCCGTCGCCGGTCAGCATCGCGTCCATATAGGACTCGCCGTTAACGGTTTCCGGCTTCCAAGGAACGGTCGTCCATTCCCCGCCGGGACCGCGCAAAATAACGGCGTCGATATCGCCCGCTTGAATCGATCCGGGGACCCGCACTTTGGTTTTCAAATAAACGGTACGGTTTTGTTCCGGCAAGTTCGTCTCGATCTCGACGCCTTGACCGTCCGCCAGCAAGATCCCCTTCGCATCGGCAGCCAGCTGCCGCATGGCGAGCACCGAGGATGCTCCGTTCGGACGCACCTTGACTTCCAGATCCTGCTGCATGCCTTGGAGCAGCTCCGGCGGGATGACCAGAATCGCCTGTGGAAGCTCGATGCGGATGCTCCGCTTATTCGCGATCGCCTGCTGCGCCACTTCCTTGTCGAAGCGCAGCGCGAACTCCTTGACGGTGGCGTCCGCCGATCGGACGACAATGTCGCCTTTGCCGGCATCGGCGCCGCCTTTGACCGTAACATGGACCGTCAGGCTGTCGCCTTTGCGCTCGGCCGAAATTTTCTGATCGTTGACGGTGACGGAATCTTTGGCCGTTGTCGGCAGCGCGCCTCCGCCCCCTCCCGCGAAGCCGCCGGCAGAGCTCCATACTTTGGCGCTCACGACGGCGGATGCGCCGACCGCTTCCTTCTTGGCCGAGCTTCTCTTGGCAACGACCAGAACGTTCCCCGCTTTGGCGGCTACGATTCCGTCTTGCGGCAGAAAGCCCCAGCCGCTCAGATCTTCTCCGAATTTGGGCGCGGCGGCTTGCGTCGCATTTGCAAATACTTTATACACGATTTGGTAACCGGACGGTTCCCCGGTATCTCCCACATTCACTTTGGTCGAGGAAGCATTGTTCGATATCGCCTCGGTCGTTACCGTATAACGCTCCAGTGCGGCAGGAGCCGGCACTTTGACGGAGGCGACGAGCATGGAGTCCAGCACGACCGAATCGCCTGCCGGTTGTTCCGCTTCCCCGCCGGCCGCGATCGCGTACTGGGCTTGGATCAAACTTGCGCCCGTATCCGGTCCCGCGGTAACCTGCAGCACTTTTTTGCTCTTGCCGTTATCCGGCACCTGAATTTCTTCAATCGTCACGGCCTCGCCGGTGCTGACCGAGTAAGTGACGCGCTGCGACTGCTCCGGCGTCATCTTCACCTCGCCGAAGACCGCCTTGCCGTTCCCCGTCTTGCCTTCCTGCACTCTCAAGACAGGCTCGACGATGACCGTTTCGCCCGGCTTCAATGTCCCGATCGGCTTCAGCACGATAGCGGCCGGCACTTTGAATCCGCTATTCGTGACGGCTACCGTCGCCCGATTCTCGTTGCCCGCTCCGTCGCGAGCGACGAACAGGAGCTGTACTTCCGGACTGTCGACGGCAATCGGAATTTTGGCGGAAAACTTGCCATTGTCCGCTACGGGAACGTTTACGCCGGTTCCTTCGGACACCCGATCGATATAGACGGTCAGCTTCGCGTCCTTGGACGTCGTCCCGGCCACGCCTATCTCTCCGTTAATCGTCCGCTGTCCGGTAACCGGAGCGTCCAAATACAGGATCGGCGCGCTCGTATCGACGTTCAAGTACAGGAACGTCACTTTTCTGTCCTTCGTCCGCTTGTTGCGGGCCATCAGCTCGATGCCGAACGTGCCGTCCGTCGCGAACTGCTCGAAGGTCAAGTCCCCTTCGCTCGTCGTGCCGTTATTCGTCAGCTCCGTTTTCCCGAGCGATTTGCCGTCCTGGAACGCTTCGACTTCGATATCCGGCTGATCCGCGACAAGATGGATCGTTTGCTTCGTTTGACTGGTCAGTACCTCCAAATAATCCGGGTATTGGCCCGAAACCAAACCAAGTCTCGGCTCGGCCGGTATCGGCAGGAGCGTGTTCGCGCTGTCCGCTCTGCCCGCGAAATGATAATTGTCGTTCGGGTCGAGCCCCTTGCCCGGCTTCGTAGCGGACGATACGCCCAATACGTAATGCTGTCCGGTTTGCAGGCCCAGGTACGTTTTCTTCTCTTCCTGATTTGGCACCGGCCCCGTCAAGCTCTCCGTATTCACTTCGTTGGAATCGGAGAATTCGGTCCATCCTCCGATATGGATGCCTTCATACCGGCCGCTGGCCGCGTTCCAGTACGGACGAAGCTCCTCCTCCGTAAACAGCTGCTCGGCAAAATGCGCGTAATTGGCCAGCTTGCCGTCCTGCTGCTGCATCGCGGAGATAGAATAGCTGTGCTCCGCGTTCTCCAAGCCCGGCTTCTTGACCGCAGGCTTGAAAGAAAGATTGAAGTAGCCGTTGCCGGCCGGCTCGATCCGCACGTCCGTCGCTTCGCCGGGAGCCAGAGGATCGACGATCCGGAATGTTTCCGCAGAGGTTACGGTTTTGAACGATGCCGGAGATTTGAGAGCGGCCCGCAAGTAATAGTCGCCCTGCTGCAGCAATCCGCGCAAATCCTCCACCTTGCCCATCAGCGAAACCTGGCTCACATCCACGTCCAGCTTCCCGCTGGTGATCGTACCGTCGACGCGCCCTCCGGCATCTGCCGGAACCTCCTTGGCAATGAGCACTCCGGGGTCGCCGGGGTTCAGCACTTCTCCGCCGCCTACGACCGTTTTATCGGCAGTAACAGGCTCCTTGGTCAAATACAAGTCGACCGTGTCTCCCGACTTCGCATGTTCCACCTGCCACGATGCGGTAAATTTGTTCGGATCGGTTTGGCTGCCCGTCACGTTTGCGCTCTTCAGGTCGGCCACCGTCGGCACGTTCAACAGTCGCGTTGCGACCGGCTTCGCCGAAGTAAGTGTCCAAGTTCCGCCCTCCAGCGCCTTCGCCTGCGGAATAAGGACGAATGCTTTGCGCACGTCGGCCTTCGTGGCCGACTGGGCGGCCGGAATAAATTGCGTAAAGGCGTTGGCCTGCGGGTTCGTATTCGAATTGTCGAACACTACCGGATACAGGACGCCGTTTCTGTCCTTCAACGTGAAGGCCGGCATTTCCGTTTGATCATATTCGATCTCGATGATGCCGTTGCCCGAAATGCCGCCCATCGGCACTTCGTGAACGCGGCCGCCTTCTTTTACATGAATGCCGCCGATTCCCGCTTCCATCGCGCTGTTGTCCATCAGCTTGACGCCTTCGGCGATGTCGCGGTACACGATCCCATGGCTGCCCTTCTCGGAATCGAGCCATGAAGTGGCGACCGTGCTCATTCCCGCCCCGATGACCAGCAGCTGCGAGCCTTTCTCCGGATCCTCGATCAGCAAATGGGCAAAGCCTTCCGGCATATCCGCCTGCGAGGTGCCGAATTCGACGCCGCCGCCCCAGTAATACGTAATGCCGAGGGATATGAACAAAATGCCGACGCTGCCCCATATCTTATCGTTGTTCAGTCCGAGAAATACGCTCGCAAGCGGCATGCCCCCGACGACCGGGACGCTTTCCGGAATTTGCAGACGCGCTCCGATGTAACCCTCGAAGTCCGTCCGGTGCTTCTCCAGGTTTTGGCCGACGAAGATGCCGGCTTTCCCCACAATAACTCCCCAGCCGCCGATATCGACCTCGGCTTCCACTCTTACGAACCAAGGCGTAACCCACTGGGCTTCCAGCAGCGCTTTGGTGATCAGATCGATCTTGTTGCTGCCGTCCGGGCTGTAGGAGTAGTCCAGCTTGCCGAGTATGGCAAGCCCTGTCCGCTTCACCGTCATATCGACTTTGCCCAGCAAGTACACTGGCGGCACCCCGAATGTAACATCCACACCGGCCTGGATGACCAGCGGGAACGGATCGTCGGCCGTTCCTCCGGCGATCGTATCCGCCAGCTCGCGGACCGCGCCGCGGACGGCCGTCAAGTAGGTGGCGCCCGTAATGAGCACGCCCGGCTTGCCCAGCGTCGTTCCGAACGCCACGACGTCCGGCAGCACCCTGCCGTCCTTCACCTGCTTGAAGGCAAGCTCCGCTTGAACCTCGAATTTGCCCTTCACATCCGCCTTGAACGCGATGCCGTATTTGTTGGCGATTTTATCGTCCACTTGCTGCACGTAGTGGACTACCGTAATTTTTCCGCTTGCGCTGCTCTCGCCTTCCTTCTTCTCCTTCTTCTTCGATTCGAACAAGCCGAGATCCTTGCCCAGATCGAAGCGCAGCTGCGCATCCACGCCGACGAAGCCTTTGTCGTTGAAGACGACGTTGCGAACCTCGCCGTCGACAATCTTCATCGACACTTTGCCCCCGAACGAGATGCCGCCCGGCCGCAAAATAAAGTCGTTGAACGTAAAGCCGAAGCCGCCGACCATAAAGCCCGGCGCGGCAAACAGGCTATGCTTGTTGAAGTAGACGTGGGTCAGCATCAGCTGACGCAGCGGATTCAACCGGTCGCCGAGCGCGCCCGTCGCCCAGCTCAGCGTGCCGTTTAAGCTCGTGTCCTCCGGATTGCTGTGATTGTCCGGAAACACCTCGATTTCGTCCTCCGGCTTCAGAATCAGGCTCGGAGCCAGCTTTTTCTCGAAGCCGTTGAAGAAATCGAGCGTCCATTCGCCGGAATGGAAGACGAAGCCGCTGTTCGCTACGCTAAGCGTCCCTTCGCCCTTTACGAACAACGTATTGAAAAAAGGAATATTGGCATAGCCGCTAATTTTTTTCGGTATATCGAAAATGTCAAGCTTGCCGCGTACGAACACCATATCTTTGCCTTTGTAGGCAACCGCCTCGTTAATGAGGGCGGGCTCGGTCTTCGTATCGACGATCACCTGCTTCTGATCGCCGGTGCCGACCTCTTTGATCATTCCGCGAATATCGACAAGCTTCTCGTAGATCGGCTCTCTGTTTGCGTTTTTTTGCTCGAAAAACTGCTCGTATTCTTTTTCCGAAGCAAACAACCGGTATTGGTAGACCGGGACCTTCTTCAGAGATTCCTCCTCCAAATATCGAACCGTGTCGAACTTCGGGTCCAACGCTTTGCTGCCGGCCGCTACCAGCATTTTGATAGTTTTGTATGAGTCCACCGCATCCTTGAACAGCGCGCCGCTCTGGAAAGGCTGCTCCGGGAACGCCTTGTTGATTTCCTTCAGAAACTCCCCGCCGACCGAGGAAGTGACCCCGCTCAAGTCCGCATATTGCTTGTAAACCGCCATCAGGCTTGCTTCGCGGACGCGCGCTTCCTGATTGTTGGTCACCTTGAACGTTTGTTTCGTAGTAATATCGTACATGGCCGCGATTTCCTCGTCGCCGCCCGTATCGCCCTTGAAGTCGATCTCCACCTGGTACTCGCCGAGCGGAAGCTCCGCTCCGAGTCCGGCTTCGAGCACGTTGCCCTTGGCGTCTACCCGTTCACCGCCCCTGTACGTGATGCGCATGTCGCCCGAGAAGCCGTCGTCGGCCGGCTGCAGGATGACGGAATCCTTGACGGATACTTTGTACCTTTTGCCGCTGACTTTTTCTTTCAAATACAGGTCGAAATTGGGCGCCATCAGCTCGTTGCCCGTATTGTAAGCTTCAATATTCGTAATATTGACGGTCAAATACTTCACGTCGGTGCTGTATGTCTCCTTCGGAGCGAGTCCGTACACATAAGTCGGAGTCGCTTGACCTACGGCCGGAAGGAGGATGAAGTTGGATTTGACCGATTCGTATTGCGCTTTCAGTCCTTCGTCCTGAATGCCCTCGATTTTCTTTACCGTTTCGGGACTCTTGACGGTCAACATATATTGCCGGGTTGTCGGCCACGGCTTGCCTTTCGCTTGGACCATAAACGAAATCGTCTCGGTGTCGCCCGGTTTGTATTTCGGCTCGATGCCGTTCGCCGCTTCCTCCGGCGTCGCTTGCTTCCGATATACCATCTCTTTGCTGCGGTACGATTCCGTCACGACTTTGCCGGTCGAGACGTCCCTGACGATTTTGCCTTGATCGTCCAGCTTCACGAAGCTGAGTCCGCTCTCCAGCTCCAGCGAGGCGGTCATGTTCGTATGCTCCATATTGAACATCGCCAAGTTCTCGAGCTCGGCCGTAATCGTAAAAATACCTTCATTGTCGTATGCGCTTGCGTCCGCATTCGTGGCCAACTGCAGCGGCGGGTCTATGTACCGGATCGAGAACACTTTATCCGGCTCGATAATTTCGCCGAGTCCGTAAACCGTCTCGAACGTCTGAACTTTCTTGTCTTCGATCGCCTTCGGCTGCCAGTAGAATGCGACCGCGGAGTCGGCCGACCCGTAATCGTTCGTATCCCGCGTAAAGTCCAGATTGCCGTTCGGCGTATAGTCCCATTTCGTATTGGACAGACCGTTCCAGTGGCCGACGATCATTTCGTCGACAATATTGATATTGGCTTCGGCAAAATTATTGAAGCCGTAGGCCACTACATTAGTTGCGAGCGGATTGGTCAAATCCAGCTTGTCTCTCATGACCCAGTAAGGAGGCAGCTTGTAAAACGCGCGATCCTCCTCGGAAATGTTCGGGTTGTTCTCCGGATCGTGCACCAGCTTGCGCTCCACGAGCAGCGGAGCCTTGTATATGTTGCCGATCTGGAATTCCGGGCCGTCATTGCTGCCGATCTGCGTATCGAGCATAATCCTCGTCCCCAGCTCGACTTTGGCGCCGCTGTTGTTCAGCACCTCGTACCGGATGTTGACGTTGCCGGCGTTCAGCTTGTCCTGCGGATCGGGATACAGCATCAAGATTTGCTTGATGGCCACGCCCTTGATCGTCCATATCGTCTCGATCTGCTTCGTGCCGTTGCTGTTCTCGACGATGACCGGCGGGGTAATCTCGGAGAAAAACTCCGCTCCGAATTTGTACGGATTGCCGAATATGTAGTCCGTCCCGTCGATCCGGAAACTGGTGAACGACGTATCCGGGTCATCTCCGCGGAACAGCATATTGACATTGTCGTCTTTTTTGCGGATCGGCTGGCCGTCCGCCGTGCGGATACCGAAGCGGCCCGTACTGTTGTTTACCGTAATTTTAATGTATTTGTTTTCGAGCACCGTCGTCTGCGGCTGCGAAACAACGGCGGCCAACGCCGTCGTCGCTTGGGTCAACGTACCGAGCAACAGCAATAAAGCCAGGACCGACACAAGCGTTCTTTTAAACAGCTTCACGTGAGAGCCTCCTTCTGAATAAAGCCTGCGCGTACGGATGGTAGAGGGAACCCCCTCCTGTCGCGGGGGTCCCTGTCAGCAGCTTAGAAGCATTTTCGTATTTATCGATTCCTTACTCCGTCTTGCTTATGAAGAAGGTCGCATACTCGCGCTCCCGCTCCTGATTCCGTACGATAAGGGTGTACCAGCCTGTTTTCGGGAAGATCACCTCGTAATTGCCGCTTACCAGTTCCTGATAGGTCAGCTTCGTCGCGATCGTTTTCATCTGCCCCTCGCGGAACAGACCGGAGTAATAGTACAAATCGTAAGTGCCCGATTCGTTGGTCAGCTTTTGACCGGACACTTCCATCAGGTTGAAGCCCGTTATTTTGAAGCCTACCTTATTGCTTTCGAAAATCGCCGTCTCCGCGCTTGCAGCCGAGATCAGCATGTCGTTGCCGAAGATCAGCATGCCGTCTCCGCCGACAACTACGACCTCTTGGGTGGCCGTGGCCGCATTGCCGACCTGATCCACCGCCGTATAGGTGACGGTTTGACGCCCGAGCCGTGTAAGATCCAACCCGCCGATCGACACCTGAATGTGCTCCGGCGACGATACGTTATCCCGAACCATATACCCTCCCAGATCTTTGCGGAAATCAAAATCGGGCTTGTTCCGGGCTACTCCGATCGTCGCCGCATTCAGCGTCAGCTCCGGCGCCTTGTTGTCCAGTCCTTTGACCGTCACCGGAATCCGGTTCACATTGCCCAGCAGATCGGATATCGCAATCGAGAGCGTACCGTCCGCCGTGAACAGCCGCGAGGTGACGAAGCTCCCGTCCGCCGAGCTGATCTGGTTCGGATATTCCTCGACGCCCGGATCGGGCCGGTAAGGAGCCGTTCCGAGGAATACGCGGTTCGGAGCCGAAGTTTGTCCGCGGATCTCGACCTTCATCTTGCCTTTGGCATACGCCTGACCGTTCACGATCACTTTGGCGCTCTCCGGCAAGGCATTCCCTTCGTCGTCCACCAGCGTATACTCTACCTCAGACGCTTGCGGAGCCGTACCGACGATGTTGCTCACCGTTTCTTTGACGATTGTCATATTGTTCAGCTCGTCATATGCCGTAAACTCGGCGACACCGTTCGCAGTCATATAAATCGTTGTAGGCATGCCGGCGGGAACGATGAACTCGTCGTCAGTCGCCGTAATTTTCTCGACCGTCAGCCTGACGCCCTCGATCAGTTCCGCGTTCCCGACGCCGATACGCGTATACTCCGTACCGTCGGCCTTCGTATACGAGCGGGCGATTTTCACTTTCGGCCCTTCCCGGTCAATCGTATTTACCGACGCTTCGGCCGTGCCGCTGTTGCCGGCCTCGTCCAGAAACTCGAACGTGAAGGTGCCGTTTTCCTTGAACGTGTACGTATTGCTTCCATTATTATTGGTAATGCGCACGGGCTCCGACGGCTTCAGCTTTACGGTCACATTGCCGGCAGTCTTGTCGCCGCCCAATACTTTCTCGATGGTTCCCGTCGGAGGCGTCGTATCGATGTTGCTGACGACCGCGTAGAGCGTCGCCTTGCGGTCGGGATTCGCCGCATCCGTCAGATCGAACGAATAGTAGCCGTTCTGGCCGACATGGAACCGGTTCCCGGTCCGCACGGGCACCGAAGGATTTACGGCCGAAGGCACGACCTTGATGCCGAGCGGGGTGGAAATATCGATATCCACGCCGGTCGTCGGCGTAACGGGCCGATCCGTGCTGAGCGTCGACAGCGCATAGACCGGCTCGGTCCCGGATACGGAACCGATATCCAGCGGCTTCGCTTCCCCGATCGTCCCTTCGCTGCCGTCGGCCTGCGGTCCCGTTTTGTAGCGGACTTGGATTTGACCGTTTTGTACGCTCGCGGAAGGCACCTGCACGGCTACGAAGTTCGTATACGAACGCCATCTCAGCCAGCTCTTTCCATAGTCCGGCGATACGGAGTATTCGTAGCCGGTCTTGTCGAGAACGTCCAGGCTAAGCTGTACGACCGCCGTGAATCCGTCCGCCTGGTCGCCGAATACGTAGAGCAGATCGGATCTGGCATTGGCCGGAGGCTGAACGATGGGCTTCGATACTCTGAAATAACCCGTTGTGGATACTATCGTTTCGTTGCCTGCTTTGTCGCGGGCATACATGTATAGCTTATAGTCTTGCGTTTCTCCCGGAGCCAGATTGGCGGAATCGACGGAAGAAGCCGTTTCGCCATCCTTCAATTCCGTCCATGATACGGAGCTTGCATCCGGAGCCGCGTCACCCTTTTTCACCCACTGGTACTTGCGCGCGACGACCGAATTCAGCGTATCGCTCGCCGCGAAGCTGACGGATTGCTTGCTTCTCGTGTACAGGTCCTCCTCCGTGGAGAATTCTACTGCAGGAGGCTGATTGTCGAAATAATAAGCCTGGTTGAAATAATAGTAGCGATCGGCGGCCGCTTCCTTCACCGTTACATGCAAATATTGCGTTCCGTTCAACGCTTTGTTGGCCGGAATTACGTACTCGTAACCGCCCGCGCTCGCCGCCGTTCCATTCAGCGGCGTATAGAAGGAGCTGCCTTCCGGACGAACCGAGCTATGGCTGAATGCGTAGCTTACTTGGTACGGAATAGCGGCGAGCATCGGCATCATGCCGTACGTCGACATCGATACGGACGGAGTATAGACGGAATAAGTAACCGCGTTGACCGTCAGCGTCTCGGGCCGGTTTAAATAAAACAGAACGTCGTGGCTTTGCGCGTATACGCCGTCGGTTCCTTTCACGAAGGCGCCTTTCACCGTCGCTTTCGAATCCACGGTGGCCGGCTCGCTCGCCAGACTCGACGCGTTGCCCAGCATATCCGTCGCCTTAATATGCAGCACATATTCCCCGTCCTCGGCTACCTCGTTCCTCGTGCCGCTCGCGAACTGGCCGCCGTTCAGGACGACCGGCTTCCACTGTATCTCTTCGGGCGTTGCGCCTTTTCTTGCCCATTGGTAATAAGCTTCCTTGAGACCGCTGTGCTCGTCCGAGATGGTCGCCGTAACCTCCACATTGGCGGATCGGTCGTTAGACAGCCCCGTCATCGAGATCGTCGGTCCTTTGTTGTCGAGCAGCAAGGAGGCGACCCCGTACTTCCAGTTGGAATCCTTATTTTTCTTGAAGTCCGTTTCTTTCCATATTTCGAAATCGTCGTATTGGGCTACCGCCGCGACTACCTTGCTGTCTGCATAAGTGATTTTGTCGGCTTCCGAGCCCGCAGCCTCGTTTATCCATGCATGGTATCGGTCCGGAAAATCGGAGGCGAACGACTTCGTCTTCTTGTACTGCATCAGCTCCCGAGCCGTGTCCCACGTCATGTCGGCCGACCACGTATGCAAGTACCAAGTCCCGCTGCCATCCGCGGTGAACGCTTCGGCCGGCGGCGCGATCATATTCGTCTTGTTGTTGACGACGTTCAAATTCAAATTGGCTAAGCCGGTATCTTGCGGATACAAATCCTCTCTCGGCTGCTTCGCCGTCAGCGAGAAGCGCTTGATCGCCGCGTAATTGTCTTCCTCCTTACCGGAGAGCGGGTCTTGACTGCTCCGCGTCCAGGCGTAGTATACGAGCCCTACCGCAGGCGAAGACGGACCGGTCATATTCGAAGGGCGGTAAATGCCCCGGCTCGGCCGCTCGAAATTCGTGGCCGCATTATAATCGGGATCGATTACGGGCACCGGCACCGGCGGATCGTTGACATCGATCGTTATTTTGCCGCGCTTCTTGTATACCGCATCGGTGGCGCCATCGCTTTCATAGTGGAAGTTGATAAGCGGTTTCGTATTGTCTACCGAAAATCTGGCCCAGTCGATCTTCGAGTTGACGTTCGAGCTGTCCCCATCGACGTGCACTCCCTCGTAGTTGGCGGGCTGTATCAACAAATTGCCGGCATAATCCTGGATGACGTCCTTGTCCTTGGCCAAAAACTGGCTGTCCGCCGGATATTGGGCGTCTTTCCGGTCGTGCGTCAGAGCCAGCACTTTCAATAGAGGCGCTTCCACGATCACTCCGTCGGGAATAACCATGCGAAAACGTACGTTTTTCGTGATATAGCCGAGATTGTCGTTATTCTCCTGACTATAGTAATAGGCTCTCATGCCGTTGTTGAAGAGAAGGTACATCTGGGCCGAATTATATGGATTGTTGTCGCGGTCGTCTCTTGGGACCACATCCTCGGAGAACTGCACTGTAAAATCCATCACGTCCAGATCGTTCACCGTAGCCCCGGTGACGACTTCCGGCTGAATCCCGTTGCCGACCTTGGAATATTTCGGCGCAACGGCATCGACGATAACGCGGTAGCCTTTACTCTCATAATCGAAAGGATTGATTTGTTTGCCCCTAACTTCCGTCAAACTGTCATTGCTTCCCTTGACCGGCAAAGAGATCGGCTTGATCCGGTTCCCCGCCGCGTCGATAAAATCCGCGCTTTGCAGCTTCTCTTCCATGCTCGTATCGAGCGGTCCGCGATTCATGCCCTCCAAAGCGTCGGACGGCCTCATCCGCGGCTTTACAGGAAGATTGCCGCTGTGATGGTATTTGGATGCCGTGTATGTATAATTGATGTCCTTATGGAGCGGAAAATGGAGAGGTTGTCCGGCGAAATCGGCAGCCGTATAAGTCGTATTGATCAAAAATTGCTCCAGACCTTGCGTGGGCAGCCCGTCTCCGGGCGGATTCGTGAAAAACGGATGGCGAAGAAAATGATCGTTGTAGCCGGAGTTCAGTCCGAACGGTCGGACCGCCTCGCTGAAGTTGTAAGTAAGCGAAATTTTCTCCCCTTGCTTGGCGTACAGCTCGGGCTCGCCTTTTTTGTTGGTCCTTTTCACTCCGTCTCCCGTAAACGTATAGCCTGTCAACTCGGGGCGTATCTTGTCTTGGAATTTGATGAACAGGCCGTTAATAGTAACGTCCTCATCTTCCAGTTCAGCGAAAATGCGAATTACAGAATTGGCTGTTATTTTTGCCGTATGTTCGGTATATCCGATTTCACCTTGAGTGTGGTCAGTATTGGCTCCGAGCACAAGAGTTCCGTCAACATAAAACTCAGCCTTTGAATAGGAATCAGAGCAAATGAACAAAAAGCAGCTTTCATCAAACCCCAACAACTCCCAACCAACCACAACCTCTGCATCCCCGCTTTCCGCGATCGTTTTCAGCAGAGGGTTGTCTTTCACACGTATCTCGAACCATACATTCACTTCATCGGAACCTGTCACTGTTCCGTCGGCATAAATCGTAGCATGTCGGTCCTGCTCCGTCTGCACAAACCCTGCAGAGCTCGCAAAACCGCCACCGCTTACATTAAAGTTCCGAAACGCATTATCCGCCGCTACGGTCGCATTGCCGATTTTTGTACCGTCCAGCAAAATCGTCTCGTCGCTTGCCGCATAAGCCGTCTTGCTTTCCCACACGGGCAGCAGCGATACGATCAAACACATGATTAAACTGACGGCTATCCATTTGGATATAATTCTGTTCTTAATCACGAAGCAAGCTCCCTCCTAAAGTCGTAAACTAGTACTTTGGATGCATGAATCCATTCGTGATTCAGGCATAAACGAGCCATCGAATCGACACGTAAAAAGCCCCCTTTAGCGCTTATGTCCTGGTACGCCCTGCATCCCTCCATTATAAGGATCGGCTCTAAACACTTTCTAAACATTTTGGCGAATGGGGGCAAAAATGCTCATATTTTAAATTCCAAAACCAAAAAATAAGTCGATTTTTATTGTGAAATTCGATTTTTTTGTCGATTTTATTTGATTCGATAAGCATGCATTCGAAAAAAACTACGACAGCATCATTCGCATACAGAAAGACATACCTCTCATGCTAAGTGAAGGCTTGCCGCATTTGCCGGCGCTCGCGCGAACCGCCTATCCGTCAATTAGCGGAACTGGCGTATGTTATGGGACCGCCAAGCAGCGCAGACCGCACAATAACGAAGCCAGTTCCTTTATCCCGCCGTTCACTCCCCTTTTCACCCGGAGAGATCGAAATAGCGGAAGCTTGTTCCGTTATATT
>NZ_VDCQ01000060.1 GCF_006265175.1 Paenibacillus hemerocallicola | reverse complement strand
GCTTAAATTAATGGTGTCTACTTTATTGACAGAAGAGCAATCATGACGTCGGCCCAAATTATTGACGGCTGCAAGCTGTAAAAAGATTACCTTCGATTCGTCGGAAGTCATCTTTTTTGCCGTTCCAAGTAATCCGCGAGTCATAGGATGGTATCGCTCCGAACGCCTCCGGCAGACGAAGCGTCTTCGAATACATACACGGGGATTGGTTCCGGATCAGGTCACTAGAGTCGATGATAAAATCGGTACCGGATCCGGATAAAATCGGACATGTACAGAACCGAAGTCAACGATTATCATTGATAATAATTATCAATATCATTTAAATTATCAGCAAATGCAGTAAATGGTTACGATGCCTCGGGACTTGTCCAATGCCTCCGCCATCACGGAAGGCTTTTTGGGCGGATTGCGCTTGCTTTGCTGTAAAAAAAGGGAGGACACAGAGATGAAGACTGTACGTTTGATGCTGATATTGCTGGTGCTTGCCGTTGCGCTTGCCGCGTGCGGGGGGACCGGAAATTCGGGCATAACGGGAGGACAGGCTGCCCAGGAGCAGCCGAAGGGAAAGGAAGGGCAGACTCCGCAGTCCGGCAATACGGGAGCGGAAGCGGAAAAGACGATTCAACATGCGATGGGGAGTATAACCTTGAAAAAGCAGCCGACACGGGTGGTCATCCTGTATAACGGCATGGTGGACAACGCCGTCGCTCTCGGCGTCAAGCCGGTGGGGGCCGTACAATCCTGGGAGGAGAAACCTTGGTACTTGTTCTTGCGCGACAAAATGGCGGGAGTTGCCAATTTGGGCGAGGAAACCCAGCCCAATATCGAGGCCATTGCAGGCTTGAAGCCGGATCTGATTATAGGCGCCAAAGCGCGCCACGAGAAGATTTACCCTCAGCTGTCCGCGATCGCTCCGACGCTGATGACGGAGAGCGTATTCGATTGGAAGGGGAATCTGAAGCTTGGCGCGGCGGCGATGTATAAGGAAAAGGAAGCGGAGCAAATTTTGCAGCAGTGGGACAAGCGGGTGGCCGAATTCAAGCAGAAGGTCGGCAGCAGCCTGAGCCGAACGGAAGTTTCGATCGTTCGTTTCGAGAGTGACGGCAGCGCCCGCCTCTACATAACCGGATTCGCCGGCACCATTTTTCAGGAGCTTGGCCTATCCCGTCCCAAAGCCCAGCAGGTGGAGGGCAAGACGGTGGTCAATCTGACCTCAAAGGAGCAGATGGTGCAGCTTGACGGCGATTATATTTTTGATATGACCCGGTTTGTCGAAGGCGATCCGAGCAACAGGCAGACGCTGGAAGCATGGACGTCGCATCCGCTGTGGAAAAGCTTAAAGGGAGTCAAAGCCGGCCACTATTTTCCTGTGGACGTGATTACGTGGAATTTGAGCGCGGGCGCTTTGGCGGCGCAATCGCTGCTTGACGACTTGTACAAATATTTTCAAATCAAATAAAGGCCGAGGAGTCCGTCCATGAACGATAGGCATATACGTCGCCGGAGGGCGGCGGGACTGGCGGCGGGCTGTCTGCTGCTGCTGCTTGGGATGATTGCCAGCGTACGGTTCGGCGCGACCCATTACAGCTGGTCGGTCGCCTGGGATGCGATGTTCCACTATGACGAAAATGTGAGTGACCAGATTATTGTCCGCACAACCCGGGTACCGAGAGCGTTTATTGCGGCCGCGATCGGAGCGAGCCTGGCGATTGCCGGGGCGATGATGCAAGCGCTGACCCGCAATCCGCTGGCGTCGCCGAGCGTGCTGGGCGTCAATGCCGGCGCAAGCTTCGTGGTGGTGCTGGCATCCCTTATCTTCTCGGTATCCTCGATGCATGCCTTGATGTGGCTGGCCTTTGCCGGTGCGGCTATGGCATCCGCGGTTGTCTACATACTGGGCTCGCTCGGACGGGGAGGCTTGACGCCGATGAAGCTGGTGCTGGCGGGGGCCGCGATGACGGCGTTGTTCTCCTCCTTCACCCAGGGCATTCTGGTGGTGAATCAGAAAGGATTGAACACCGTGCTGTACTGGCTGACGGGCACGGTTGCCGGACGCTCGCCGGATATGCTGCTGATCGTGTTGCCGTATATGCTGCTGTGCTTGATCGGCGCTTGGGTCGTTGCCCGGGATTTGAACGTTCTGATGATGGGCGAGGAGACTTCCAGAAGTCTGGGACAAAAAACCGTCTGGCTGAAAGCCTCGATCGGTCTCATGATCGTCATTCTGGCGGGAGGAGCCGTTTCCGTGGCGGGGCCGATCGGCTTTATCGGGGTGGTTGTCCCGCATATCGGCCGGTTTTTCTCCGGAACGGATCATCGCTGGCTTATCCCTTATTGTGCCGTACTCGGCGCGCTTCTTCTGGTGGCGGCCGATTTGGCGGCGCGCTTCATCATGATACCGGAGGAAGTGCCCGTTGGCGTCATGACCGCGCTGATCGGGGTGCCCTTCTTCTTCTACATCGCCCGGAGAGGAGGGATTCAATCATGAAAGGCGCATTCGTATCGCTTGTCCTGCTTGCCGTCGTTATCGCGGCCGCGATACTGAGCGCCGGACTGGGGGATATGCAAATTTCCCCCTTACATACGCTGCGCGCCATATTCGGAGCGGGAGCCGATGAGCATGTGATGGTTGTCCAGAAGCTGCGTTTGCCGCGAATCGTGATCGCCGTGCTGGTCGGAGGCACGTTGGCCGGTGCCGGCGCTTTGCTGCAGGGGATGATCCGCAATCCCCTCGCCTCGCCGGACATTATGGGCATTACGGGCGGCGCCTCGGTGACGGCGGTGATGTTTCTGACCTACTTGTCCGAGCGGGTCAGCATTAGATGGCTGCCGTTATTCGCCTTCGCCGGCGCGGCGGCCGCCTCGTTCGTCTTGTATTTGCTCGCTTGGAAGAGAGGGACGACGCCCGTCCGTCTTGTGCTGATCGGAGTCGGCATGTCTTCCTTGACCGCGGCGGCCACGACGATGATGATCATCTTCAATCCGCGGGGCGATGCCGGGATTGCTTATTTATGGTTGACGGGATCGATTTACGCGACAAGCTGGGGAAATGTGCTGACGATACTTCCCTGGACGCTGATCCTGCTGCCGCTCGCATTTCTGCTCTCCCGCCATGTCAATATTTTGCAGTTGGGCGACGAAGTCGCGACCGGGGCCGGCAGTGCGGTGGAGTCGAGCAGGCTGCTGCTCTTGCTTATAAGCGTTGCCTTGGCGGCATCGGCTACTTCGGTGGCCGGCGGCATCGGATTTATCGGTTTGCTGGCCCCGCATATGGCGCGCAAGCTGGTCGGGCCGGGCTTTGCCCGTATGCTTCCGGTCTCTGTGCTGCTCGGCGCCATTCTGGTGCTGCTTGCGGACCTGTCGGGAAGAACGCTCTTTCTTCCGCTTGACGTGCCGGTAGGCGTATTTACTTCTGCCGTCGGAGCGCCGTTTTTCATTTATTTGCTGTATGCGAGGCGGAATTCGGCATAGACGGCCGGCTCCGGTTATGGAATAGAAAGCTGATTCGGAAAGGAAGATAAACATTGGAAACATGGGGAATGAACGGAGAAACGCAGGTGGCGAACCTGATCAAATCGAGAAGAACGGTCAGGCTCTTCAAGGATGACGTTGTGCCCGAAGCGCTGCTGCTGGAGCTGCTGAACGTGGCGGTATGGGCGCCGAACCACGAGCATAGGCAGCCGTGGCGGTTCATCTTGTTTCAGGGAGTGGCGAGATCGATCTTCGCCGAAGCAATGGTCCGCACGTATTCCTCCGAGGATAGAGAGAAGTACGGCCCAAAAAAACGGGCGTATCTGGAAGCGGTCCCGGCCCATCTCATTGTGCTGCTGAAGGAGGACCCCCGGCAAAAAAAGTGGGACGAGGATTACGCGGCCGTATGCAGTCTGATTCAAAATTTTCAGCTGGCCGCCTGGGAGCGGGGCTTGGGCGTCGTATGGAAAACGAACCATTACAATTACGATCCGGGATTCCGCGAAACGGTGGGCGCGCAGCCGGGAGAGAAAATCGTCGGCGTCTTGCACATCGGCTATCCGGACATTGTCCCGCCAGCCCGCCCCCGCATACCGGCCGAGGAGCTGCTGACCGTTTTCGGCTAACTGCGGCCGTTCGCCGGGAGCGCGACGGAATTATTTTCGGCGGGAGCCTTTCCTAGGAAGCGGGAAACAGCTATACTAGATCTATTGATAATGATTCTCATCAATAGGCTCGAGAAGCGGCCGACGGCGTCCGGACGACGCTCCGGCTGCTTCGCCGACTTCGACAGGAAGGTGAAGACGCTTGTTGCCCCGCGACATTGTCCAATACCCGCTATATCTGCTTACTTCTCTACACAAGCTTAGGTTTCGTACGAAGGCTTCGCCGCTCTGTCCGCCGGTTCCTTGCGACATGCTATGCGTCGTAACGGCGGGAGAGGGCTATTTGCGTCTTGACGGCCGTCTCGTTTCTTTGCAGCCGTGCTGCGCCTTTTTTTTGCGGCCCTCGATGAAAGTGGAAATTTTGGTGCAATCGAGCTGCGTCGAATGCTACCTTCTCCGGTTCGGGAGCGTGGTCCTGGACTGGCGGCAGGGAAGCTGGAGCTGCACGCCGGGCGAAACGTCCGGCATGCCGCTTCCGCCGGGCAAGCTGCCGATCCGGTCGATAGAGCCGATTGCGGAGCGGATCGAGCGCATGTATCGCGGGCTCCGTTCCCGTCCAGCACGGTCGGATGGGCTTCAGCTTCAATTCAACTCGCTGCTCCAGCATATGCTCGACGAGCTGTCCGTGCCGGGCGAGTCGGAGAAGGGAGAGGGCGGCGGCATCGATCAAACGATCGATTATATGTACAGGCATTACAAGGAAAAAATCCGACTGGATACGCTATCCCACATAGCGGGCTTGACGCAAACCTCTTATTCCAGAAGCTTCAAGAGAGCCAAAGGAATATCTCCCATGGAATATTTGCAGCACATTCGTATGGACCGGTCCAAACGGCTGCTGGAGCAAGGACATCCGATTAAAGAGGTGTCCGAATCCGCGGGCTTCGGCAATGAGTTTTATTTTAGCCGGATCTTCAAGCAGGCGTTCGGGATGTCTCCCGTATTTTATATCAAGAGAAGGCACCTGCGGGTAGCGGTCGCCTGCAGCTTCGGCTATGAGGACTGTCTTCGCTCCCTCGGCCTGGAGCCGGAGGCCGTCATGAACGGCGGCAGAAATGTGGAGCAGACCGAGGAAGGGCACCGTTTGATGGTCGAGCATCAATTGGAACGCTTTCGCCGGGCGCGTCCGGACCTAATCATCGCCGATAGCCGGCATCGGCCGTTCTACGAGCGGTTGAAGCAAATATCGCCGACCGTTGTACTGGAATATTCGGCGGATTGGCGGCAAATGCACAGGAGAATAGCCGAGCTTGTCGGAAGGGAAAAGGAAGCGCAGCAAAACTTCGATCAGGTGGAGCAAAAGATCCACTACGCGAAGAATATGCTGAATTCGTCCAGAACCAGCCAGTCTTTTTCCTTCATGCGTCTGTTCAGACGGAAAATCAGAGTACAGGGGCTGGGACAGCACCCGATGAATGCGCTGTTGTATACCGAGCTGGGACTGAGGCCCGGCAGCAGCGTTCCGCTGGATAGGCAATATCGGGAATATGACGTTGGCCGGGTGCCGCCCTTTGATACCGACTACTTATACATTTACAGCGATCTGCCGTCCGGAAGCGATACGGAGCTCCTTTCGCGGCTGGGGCAAAACGCCTGCTGGGGCGGCATGAACGCCTTCCACAACGACCGGATTCGCCGGGCGTCGAACTGGATTCGCATGAGCTGGTCTCCGATCGGGCAGCAGCGGATCATGGACGAGCTGCTGCAGGGGGAAACATAGGCCCTGCCGGGCTTCCTTGCCGTCATCGTCAGCGTTCACGTACTATGTTGGTGTTGCAATCACCGTCGATAACGTGAGCGCTTGCTTGTATTTCAGGCATGTCATCAACCTGAGAATAACAAAGCGGAGGAGGATGAAAAACGGCGGTCCCCTCGCCGTTCTCCGTTACAGGTTCATATCGGCCGGCTCGCGGCCAAAATGCATGTCGCCCTTACTTTAAGCTCTACCGAGATCGTAGAAGGTCCTCCAGACAGAATGATCACTGCCTGAAACAAGTTACCATCTCTGTGCGTTTAGAAGGACGGAGGTGGATCTTATGAAAAAAATAACAATACTGTTGCTATTGTCCGTTGCGTTGACGGCTTGTAATCTGTTCTATCCGCAAAACCAATCGGAGACGGTAAGAAATGCTCCTGCTGCTGAAACACCTGAAACGACAACAACTGCTCCTGCTGCTGAAGTACCTGAGACGACAACAACTGCTCCTGCTGCTGAAGCACCTGAGACCGCAAGAAATCACCCTGCTGCTGGAGCATCCGAGACAACGACCCATACTCCTGCCACTAAAGGAGAAGCGAAACCGTTGTATACCGTAAGTATCGAGGCACCCGAAACAGTTAAGAAAAATGAGGTTTTTTCGATCACTGCAACACTGTTGAATTCAAGCGGCAAGCGGACTACAATCATGCATGCTTCGCAGCTTTTTATATTTAGAATCAAGGACAGTAAAGGAATGCAAGTCAATGTGATTTCAATGGATCATGTCGGAATTATGAGAGGATTAAGAGCAAACGAAACAATAACAGAAACATACCAGTACAAATTGGAATCAACTGGGCAGTATGAGGCTTCGGCGATTGCGCAATTTCGTGTTGGTGAAGGGAATTATGAACTGGAGACAAATAAGTCCGTTTTTGAGGTTGTTCCCCAATAGTGCCTTTTGAAGATAGGCTTAAGAAACAACTCAGCTTCCTTGATGGCGTCCGGCAACGATCTGTGTCCATGCTGCTGCAAGGGGGCAAGCCGCGAAACTACGAAAGAGTCATTATCGTATGTCCGAGGAACTAAAGTATATGGAGGCTGTACCAGAGCGGGCGGCCTCTTTTTGACGCGTAGAGAAGTTTACAGGCCGTCGAGCATAAGGTATAACAGGGATAGCAATGCGCGAGCGACGGAGGGGATTCGATGAAACCGATAGTGGCCATCACGGCCAATTATGAGGAAGAAAGCGCGAGTCTGAAGCACTCTTATTCCGAATGGATACTGAAATCGGGCGGGATTCCCGTTATCGTGCCGTTCGGATTGGGGGAGGAGGAGGTCCGCAAGCTGTGCGAGGTGACCCATGGCTTGCTGCTCACCGGGGGGCCGGATATCGATCCGGGCTATTATGGAGAAGAGCCGCTGCCGGAGTTGGGGCGCATAACACCCGAACGCGACGGGCTCGAGGTGCTGTTAGTCCGCGAATACGCGGCGGCGGGCAAGCCGATTTTCGCCGTATGCCGGGGCGAGCAAGTGCTCAATGTCGCTTTGGGCGGTAGCCTATATCAGGACATATATTCGCAATGCCGAACGCTCCAGCACAGCCAGAAGGCGCCGAGAAGCCATCTGTCCCATCGGGTGCGCACCGAGGAGGACAGCATGGTTGCCCGCATCGCCGGGACGACCGAGTTCAAAGTAAATAGCTTTCATCATCAGGCCGTCAAGGAGCCCGCGCCGGGCATGCGCGTCACCGCCAAATCCGAAGACGGCATCGTCGAGGCGATCGAAAGCGAGTCGCATCGTTTCGTCGTCGGCGTCCAGTGGCATCCGGAGGATACTGCGGGCACCGATGACGTTTCGCGCAAGCTGTTTGAGGCTTTTGTTAAGGCTTGTGCGGGGGAGTGAGTAAATAGAGATTACAAAAAACAGCCAGTTTTCCTAATGGGAACATGGCTGTTTTTTGTACTATGCAGTACATAAGGCATTAATTGAAACATCGAAGTTTTGTACTTCTAAATATACAATCTTTCTTCCGTTTGGTAAAATATAGTATGAAGTATTTACTCCCACCACCAAGCTACTGTATTGCCGGAAACGTTTTCTTTCTTCGTTACACGGTATACAGCTACGAGTTCTGCTTCAGATAGATCACAATTCGTGTAGTTTTCTGTCACTTTATTTCGGTTGCAGGTATTCTTTACTACTTCTTTGAGACTGCTTGACCACATAACTTCTTGCATAGGGAACCCTCCTTTAATATTTTTCGAACACTTCTAATATATCATTTTCCAAAATTATCAGAAAGAGGGTATCCACTTGAAAAAAAGAATTATTTTTTCGACAGTTTTCGTATTAATTATCCTTGCCCAATGTTGGTTCCTCTATTTAACGATTCGTTATCCGTTCTTAGGAATTAATTTGAAGCAAAATGAAAACAAGGAGTGGACCGTTTATTCCATCGACAGAGTAGACAGTTCTTCTCGTTTGGATATTCAAATAGGGGATATTATTGTTAATATTAATAATTTAGTGCCTGATGACTATCATACAGTTCAAAAATGGCAAATCATTGAGCAAGCCGATACGATAGTGCTATTTCGTGACGGTGAAACTATCTATCTTTCAACCAATTCCTTAAGTGATTCCCTGAAGTATGATCTTTTAATTCCCATTGTTGAAACACTTTGTTTTATAGCTGCGATATTACTGCTCCTAAAAGTCAGGAACTCCCGTTCAGCTCAATTTTTAGCGCTTGTATTTGTTGTTACCGGTATTACGTTCATGAGTCTTGCAGGTTCGATGAGAGGGGATGCGACTGGTAAACTCTTACTTACAAACTCGCTTATTACTATCCCTATTGTATTTCTTCACTTTCTAATTGTTCTTTATAATGAAAAAGGTGGGTTGTCCTACAAGGAGCACTACTTTAAATACCTGTATTTTATAGTGCTTATAGGCGTTTTTGTTAGAATTAGCTTCTACTACGATTCAACGATAAGTTTCCTTATTTACAGATCGAGCTCCTCGTTGAGTCTTTTGTTATTTTTAGTGGGAATTATTTTGGTATTTGCTTTCTTGCTCAATGTATATCTTCAAAATCGAACTAAAAATTCGTACATCAGAACAATTACAAAATTTGTTTGCGGGTCTTTGTTCCTTTCGTTCTTTCCGATTATTTTCTTTTCTTTTATTCCACATATTATCTATGGAAAAGAATTTATTAATTCTTTATACACAAGTTGGTTTGTGCTTATTCTTCCGCTAGCATTTGCCTATCTTATTGGTACTAAGCAACTCTACGACATTGATATGGCTCTTAGAAGAATTGGATTCACCATCATTTTAGCGTCTGCTCCAAGCATTTTGGTGATAGCTGCGGTCTACTTGCTGTTCCCGCATCAACCGTCTCCCAAAAACTACATTTTGTTGTTTTTTGTTATTTTGTTGATTTTCACATTTTTTCTATACTCTACTGAAAACATCTTTACTCGAATGGAAAGATTTATGTTTCCACGAAAACACATACTGCAGGCGGCACTTAAAAAAATCGCAAAGGATTTGACATCCACATCAAGCTTCAGAGAATTAAAAGACTTGATTCTGGTGGATATAGTAAGCACACTGGAGGTTTACGGCGGAGCCATCGCGTTCAAATACAGAGACAGCATAGAAATCATCAGCGAGGGGGATATTGACGAATCAGCAGTGAAGGATATGATCGGTCGTGAAGCCCAACTCGATCATCCGGACTTTATAAGCTTCGAGATCAATAAGCACGAAGAATATACGAGTTATTTAATCATGACGCACAAACGCTCCAACACGCTGCTCGTTCTCGAAGAGGTGCAGTGGCTCGGCCTGATCGTTTCTTATTTGGCGGTAAGTCTCGAGAACGTGTATTTGATCCGCAAGCTGACGGACAAGATGAACCGGATGTCCTCCCAGTCGATGGGGGAGCAGGACACGCAAGATATGAGTTGGTTCCGGAAGCTGTCGTTTGAGCTGCAGGAGCGGGAGCGGATGCGGATAGCCGCCGATATGCACGATACGACGATGCAGGACTTGTTCCACCTGAAACGGAAAATTGCCGCGTTGGGCGATAAGTACGCACTCCCCGCAGAAGCGAAGGAAAACGTCCGCAGTCTTGTCGAGTATGTCGAGATCATCAATGTTACTCTGCGCCAAAACTGCTTCGACCTGCATCCGTATTTGCTGCAGGAAATCGGTTTTATCCGGACTGTCGAAAAAATTGTCGAGCGAGAATCTTACGCTTGTCCGTTCGAAATTCGTTTCGAGGCGGCCGGGGCATACGCGATCGAGCGCCAACAATTGGAAACGAAACGTCATCTGTTCCGGATCGTGCAAGAACTGCTCAATAACGCCAGAAAGCATTCGGAAGCTTCGGTCGTAAGCCTTCGCTTGTCGATGTCGAACGGCTCGTTTCATCTGCACTACCGGGACGACGGAGTCGGCTTCGAGCCGGAGCGCTTGCAGGCGATGTCCGATATTCGGACGTCCGGCGTGGGCATGGAGCAGCTGCGGAGCCGCATATTGCATTTGCACGGACATTTGGAGCTTGAAGCGCACAAAGGAGAAGGGGTTCGCATGAACATTTCTTTTCCGATGAAGGAAGGCATTTCCGCTTAAAGAATGGCTTGTTGCCGGAAAGGGCGATTGATGGTTGAAAGCGACGGAAGAACGGATGCATGTAACAAAAACTAACCCTACCCCGCACGACGAGGCGTTCAAGAAGCTCCTTCAAACGTTTTTCAAGGAATTTATCGAGTTGTTTTTCCCAGAGCTAGATCAAGTGCTGGATCATGGTCAAACCCGCTTTCTCATGCAGGAGCTGCTTGTCGATATCGTTGGGGAGGAGGCGCGCAAGCTGGATTTGCTGCTGGAAACCCGCTACAAGGCGTTGGACGCCTTCGTGCTTGTGCATTTCGAGCCGCAGTCCTACAAGGAAGCCGATTTCCACGAGCGGATGTACATTTACTTTAGCCGCCTTTTCGAGCGGCACCGGAAAGAGCATAGGCTGATTATTCCGATCGCGATCTTCACATCGGACGATTCGAAGAATGAGCCGGATACGCTTGCAATGACGATTGCGGAGCACGACATCCTGCATTTCCGTTTTCTGAAGGTAGAGCTTAGAAACAAAAATTGGCGTACTTTCGTCGACTCGACCAACCCGGTTGCTGCTGCGTTGCTGGCCAAAATGGGATATAATCAAAAAGAGAGGCGCGAGATGCGGCTGACCTACTTGCGTATGCTGCTGCGATTGCGGCACCAATGGGACGAAGCTCGGTTAGCTCTTATCATGTCGGTGGCTGATTTATATTTTCAGCCGAGCAAAGAGGAAGACGAAGCGATCTTCCGGGAAATTCGCAGTCACGATCCCGAGGAAGGAGAGAAGATTATGGAGCTGATGCCTGCATGGAAGAAATGGGGCATGGAGGAAGGCATTGAAATCGGTTTTGAAAAGGGCAAGGTAGAAGGCAAAGCGGAAGAACGTCATTCAATCATCAGAAAGCTGCTCGATAAGGGCTTCTCGCCGGAGGAAGTGGCCGAGACGATCGAGGTTCCGGTGGATGAAGTACGGAAATTGATAAAACAACAGTAAAGTTACGCCTCTTCACCGTAATTTACGGGAGGTGACGGCTATGAATGGACGTTTACCCAAAAAGATTGGCAGAAGGAGCTTTCTCGGCATATCCGGCAAATTGGGACTGGGGATAACGGGGATTTTGGCCGGGAGTACGGGGTTGTTTTACTATGGAGAGACCCAGCGGAGAAAACGGGCGACACCCAAGGAGCGCCCGGGCAACATCATCGAGCTCGGCAAGCTTGAACGGCTATCAGCCATTGCGGGTATCGAGAAGGTCGAGTACGAGGCGACGATTCAAGACGCTTGGGTCGCGAAATCGATAAAAGGCTTCGTATATATAACTAACGATACAAACGGTCAGCTGCTCATATTGTCCCCTATATGCACACACTTGGGGTGTACGGTAGAACCGACTTCCGATAAGGAGCGAGGCGCAATAGATCCTATAGGTTACCGTTGTCCATGTCATGGCGCCGAGTTCGACTCGATCGGAAATGCAACCGGTAGCGGCAGAGGCTTGCAAGGATTGGCCACATTCAAACCTTTAATCGCCGACGGTAGTGTGTATATCAATCTTTTATCGCCAGTAGAGGGACGAGCCTCTACCAGAAGAACATAGTATAATTGGTGACTGCGGAAGACGAGTTGGAGAAATATGTGCCTCGTTTCCATCCCGCATTACCCGTTTGTAACCTTCCCGAAAACAACAAACAGGCTGCCGATCAACAACGATCGGCAGCCTTCTTTTACCCGCCTTCTACTGCTGCAGCTCCTTCGACGCACCGACGCCGGTATCCGCAACCGGAGCCGAGACGGAGAAGCGGGGCAGGCGTACGATCATGGCCACGCCGAACAGAAACACGCCGGTCAGCACGAAGACGGCGGGGATCGGAAGCTGGCTGCCGAGCAGGCCGCCGAGCAGAGGGCCAGCCATGAGCCCCATCGCATTGGCCGACTGGTTCAGGCTGAACGCCCGGCTGCGGAAGGCGTGGTCCGTATTCTGGGCAATAATCGCATTGAGCGCCGGGAATACGGCCGCGAAAAACAAGCCGTACCCGAACCGCAGCGTACCGAAGCCGAGCAGATTGTGAAACGCGACCTGGAGCACATTGCCGATCGCGCCGCCCAAGAGTCCGATGAACAGCACTTTCTCATAACCGATCCGCATGCCGAGCCTGCCCCAGCGGGGAGCGGCCAGCAGCGTGGCGACGCCGACCGCCGAGAAAATAATGCCGGCATGCAGCGAAGCCGAGGAAGCGCTGGAGCCGAGCTGCAGCACGTAGATCGTAAGCAGCGGCTCGGCGATCATGACCGAGGTCGTCGTAACGAACACGATGGCGATGGCGATCATGAGCCGGCGGTTCCGCGCCGCTTCCCTCAGGTCGCTGATGACCGAGGAGCGTTTGCCTTCCGGCTTCACGAAGGAAGGCTCCTTGACCCAGATCAGAGCGATCAGAAAAGCGATGAACACCATGACTCCAGCGGCGAAAAAGGTCTCGCGGGTGCCGATGATGTGGCTGATGACTCCGCCTGCCAGCGGTCCGATAATGGCTGCCGCCGCCGAGGCGGTCGAAATGATGCCCAGCGCGTATCCGACCTGCTTCTCCGGCGTATTGGTGGCGATCATCGCGATAGCCGACGGAATATAACCCGCGAGCAAGCCCTCCACCACTCTGGCGATCAGAAGCATATAAGGATCGTCTACGATAAAATACATGAAATAAGAGGCCGACAAGCATATGCCCGCCCGCAGCATCATCGGTTTCCTGCCGTATTTGTCGGCCATGGAGCCCCAGAACGGAGCGATCAGGGAGCTGGCCAGAAACGTAATGGCGAAGACGCCGCCGGTCCAAGTCTCGAGGTGATCGGTTACGCCCAAATCCTCTTGAAGAAAAATAGGCATGAACGGAATCGATACCGAATACGCCATGCTGACCAGAAAACAGCCCAGCCATAGAATGAACAAGTTGCGTTTCCAGGAGTAAGTCACGACCGAAGGCACTTCCTAACTGTTATTCTGCGTTCCATCGTCATCATATCATGTAATATCGGATATACCCGATAAGAGGTTGTTGTCGCCTCGATAAAAAGTTGTGATGGATGCGGCTTCACAACGACCCGGATTCTCGATTAAACTGATAGAAGAGAGAGGGGGTGTGGACGCTTGCGCAATCCTTTAATTCAAGATGTCCCGGAGGGTACGCCCGTCGAGGAAGGCTATTCGCGCGTATGGGAGCATTACGCCGACGAGCTTCGCCTGCTGGACCTGAAGCTGAGGCTGATGTTCGTTCGCCGCAGAATGTCGGCGCCGGACCCGCAGGCGGACGCGTTCCGGGGCATGTATGTGTCGGAAGACGAGTTCATGCGGATGGTCGGAGATTGGAATGAAGAAGAGGAGGAAGACGGCGATGACGGCGAGCTGGCCTTCACGGCTGCGGAAATACGCAGGCTGCAGGACGAAATAGCGGCCCGCAAGGCGGCAAGCGCCGAACGGCACGTCTTTCTTCCTACTGTTTACATAAGCTCCGTTTTTGCTTTAAGCGAAGTGGAGCAGCAGGTGGTCATGCTGTGCTTGGCCGTCGAGCTGGATCGCAAATACGAGCGGATGTTCGGATTTTTGGCCGACGATTTGACAGTGCGACTGCCGAATGTAGGGCTGGCGCTTCAATTGGTATGCCGTTCGGCCGACGATATGAGGGCGGCGCGCCTCTCCTTCGTACCGGATGGGAAGCTGGCCCGCTATATGCTGGCGAAGGAGGACGGCGAGCCGTTCGGCCGAACGCTTCTGGCCAAGCCTCTTTCCCTTGACCGCAGAATGGCGACGTTTCTGCTCGATACCGGTTCGTTGGACCAAGCCCTTCAGTCGACCGTATCGATTCATTATCCGGACGGCCCGTTAGAGAAGCTGCTCGTTCATGAAGAAGTGCAGGAGCAGTTGGCCTCGTTCGTTTCGATTATGGGCAAATCGCGAAGAGAGGGCGAGGCGGCGGTCGGAGTTCATCTATACGGCTTGTCCGGATCCGGCAAAAAGCTGCATCTGCGGCATTTATGCGCGAATTGGGGCAAAAGCCTGCTGTTCGCCGACCTGCGCCTGATCGCGGCCGATTCCGACCGTTTCGGGGAGACGCTCTCGCGGGTTTTGCGGGAGGCGATGCTTCACCAGACGGCACTAGCCTTTACGCATACGGAGCTGCTGTATCCGGAAGAGCCCGACAAAGGGGCTGTGGAACGTCTGCGAACGTTTCAGGACATGCTGGACGAATTCCGGCTGCCGCTCTTTTTGCTGTCCGAGACAAAGATCCGGCTCGAATGGCATTCCCGCAAAAGAGTTTGGCTGGAGAAGGAGCTGCCCGTCCCCGACGAACGGGAGCGACAATCGCTTTGGCGCGTCCTCGGCGAGACGGCGGAGCTAACGGCCGGCGGGGGCTGGTCCGGAATGGCCGCCAAATTCCGCTTCACGCCGGGGCAAATCCGCGGAGCCATCGACGATGCGGCGGTTTTGGCCGTCTGGGAGAGCAAAGCGATCCTAGACGTGCTCGAACAGGCATGTTACCGTCAAATCCGGCATAGGCTGGAGCGAAAGGCTGTCCGGATCGAGCCCCGCTATACATGGGACGACATCGTGCTGCCCGATGAGCAGAAGGATCTGTTGAGGAATGCCTGCAACCAGATCAAGTACCGGGCGCTCGTGTACGGGGAGTGGGGATTCGAGCGAAAGCTCGCTTACGGCAAAGGGCTATCGATGCTGTACGCGGGACCGCCCGGCACGGGGAAGACGATGTCCGCGCAGGTCGTGGCCAAGGAGCTGCGCATGGAGCTGTACAAGATCGACCTGTCGCAGGTGATCAGCAAATATATCGGGGAAACGGAAAAAAACCTGCACGAGATATTTCGCGAGGCGCAAAAAAGCGGCGCGATCCTGTTTTTCGACGAGACGGACGCCTTATTCGGCAAACGGTCGGAGGTGAAGGACGCCCACGATAAATATGCCAACATCGAGACCGCCTACTTGCTGCAGAAGATGGAGGAGTACGAAGGGATATCCGTTCTGGCGACGAATTTGCTGAACAATATCGACGAGGCGTTTTTGCGCAGGATCAATTACGTGATCAAATTTCCGTTTCCCGATGCGGAATACCGGGAGAAAATTTGGCAGGCTACCTTCCCCAAGGAAACGCCGTTATCCGACGAGCTGGACTTCAAATGGCTGGCCCAAAAATACGAGATCGCCGGCGGAAATATTAAGAACGTGGTCCTTTCCGCGGCATTTCTCGCGGCGGAAAAGGGAGAAAAAATAAACATGCGCCACATCGTGCATGCCGTACGCCACGAGCTGCAAAAATCGGGAAAAATTATATCCCGCAACGACCTGGAAGACTATTGACAGATAGAAATCTATACCATATTTCCTATAGTCAGTCCGGGAGATTACCAGTATAATATACTCGAGTCGGAAAATGTCAGCCGGGCGGCACCTAGCGTATATTTTCCGACATTCCACCAGCGGGATGGGAGAGATTACCTATAGGCGATTATTCCGTCATAGCCGATGTTAGCGCTTCTCTGATCAAGCTGCTGAGGGAGCAGATGACGCCCGATCCGATTCCCCAGCCCGAATTGATCGGTCTTGGCAATCCGGTCGACAAGGGCGATTTTTACTTGTCCCTGTTTCTGTACAATGTCAAAGAAAGCGGTGACAACCGGAAAACCCAGATGATTTCGCGCGGAACGGGCGAAATCCAGTATCCGCCGATGGCGGTCGACCTGCACTACATGATGACCGTCCAGTCTCCGGCAGACTTGCAGTCCCGCGCATTGGACGAACAGCGCATATTGGGACGTGCCATGCAGGTGCTCTACGACAACTCCGTGCTCCGCGGTTCGACAGTAGTCGGGACGCTGGCGGAACATGGAGAAGAGGTGCGTGTCGTGATGGACAGCATATCCGGTGACGGAATGCTGAACATGTGGAACTTCGCGGACACCCCTTACCGGCTTACCGTCAGCTATATAGTAGGACCGGTCATGATCGATTCGACCCGTATCAAGACGACCAAACGGGTTCTCGAGCGCGACGTTTCGATTCAAGGCTAGCTGGGGGGAGTCAGTATGGAACAACTGCGTGTCGTCCGCATGAAATCGCGGGTTTCGCTCGTAATCGCGCTGCGCGACGGCTACGTTTCCGGACCGCCCTCCGACCGCAATATGGAGGTGCGACTGGTTCAATATCCGAGAAAGCCGATCGGCAAGCCGGACGGCACTTACATATTCGTTGACTTGGATCCGGGTACATATCGTTTGGACATTAGCTCTACTTATTACTTTCGCGAGACCAGGGACATTTCGGTCGGTTCCTCCAATCGCGTCATTCATATTCCTCTAATCCCGATTCCATCTTATCCGTATAAGCCGAACGATACGCTCGTGCGGGCGATCGTGGCGGAAGCTTCCGGCGCCCCTTTGCGGCATGCGGGCGTGACGGCTACCCTGTTATCCGACGACTGCGTCAAAGGGCGCATATCCGAGGACAAAACGGTGAAAGGAAGCGACGAGATTACGGTCGCGTCCCTTACCGGGAAAATCGAGATCGGCGACCGTTTCTTGCTGGTCGGGCGAGGCTCCAAGGAAGGCCGCGAAATCGTATGCATTCGCGAAGTGCTCGAGCATCAGAAACGGTTTCGGCTGGAAAGCGTCCTCACTTCCTCGTATTCGCGGGGATCGCTGCTGTATCCCATATACGCGACGAAGACGACCGAACGGGGCGAGCTGGCAGTCGCCTTTCCGGGGGGGAAGTCGAATTCGTTCAAGGCCGAGCTCCGCATCGAGCGCGAGCCGGGCGTAACGATCGCGGCCCAAGAAATTACCGTAGCAGAAGGCCAAACCGTCAATCTTGGAACATGGACCGTCTAGCATCCGGGCTCATTTCCATTTTGAATACTAAAAACCGAAGCCGAAAGGAGAGAACTGGTCCGAGTTTACGGCATGGCGGACAATGCAAATCGTCCCATGCCGTCGAATATGACCGGGAAACAATGGCAGAATATTTATCGCCAGGCGTGTATGTGGAAGAGTTTGACAGTGGCGCGGCTCCGTTGGAAGGGGCAAGCACAAGCACGGCCGGATTCATCGGCTTGGCGCAACGGGGGGAAATTGAAGGACTTCCTCAACTCGTAACGAGCGTAGCCGATTTCCATCGCATCTTCGGCAGCTATTTGTCCGAGAACGCCTTCGGCGACTATCGTTTCTTGTCCTACGCCGTCGAGCATTTCTTCCTGAACGGCGGAGCGCGTGCATTCGTTATGCGCGTAGCGCCATCCGACGCCAAGCTGGCCAACAACCAGTCCGCGTCGAATAAGGAATCCTCCATCCTGAACATTCAATCCAAAAATCCGGGAGCATGGGGAAATCAAGTTCGCATCGCGGTCGTTCCATCGAGCAAAGCCAAAACCCAAATTTACGAAATATTGGGCGATGCCGAGCAATCCAAGCAATACCGCGTGAAAAACAATGCAGGTTTCAACGTTGGCGATGTAGTCGCTTTCGAAGCGAACGGCGAGAAGCAGTACAATAAAATCGTATCCTCGCAGGACAACATTATCGAGCTGGAAACGCCGCTCGAAGGCGGAGAAGCGGTTATCGATCAAAACCTGCTGCCTGCGAAGGTGTTGACGACCAGCGAGTTTACGATGCACGTGTTCTACGGCGACGAGGCGGAAACGTTCGAAAGAATGTCCCTGAACGTATCGGCCGCCAACCATATCGAGAAAGTGATGGCCCGCTCCAATATCGTCAAGGTGCAGGACATATCCGGCGGCGGCAGCGGCGCGGTAGCTCCGTTCGAAGTCATTTCCGGACAGGAAGAGACGGCAGGCAAATACCAAATCGCACTTTCCGGCGGCAGCGACGGCTCCGTGGCCAACTTGTCCGCATCCGATTTCATGGGCCAGGATCGGGGACCGGGTAAACGGACCGGCATCCAGGCGTTTATCGACAACGACTTCGTCAGCATTATGGCCGTGCCCGGCGTTACCGATCCCAACGTACAGTTGGCTCTCGTAGCGCATTGCGAAAACTTGGGCAGCCGTTTCGCGGTGCTTGACATTCCGCGCGACAAAACGAAGGTAACGGACGTCATGACGCACCGCAACATTTTCGACAGCCAATACGCGGCGATGTACAATCCGTGGCTGCAAGTATTCGACCCGCTCGACAAACGCAACATCTATATCCCGCCATCGGGCTCGATGGTCGGTATCTACGCCCGTTCCGACAATACGCGCGGCGTACATAAAGCTCCGGCGAACGAAGTCGTGCGAGGCGTGGTAGGTCTCGATTGCCAGTACAACAAGGGCGAGCAGGACATCCTGAATCCTCAAGGGGTCAACCTGATCCGCCAATTCGCCGGGCAAGGCATCCGCGTCTGGGGCGCCCGCACTTGCTCCTCCAACGGGCTGTGGAAGTACATCAACGTAAGAAGACTGTTCATATTCCTCGAAGAATCGATCCGCAACGGCACGAACTGGGTCGTCTTCGAGCCGAACGACGAGCAGCTGTGGGCCCGCGTACAGCGGACGATCGATGCTTTCCTGACACGCGTATGGAGAGACGGAGCCCTCACGGGCAGCAGTCCGGGCGAAGCGTTCTATATCAATATCGGACGGAGCACGATGACGCAGGACGATATCGATAACGGCCGCCTCATTTGCGTAATCGGCGTAGCTCCGGTGAAGCCCGCCGAGTTCGTCATCTTCCGGATTACGCAAAAAACGAGAGAAGAATAAATAAAACGTCCTTCATTCTTAACGTTCAGGAAAGGGGTATAGTATGGCAGGCGAACGCAAAGATCCATACCGCAATTTTAGATTCCGCGTCGAAGTGGCCGGTATTCAGCAGGCCGGGTTCAGCGAAGTGTCCGGTTTCGACGCCAGTTTATCCGTAATCGAATACCGGGAGGGCAATCAGGTTATCACTCCCCGCAAGCTGCCCGGGTTGGCCAAATACGGCAATATCACGCTCAAATGGGGCGTTACGGATTCGTTGGATATGTACAACTGGATGGCCGAATCGATTCAAGGCAAAATTACGCGCAAAACGGTTACGATTATCGCCATCAATGAAGAAGGCGCGGACGTAGCCACCTGGCAAGTTATCGAGGCATGGCCTTCCAAATATTCGGCGCCCGGCTTCAACGGCTCGGGCAACGAAGTGGCGATCGAAAACCTGGAGCTGGCTCACGAAGGAATGACACGCACGAAGTAACGATTTGCGGACCAGCGGGAAGCGGCGTCGGGCTACGCCCTGCTCTTCCCGCCTCCGTTTTTCATGGCCTTGGTTGCGAAGCGAGTTTTGCATACGCGATATGTTTAGGAGGACTTTAGAGATGGCTTTTCAAACCGAATACGAATTCGAGCTTCCCCGCGGATATGTCGACGATAGCGGAACGCTTCACAAGCGGGGCGTCATGCGCCTTGCGACGGCTGCGGACGAAATATTGCCGATGCGCGACCAACGGGTGCAGCAAAACCCCGGCTACCTCAGCATTATATTGTTGGCCCGCGTCGTCATCAAGCTGGGCGAGCTGCGTGCGATCGACACCCGCACGGTCGAAGGGCTGTTTACCGCCGATCTCGCTTACTTGCAAAATCTGTATCGTACGATCAATGAGGTGGAAGCTCCGAAGGTTCATTGCATTTGCCCGAAATGCGAGCATGAATTCGATGTGGACGTGTCTTTTTTGGACGAGACGGCGGAGGCATAACCGGATACCCCATTGACAAGATTTACGAGGAGGCCGGCTTTATCGCCTATTATTTTCACTGGCCGCACGAGCAGATCATGTCGATGGAGCATCGGGAACGCAGACGCTGGTGCGAGGAAATTTCCAAAATCAACCGAAATTTGAACGACGACGGTCAGGAGAAGCCGCCCAATCCGTTCGACGTGTTTAACAAGAGGTGATGACGTCTGTGACTACGCAGCGCACGAACGATGCGATCGGAGCTTTCCGTTTCAAGGTGGAGCTCGACGGATTGCTGGTAGGCGGTTTTTCCGAGGTCACCGGCATCCAGTCAGAGACCGAAGTGATGGAATACCCCGAAGGGGGACTGAACACCCATGTGCATATATTGCCGAAGCATACGAAGTACTCCCGCATCGTGCTGAAGAGAGGGATTACCCAATCCAGCGAGCTGTGGGATTGGTATGACGGCGTGGCGGGAGGCACGATCAAGCGGAAGAGCGGTTCCGTTATTTTGCACAATCATGCCGCCAAAGAGCTTTGCCGCTGGAATTTTTTCGAAGCGTATCCCGTCAAGTGGCACGGTCCGGATCTGAATGCGACGAGCGGCAATGTGGCGGTCGAATCGATCGAGATCGTCCATAACGGGTTAAAGACCATCTTCAGCAAGTCATAAGAACGGCGCATCGTTCTTGAAGCCGCATGCGGGAGGGATTCCATATGGCACCACCAAAACCGTATAAGTCCCGAATCCTCGGCGGTCCCTCGAAAACGGCCGGCGTGCAGGCCGATGTCCGTGTCGCGGACAAAGGCATGGCGGGGAATGACCCGGACCGGTTTGCGTCCGGAATTATGAGCAAGTACGGGTTCACGCGGGGCAATTATTTGGGCCGCCTGTCGCTCGTGTTCAAGCAGCAGCGCGAGCTGGTCCGGCAAATCATGCGCGGCGCGAAGAGCTCGGACGTCATGACGGCGCAATGGCTGATTCGTCTGCAGCAGCTGCAGCAAGCGATGCCGGCGACGCCGCGAGAGCGCATGGTCGTCTCGGAAACGACCCGGCTTGTGGAGCGGATCATCGTCGAGAAGGAAACGGCCCAGACGGGTAATGGTCAGTCGGCCGATAAATCGGCCTTAATTCCCGACTCGAAACCGACCGGGCATGCTTCCGAAGAACGCTCGGATGCTCCGAACACCGGACGGAGCGGTCGTTCGGGAGACGAGAAAACGGATCGTTCCGAACGCAGCCGCGACAAACAAGCGAAGACGACCAAAACGCGGAACTCCCGTAAATCGTCCGATCCAGACGGCACGACCCCAGCTTCACCGGACGGGAAATCGAAACGCAAGCGTAAAGCGAATCAGGAAGCAGTCAACAAGGATACGAAAGCCGCCGATCCGGCAACGGAAATTGCGCCGCCGATCAGGGCGGAGGTACCCGGAGGCAAGGGAGTCGTCATCATTCGGGCGAAGCCGTTCGCTGACGGATCGATGTTCACGCAGCTCGAAGCTGCCGGTCCGAAGCACGGTCTGGGCATGCGGACGGGGCTCGGAGTGAAATCGGCCATGGTGCACTTAGCCGGTCGCCGCCAAACCGACGGCAATCCGGGATCGCGACGGGCTCGAAATGAGCAGCCTGGCCGTTTAGGGGCCAAAAGCGTATATTTACACCCTTTCGAAACGATATACCGTTCGACCCGCACGAATACTTATGCGGAATCCGTAATCGACAAATATGCGCGAGCTTCGGATCCTGCCAGCCGCAACACATTAACCCGGAATGATTCGGTTCAGCTTCGCGGAACGCCGCGACTCGATCGAAATTCCTTGCAAGCGAAGCAAGCAAACCGCGAACATAACGAAGGATACTCCGCGGAAACTGTGCGGCCAATGGACCGAGACAGTGGACACCCGGCGGTGGAGAGCCTTTTCCCGTCCAACCGGGCCGCGGATTCGATCCGACTACCATATAAGCTCCCGGCACAAGCGAAAATCGGAGCAGCTCCGGTGGAGCGAAAGCATACGTCTCTAAAACCGTTTCCGTTGTCCGGAAACAACTCGGCTGTCGCGGCAGTAGACGGACACAGTCCGGGGCATACCGTACAACGGCTTTTAAGGAAGCCGATCGGCGGCCGCTCCATAAATCCCGCCATCGATCGGGATTTCTCGTCTTCGCTTGGGAACATGCATGTATTTCGGCGACCCTTGCAGGGAAACGGGCATTCGATTCCCGGAGCACGGGCGATTCGACATGCCATTGTATTTGCGAGGCCGGAGACGGTCGATCCATACATAATGATTAACCGGTTCGCATTCCGTCGTTCTCCGCTGCATGGGAATCAAGCGGTGAGGCCGAATACCCATGGGCCATTTATCGCGCGCAAGTCCGAACGATTGAATAGCCAAGCGTGGTCGTTCGGCCGTCCGGGATCAAGCGATCAAGTAGTCGGCGCGGGACCGGCCAGACGCGGCGTCCAAACATTTGATCATTTCTACGGAGTATCAGCCGGTAGCCGGGTCAGACCGGTTGGCGGGCAATTAACCTTGCTTATGCACCGGCATGATAAGAAAGGCAAGGAAACCGTACATCGTCGTACGATGCATCCGAGCCATGTTTCTTACGACGCTAACGGGCGTCAACCGGTATTTTCGAAGGGCGTATTATCGAACTCGACTCAATCGAGTATACCGCGCTTCCTGAGCATGCGTATCGATACGGCTTTCAGGCCTATGGCGTCGACTCTCCGTTCACGGCTCGATACGCCGGCCGTGCGAGCTTTTGACGACCTGTTAACGGATATTTCGACGGACAATCGACTCTTTGCGGCAATGCTGTCGAGCGCCGGGCACACGAACGCGCTCTCGCGGCAAAGTGGCAATCAGTCGTCTGACGCGATCATTCGCAGAAAACAACGGTTTGAAAAGGAGGAAGATGACAAGCCTTTCCGAACCGTGCATCGATTCGGAAACGAGAGGGAACGGGGCACTGCTTCGATGCCGGGAAGGGTTCCGACCGGACGCCGTTTGACCGGCAGAACGATTATACCGTCAGCGGAGTCGGACGATTCCGGAATGGCGAATACAGCCAGTCCGTTCGCTATCGGTCGGGGATCGACTGCCGGCTTTATCCGGGCACCTTCCATGGAAACGATTGTGGCGCGGGCCCGCAGAGCCGTGACGGCAAACGAAAGGGAAACGTCGATCTTGCCGTCGAGTATGGCGCTTCGCCGCGAGGTAGGGATACGAAGGAATTTGCTTGATCCGACCGCCATGCCGGAAAAAAATGCATGGCAAATGTCCCTTTTCTCCCGGGATTTGCGCATACATCGCGAGAGGGGCGGTTCTCTCCGTTCCATCGGCGATAAGCCGCCGACGGTTCGAAATCGACATATTCGCAACGATGACGTTTCTTCCGATTTTGTCGAGGATGGAGCTATACAAGCAAATCGCTCTCAACCTCGACAGAACGAACGCGGCAAGCGATCGGCCGTGTTTCGTTCAACCATACATAGTTCGACTCAATCGCCAATAGGCTTCAGTTCCGGTCAGTATACCGCAATCCGACAATTTCCGTACGGGATCGGCGCTTCGGAATTCACACCTCCCACATCCCGACAGTTGCGGCGGATGATGTCCGCTGCGGCATACCCGACAATAAAACGGAATTCGCGGCATCCGGAGCCGCGGCATCGATTTGACCGTCTTGCCGGCACGCAATCGGAGGATGCAGTTTACTCGCCTCGCGCCTCCGCTGCGGCTTCGCTAGTGTCGAGACTCGTACTCCGTCGGTCGTCTGCCGACCATGCGGAGTCGGATGCTCCGTCGCGAATAGGCTTCAGTTTCGGTCAGTCTACCGCAATCCGACAATTTCCGTACGGGACTGGCGTTTCGGAATTCGCTCCTCCCACATCTCGACAGCTGCGGCGAATGATTTCCAATGCGGCATATCCGACAATAAAACGGATTTCGCGGCATCCGGAGCCGCGGCATCGATTTGACCGTCTTGCCGGCACGCAATCGGAGGATGCAGTTTACTCGCCTCGCGCCTCCGCTGCGGCTTCGCTAGTGTCGAGACTCGTACTCCGTCAATCGTCTGCCGACCATGCAGAGTCGGATGGAGGGATTTCTTACGGACCTCGTTCCCCGGTGCGAGGGAAGCCGTATACGGAGGAAACGTTTCAAAAGTATGCGACGTCTCGTATGGGGCATGATTCCGGCATCGGCCCTCGATCGGGTCCGTATGAGGAAGATAAAAAGGCGTTCGTGTTCGGCATCAAGCTTCGTCCCGCGATGACATCCATTTCCGGCGGAATTTCAGCCGATCATGCCGACAATGCGGAGGACTTCCCTTCTGCGCGTCGACCGATTAGGCTGAAGCGGACGGCTGCTCCGGGGACACCGATGGGGCATATTCGCGATCCGCTGTCTGTGGAATCGTTCGGTAGGCGATTTCCGTTACGGATACAAGCGGCGCGCCCCCGTCATGTTAACAGTTCCGGATCGAGCCCGGAACCGACGAGCGTTATTCGGATGTTCGTGCAAAGGAGTGACCGAGGGGAACCAGGTCAAGCTCGTATGCTTCGTATGCCGTCGAAGTCTGGCATCATTCCTTCCGCAATGCCGGTCGGCAGCATTTCCCGGCCGCAGGCGGATCGCATGCGTTTGATCTACGGCAATTACGACGGAACGTACGGTTTGGCGGATTTGCGGAATACGTTACGGAAGTATGCGTTAGATGCGGGCAGCGGGGTTGGTTCCACACGAGCTTTCACTCAAGCCGTGCCTAATCGACTTGCAGTCGGCAGGAGCATTTCCGCCGCCTCAGCCATCGACAGGCTTAACGTTCGACTGAATCCGGCCAAACCGCAGACGATTCGAACGATCGAGGATCGATTCATGCCGATGTCGAGCGCTGACAAGGCGTCCGATCGGACTGGTTCCGGTCCTTCTTATCCGGCGACGATTGGCCTTATGCTAAAACGGCTTCTTCGCGGACGGCAAGACCCGGAAGCGGGACCGTTCGGTATGGAACGCGGAGCCCAGTCCGACAAAAGCGGTACGGTACGCATGCGCCCCCTTTACGGATCGGGCGTGGCCGACGGTGCGCGAAGTTATAGCGGTTTGCAATCCGTTCGTCAGAACGGAGTCATCCATAGACGTAACGGATATGGGGCGAGCGCAGCTTCCTCATACGGGCAAAATGCGAAAATGTTTCGTGCGGCAGCGGACATTTCGGGCGCGACGGATCGGAGCCGGAATGGATTCCCGTCTACGGAATCCGGAGCGGTGCGGCATCGGCCCGCATTATTTTCCTCTGCGTCGGATAGGCGCCGGAGCTCGGTACGAGCAAGCCTATCGTTCTTGCTGAAGCGACATGCGGAAATCGAAACGGATGTATCGGAGTCGTGGCCGGAGCTGTCGACCGGAACGATTCGCAGGCAATCGGGCGAATTAAACGTTCTGACGAACCGAATGCCGACATCGGCATGGATACCGGCAGTGGATGATCCGAATGCGGAATTCGCGATTAGCCGCAGCGATGTGAGCAATATATTATCACACTCCCGTAAGCAAACGTCGTCAAGACGAGACGGGCCAGACGCGTTCGTCAATCGTTTATCGGCGTATGGGGATAGCGGCAGCGGGAACGCCGTCGAACGGATGATTCCGATCCGTCGGAGATACGTGCCGACAGCCAATGGATCGGACTTATCGGCGGGAAAAGACGGGCTGACTCCATTTGTCGTCGGAGCCGATTCGCACCGACGTCCTTCAAGAGGAGCGCAGCAAGACTTGGAGCGGTGGACGCGGCCCGGCTCCGACCGAACGTTGTTACGTTATAGGAGTCATTTTACCGATCGGACGGATCGAATACATACGGCAGTTTCATTCCAATCTGGTATTGCCCGGGAGCACGCTTCGGCAGCAAGGAGTAGCGGGGAGATCAGGCGAACGGCGCCGTTGAAGCGGAACGAAACGGCAAGGGCTGCACCTGTTTCGTCGGCCCGTTCTGTCGGAATGACCGGGGAGAAGCTTGTTTTCCCCTATCGCTCCAGGGAGGCCGCAGCGGACGGAATGGAACGGATTCAGCGAAGATGGAGCGGGTCCAACGCAAATGTCCGAACGTCGATCGTTCGCAATGTGAATCGATTCACGTCTTCGCCGGGAATAATCCGCTCCGCGGCCCCTATCGTATCCTTATATACGCTTGACCGGGCGGCGGGCGAGAACGGCGGAGGCTTTGCCATCGTGCAACGAGCGCCGGGCCCGATAAGCGGCACCGCGAATAGTGCGGTGCGCACGATACGCGACGGCTATCAAGCGTGGTACAACTATTACTTTGCCAAAACGGGCACCGCGCGTATGGAAAGCCCGGAAAAGCGACCGCCTGATCGCATTCGTCCGTCTGCGGCGGCGGAGCTCCGTCTCGTGCGTACCGCAATGAACCCGGGTGCCGCGGCTGCGGGAACGCTTCGGATGAATAAATCGGGCGGGAGGAGTCCGGTCCGGTCTGAGCGACGCGGCATTCCGCAGCAGCAGACGGCAATTTCCGCAGCGTCGGAGAACGTTTTGAGGATGAGGCAAAGCGATACCCGGCATACGGATCCGATGTTCCAGCTGGAGCACAAGCTGAAGGCGGCGGTTCCGGGCGCGCTCGGATCGGACCCGGCGGATCTGGACTATCGACGGCAAATGAAGCCGGCCGCCCCGCCCGAACAGGCGCCGGCCGCCGAGCCCGTCCCGCCGCAGGTCGATATGGCGGAGCTTCAGGAGATGGTTAAGAAGCTGCCCCAATTCGATATTAAGAAAATCGTCGATCGCGTCTATCGGGAGATCGAACGAAAAATCCGCTTCGACAGGCAGACGCGAGGACTGTAGGGCGTTATATCGCAGCAAGGGAAAGCGGGGGAGCAGCGTTGGCGCTAAAGAAAGCCAAAATCGTCGTAGACCGCGGCAACAAAAAGGAAGATATCGAGGTGCTGTTCAATCCGACCGAATACGGCATGGAGTCCAGCAACCACTACAATTGGGAGAAAGTACCCGGGCTGTCGATGCCGGTCGGGCAATTCGTAAGCGGCAATACGACGACGCTCACGCTGGATTTGTTTTTCGATACGTATGAGAAAAAGACGGATGTCCGCGATTACACGAAGAAAATTTCCGGCCTGCTCGATGTCGAGAAGGAGCTGCATGCGCCGCCGGTATGCCGGTTCGTATGGGGCTCGATCGATTTCAAAGGCGTCGTCGAGAAAGTGACCCAGACGTTCACGATGTTTCTCGACACCGGAATTCCGGTCCGGGCAAAGCTGAAGGTGACATTCCGCTCCTGGTATACGAAGGAGGAGCAGCTCCAGAACATCCCGCGCCATTCGGCCGATCGGACGAAGCAGAAAATGCTGAAGCAGGGCGAGGAGCTGTGGATGATCGCCGCCGACGAATACCAGGACCCGGGTCTGTGGAGAGAAATCGCCAAGGCGAACCGGATCGACAATCCGGCCAAGATGCAGACCGGGAAACGAATAACCGTACCGAGGTTGGATTAACGATATGGCACAATTGCAGCTCGAGAGCAATTCATTCTCCTACGCCGATCTGGAGAAAAAGTACGGCAACTTCTTCGCGCCGGCCGCCGAAATTTCCGTCAACGGAAGCAAGTTGTCCGATAAAATCGCGATTGCGTCGGTTCGTGTCGATACGACGATCGATTCGACGGCCGACTCGTTCACGATCCGCGTCACGAACGCGTTCGACTGGAAAACGAGCGAATGGCTGTGGAAGAACGTATTCGCCATCGGCAATCCGATCGATATCCAGCTCGGCTATGTCGACAAATTCGCGCCGGTATTCAGCGGATATATTACGGCGATCACGGCCGAATTTCAAGAAGCCGAAGGCGCCACGCTCATCGTGAGCGGCATGGATTTAAGCTTCTTCATGATGAAGGGCACGCGGATGCAGACGTGGAACGAGAAAAAATATAGCGAGGTCGTCCAGGAAATCGCCTCCCGCCATAAAGCTACGCCGCACATCGACGCTACGCCGGATAAGCTGCCGACGATATCGCAAAACATGATGGACGATTTCCATTTTGTCCAGCATTTGGCCAGGCTGATGAATTACGACTTCTTCGTCGTCGGCAAGCATTTGTACTTTCGCAAGCCGCTCACCCAGACGACGCCGGTCGTGACGCTGGCCTGGGGCAAGGAGATCCGCTCCCTCTCCATCGAGCATAATTTGTCAGAGCAGCTGACAGGGGTGAAGATCCGGTTTTGGGACGACAAGGAGCAGAAGGTCGTCTTGAACGAAGCCGGGGCGATCGCGAAGCTGGGGGGCAATTCCAAGACGGGCAAAGACGTATTGGCCAAAATCGGCGATTACACGGAAACGCTGTATATGAACGCGAGCTCCGCGAGCGAAGCGAAAAATTATGCGGACGCCTATATCAATCACAGGTCGATGAAGCTGGTTACGGGAACGGGAGAATGCAACGGCATTCCGGAAATACGCGCGGGCCGTTATTTGAAATTGACCGGAGCCGGCGCTTCGTACAACCAGCCCTACTATGTGACGGCAGCCAGTCACATCTTGGACGGGGAAGGCTACGTGACACGGTTCAGGCTGGGGGGGAACGCCGTATGATGGAATTTCCCATTGACGTCATGACGCATGCGCTCAATCCGCGCATAGACGGTGTCATGATCGGAGTGGTGACGAACAACAACGATCCCGACAAGCTCGGAAGGGTCAAGCTGCACTTGCCGCTGCATGACGAGAAGGCGGAGACGGATTGGGTGCGGATCGCCACGATGATGGCGGGCAAGGAGATGGGCAGCTTGTTCATCCCCGAGGTCGGAGACGAGGTGCTGGTCGCATTCCACTTGGGCCAAATCCGTTACCCGATCGTCATCGGCATGCTGTGGAACAAAAAGCATACGCCCCCTCCGCCCGCCGACAAAAACGACGAGCGAAAAATCATTTCCCGATCGGGCAACCAGATCGTGTTTACCGACAAGTCCGGAGAGGAAACGATTACGGTCAAGACAAAAAAAGGTCAGACGGTCGTGCTGGCGGACAAGGACGACTCGCTCAAAATCGCCGATCAGAGCGGCAACAATACGATTCTGATCAAGGGCGGTTCCGCCAACGAGATTTCGATCACGAGCAGCTCCACCAAAATTACGCTCGACGCGAAAGGAAACGTCGCGATCGAGAGCGCCAAAGAAATCAAAATCAAATCGACGCAGGTCAATATCGAAGCGTCCGCGACGATGGCGATCAAAGCGGGCGCCTCGCTGGATCTGAAATCGGACGGCATGATCAATATCAAAGGCTCGATCGTCAAAATCAATTAAGCAGGGGAGTCGAACGCGAATGTCCAGCGAATTTTTGGGACGGGGCTGGAAATTCCCGGTACAGGTCGATCCGGCGACCGGCCGCATCCGAATGTCCGAATACGAGGAAGATATCGCCGAATCGATCCGGATCATCCTCGGCACGTCCAAAGGGGAGCGGGTCATGAGGCCTGGCTTCGGATGCGACATGAGGGAATTCGTGTTCGGGACGACGGACGATACGACGCTTCGCATGCTGGAAGGCAGCATCGTCGAGGCGATTCGCATCTGGGAGCCGCGGGTGGAGGAAGTGGAAGTCAACGCCATTCCGGACCGGACCGATCCGGGCAAGGTGCAAATCCGGATCCAATATTTGGTCCGGACGACCAACAACCTGTTCAACCAGGTATATCCGTTCTACTTGTACGAAGGAACGAACTGACCGCGAATGAAGGAGCCGGACGCCATGTCGAACGATAAAGACGGAGAGGAGGTGGAACAGTGAACCCTCCGCAGCTTGATACCCGCACAAGGGCGGATCTTATTGCCCGGATGAAGGAGCTGGCGCCTTATTATACGCCGGAATGGAGATTTACTCCGGACGATCCCGATCCGGGTACGGCATTGTTTTTGCTGTTCGCGGACATGTACCACGAGAATGTCAAAAGGTTGAACCGGGTTCCTGCCAAAAACCTCGTCGCCTTCCTGAACATGTTCGACGTATCGCTGCTGCCGGCGCGGCCTTCCGTCAGCTATGTCACCTTTTCGTTGAACGAAGGAACGAGGGAGCCGGTTTTGATCATGTCCGGCACGCGGATCAATGCCGTCGGACCGGACGGAGATATTCCTTACGAGACGGACCGGACCGTGCTTCTTACGCCTTCCCGGTGGCATTCGGCTTATTTGTCGAGCAAGACGCACGATAGCATTGTCCGCATTCCCCAGCGGCTTATGACGGATCCGACGATAGGCAAGGCGGAGCCGACGCCGCTGTTCCGGCTGAAGGGCGAGCCCAATCTGCAAGAGCATGCGCTGTACTTGGCCCATGCCTCCATGCTGACCGTATACGAAACGGCGATCATCGAAGTGGAGATCGGCAATTCCTCACGACGATATGACGAGACAGGCATGTGCAATCAATTGACGGACAGCTCCTTGACGGAATGGTCGTATGCAACTCCCGACGGCGGCTGGCGACCGTTCGATACGGTAACGGCACGCAATAACCGGATCGTGCTCACGAAGTCGGAGCCGGGGGAAATCGCCGAAAGGGAGCTGAACGGAGTCGCCAGCCGGTGGATCCGGTGCCAACTGACCCCTCATATTCCCGGCCGAAAATCGCTCGCCGACGGGGGGCTGGCGCTGGATCGGATCGCGATCAAGACCGACTACGACGATAGCTTGAACCGGGGCGGCTTGGATCCGGATTTGATGTTCTATAACGACATCCAGACCGATCCCGCCGGGTTTTATCCGTTCGGGGACCAGTTCGTGCAGTACGGCACGTTTTATATGGCGAGCCGAGAAGCTCTTACCAAAAGGGACGGCTGGGTTCGCCTCGACTTCACGCTGAAGGCGGTCGAGAACCGGTTCATGCCCGAACCGGATAAGCAGATCGACTGGAAGATGATTATGAAGAAGTCGCAATTCGAGAAATCCAAAGTGCCGATCGTCTCGATTACCCATGTGGCATGGGAATATTGGAACGGGAATGCCTGGGTGCGGCTGAATGCGGGCAAGGATGCGGAGAAGCTGTTTTATCACCCGTCGGTGGAAGGCGCACGGAAAACGATCGCATTTCGCTGCCCGAACGATATGGACTCCGTCTATGTGAACGGGCATGACAACTTCTGGATTCGCGGACGCATTTTGCAGATCGAGAACGCCTATGCGCCCTTGCCGATCTACTTATCTCCCTGGCTGGAGAACGTCAAGGTCACCTACGGCTTCGACGAACGGGTATACGGTTTGGAGCGGTGCCTAACGCTCAACAATACGGTGTTCGAGGATAAGACTCTGCACAGCCGTTCGGGATTGGGCGGCTTCGAACCGTTCGTGCCGCTCGGTGTCGATCATCCGACGCTGCATATCGGCTTCGACGCGCCGCCCGTGCGCGGGCCGATCTCGATATACGCCTCGATCGTGCCGCAGCGGCTGAAGGGTGAAGTTTCGCCGTGGCTCGAATGGGAATATTTGCGGACGTCGTCCGGATCGGGCAGTCGTTCGGAATGGGCTGCTCTGAAAGTCATCGACGGAACGAAGGGATTGACCGAGAGCGGTACGATCCAGTTTGCCGGACCGGCCGATTTTGCGGAGGACACGGTCTTTGGCTCCAGAGGCTATTGGATACGCGCGGTCAACCGGGACGACCGATACGACGATTTGAACGGCCAGGAGGCTGCCCCCAGGCTGAACGGGCTGTTTCTTAATACGGTGCAGGCTATCCAGCAGGAATCCGTGCCAACGGAATATCCGGAGAGCAGGGAGCTGGACGAGGGCGTCTATTCGCTTACGAGAAGGAACGTCGTATCGGAAGAAGTATGGGTGGACGAAACGGGCAGAGTGTCGGAGGAGGATTTGACATCGTTCGAAGAGCTGGGCGATCCTTTGTTCGAAGCGGTCCGGGATAGCGACGGTCAAATCCAGCGCGTCTGGGTACGTTGGTCGGAGGCGCCGAATTTGGCCGACTCTTCGGCCAAAGCTCGTCATTATACGATCGACCGGACGCTCGGCAAGCTCCGGTTCGGCGACGGAATATACGGAATGGAGCCGCCGAAGGACGGGCTCGAGAAAATTAGAGTGTCTTATCGGGTTACGCTCGGGAGGCAAGGCAATACGGAAGCCGGAACGATCAAGAATTTGCAAAACTCGATCGCTTTCGTCGGCGGAGTGACGAACGTCGAGCCGGCTGCCGGCGGGTGCGATCCGGAATCGATGGAATCCGCCGTCCGTCGCGGACCGCAGCTGCTGAAGCATCGCGGCAGGGCGGTGACGGCCGAAGACTTCGAATGGCTTGCCAGGGAAGCTTACCCGAATATCGCCAAAGTGAAATGCATGGCCAACCGGAACGCGTTCATGGAGGCGGCCCCCGCTTCGATGACGATCGTCGTTCTCCCGAAGGAAGGCCGGGCCGGCCTGCCGGCGTTCGGCGAGCTTCGCAAAAAAGTGGAGTCCTACTTGCTTCAGCGCGCCTCGAGTCTAGTCGCCTGGCCGGAGCAAATACGCGTCGTACCTCCGGTCTTTCTCGAAATCTCGATTGCCGCGGTAGTCGCGGTCGAGCAATTCGACGAAGTACTGCCGACGGAGCTTGCCGCGCTCCAAAGGCTGGAACGGTTTCTCGATCCGCTGACGGGCAACTTCGACGGCAAAGGCTGGGAGATCGGCCAGACGATCCATCCGTCCGTTTTCTATGCGCTGTTGAAAACGATCCGTACGATTTCATTCGTGGAAAAGCTGTACATGTCCGTCTATTTGCTGGAAGACGACCGCCGGATCGAAATAGACGGCAGTCGGCCGCTCAACATTCCCCACGGAGTCATCGTAAGCGGCAAGCATAAAGTATCCGTACACGCTGTATAGCCGTAATAAAGAGGTGAAAAGAAGTGCTGCCGCTGCCGAATTTGGACGATCGGTTATACGAGCAAATGCTGCAAGAAGCCCGTAAGGCGATTCCGAAGCTGTTTCCGCAATGGACGGACGAGAACGCCCACGACCCCGGCATGACCATGCTTGAGCTTTTGACATGGATGACGGAGATGCAGCAATATTATTTAAACCGGATTACGGCCAACAACGAGCGCAAGTTTCTCAAGCTGCTGGGCGTCAGACCCCGCGACGAAAGTTCCGCCTCGGTCGTCGTCTCCTTTGCCGGCGCGCCGATCCCGCTTACGATTCCGCGGGGGACGCCGCTTCGAGCTTACGACCAGACATTCGAGACGGATGAAACGCTCCGGTTCGTTCCCGCAGTGCTGGACAAAGTCATCGTCCGTACCGATACGGCGGTCGGAGATTTCACGTCGAACCTGAAATCGGGGATCGCGTTTTACGCTTTCGGACCGGATGCGAGTGCGGGCAGCAGGCTGTTCGTCGGCTTTGACCGCGAGCTGCCGGTCGATACCGATATCGTGCTGTCGATCCGATTGTCGGATCGTTATCCCGTGCCGATCGGCCGGGGCGGCGTCGGAACGGAGGAAGAGCAGCCGATGGTTGCACCGTCATCGGTTTCGTGGAAATTTGCGACAGGCGACGATGGAGACGGTTGGATGCCGATTACGACGGTTATGGATACGACCGCCCATTTGTCGCAAACCGGAGAGATCGTATTCCGGCTTCATGATCGGATGAAGCCGCTGTCCATGTACCCCGCCGACGACAAGAAGCGATACTGGCTAAGCTGTACGCTGGAGCAGGAAGGATACGAGCTGTCCCCGAAGCTCGAGAGCTTGTGCATTAACGCGGTCCGGGCGGTGCAGCGGCAAACGGTTTGCGAAAGCGTGCCGTTCAGGCCGACCGGCGAAGCGGACTTTGCATGCGAGACGATCGGGCACTTGGCCTATACGGGAAATGTATCCGTTCAGGTCATGGACGATAAGGGACGCTGGCGCGAGTGGAAGCGGACGACTAGGCTGTTGGAGGATTGCGGTCCCGGAGATCGCTGCTACGAGCTGGAGCGGGACCCTTCCGCGAAATCTGTCAAGCTGCGTTTCGGCGATGGCGAACATGGGGTCATGCCGGCAAGGGAGCATACGGTCAGACTGATTGCCTGGGATCCGGCAAAGGAAGATCGCTTATGGGTCGGTACAAGCAACGGACTACCGGAGCAGGAATTCGACATCTCCAGATCCGGTACGTTCCGCAGATCCGGAATGGGGCTTCAAGTCGCCGTACGGGACTCCGCAGCTGATGAATGGATGTGGGAAGATTGGGAGCTCGTGGACGATTTCGACAACTCGAGGTCGACGGACCGCCATTATACGTATGACCGGTCGGAAGGGTTGATCCGGTTCGGCAATAACGAGCAGGGCGCCATTCCCGCGAAATGCGGCATCCCCAACATCCGGTTCGTCTCTCTGCAGACGGGGGGCGGCGTCCGGGGCAACGTCAAGAAGGAAATGATCAACGCTTTTGCGGAGTTCGCGCCCGAATGGGAAGGGATATCCGTAGCGAATCCGGCGGCGGCGTCCGGAGGCGACGAGGAAGAGTCGCTGGAGGAAGCGAAGCTGCGCGTGCAGCAGGAGCTGAACGCGCCGACCCGCGCGGTGACCGCGGAGGACTACGAAGCGATCGCGAGCGATACGCCCGGATTGCGGGTCGCCCGCGTAAAAGCGATTCCGCAATATAAGCCCGGATTGAGGGACTACCCGCGGGAGAAGGCGCCGGCGCAGATGACGGTCGTCGTCGTGCCCTACAGCGAGCGGGATCGGCCGAAAGCGGGCCCCGCTTTTCTGGAAAACGTACGCCGGCATCTCGAGCGGCACCGGCTGTTGTCCACCGAGCTGCACGTCATTTCGGCGGCCTATATCAAAGTAACCGTTCACGCGGTCGTCGTGGTAGAGCCGTCGCATAAGGATGACGCCTCTATCATAGCTGCCGTATTGAAGCGGCTGCTTCGTCCGATGGGCCATGGCGACGGCGAAGGCTGGAGGTTCGGCAGATCGGTGCACAAGGGCGATATTTACGGGGCGATCAGCCGGTTGAAGGGCGTCGTATATGTGCAGGATTTGTGGATTGATGCGGAAGGGCCTTCGGTTCGGAAAGACGGTGGCGGAGACATTCATTTGCCGCCCTATGGGCTCGTCTACTCGGGCGAGCATGAGGTCGAGCTGATCGGCGTAACGGATTTGTAGCGGCACAGCACCAAACTGCGGACAGGAGGGACTTTATGCGGCGAACGGCACGGTTTTTCTCATTCAACAAACCGTCGGACTGGGGAGCCGGAACGGCGGCGAACCTGAACATCCGCCAAGAAGGCGTATCGATCGAACGGACGGAGAAATATTCGGTATACCGGACCGTGCAAGCGGGCGAAATCGACGGCGCGGATGCCGTTACCGACTTCGCCGTCGGTCCCGGGAGCAAGCTGTACGTATTGGATGCGAAAGCTTCCTTGTGGGTGCACGATTACGAAAACCGGCATACGGAGCCGTTGTATTCTCCGGGCCACCGGTTGTTTTCGAACCATTCGATGCTTGCGGCCGAAGGAGATTCTCTCTACATCGTCGATACGGTCGGCGAAAGGAGGATCGTTTCCGTGTCTCCGTCTAACGGCCAGCTCCTTTGGGCTGTGCAAGAGTGGGGAGGACTGGAGCTGTTCCCTCTTGCGGTAGCGGTCGACGACAACCGGAATTTGTATACGGCCGTTCCGTTGGACGTTCGGCCGGAAGCCTCCGGGGGCCCGGATATTCCGGCAGGCGGACGAATCGCGGTTCTGCAATGGAATGCATCAGGCGAAGCGGTACAGCTGTATGAGCACGAACCGCTCAGATTGGAGCAGTCCGCCCCGATAGAAGCGCTGCGGAATCGTTTTTTCCTCGCGATCGCCGGCAGCGGGGAGCCCGTACTGTTGGACGCGGACGCCAAGAATGCGGTCGTGTTCCGGAAGGACGGCTCGGTCCGTGACGAATTTGCGGTTGACCGGGAAGGGACCTTTGCCGGTCTGACGGTCGATTCGGCGCGGGGGCTGTATATCGGGGATTCGGGCCGCGGCGAATCCGCCCAAGACGAACGGTTTATTTTAAAATATTCGGAGCGCGGAGAGTTTCTGACGGTCGTATCCGGCTACCGCTCGAGAGCCGACAAGCTCTTGCACGACGGCATAGACCGGATGTACGCGCTCGATTTGGAGAAAGGCACGATAACGCTGCTCGACCTGCAGACGCGGACGATGACGATGGCGGACACCGGGCTGCCGGAGGCCTGGTACGTTTCGGCCGAGCTAGACAGCGCGGAGGATGAGACGGAGTGGCACAAGGTCGAGCTGCTCGCGGCAATTCCCGAGGAAACGCAAATCCGCATCTCTTACTTTGCGACGGACGAGAAGTTCGGCGTGCTGGATGGCAGCGTCGTCGATTACTCCGATTACTTCGCCGACCCGGACATTCCGCTCACGCGAAAATGGACAGCCAGCCGTCACCTGTGGTCCGAGCCGATCGTCAATCCGAGGGATGCGCTGCTGATGAACGCCAAAGGCAGATATTTGCGTTTCCGCATCGAGCTGGCGGGCAGCGACAGAAGCGCCCCGGTCATTCACAGATTGCGCATGTGGTTTCCCAGGCAGTCGCCGATCGTTCATTTGCCTCCGATTTATCAGGAGGATCCGGACGGAACCGCATTTTTGGAACGGTTTCTTGCCATGTTCGGCACGTTTATCGAGGAAATGGAACAGAAAATCGATACGGTCAGCTCCAATTTCGATCCCGATGCGGTGTCAGGCCCGTATTTGAAATGGCTCGGCGGTTGGCTGGCGCTGGATATCGCGGACGGCTGGGACGAGGGCAAGCTGCGAACGCTGATGAAGCAAGCTCCCGAGCTGTATCGATTGCGCGGGACGCGAAGGGGATTGGCGCGCTTGCTGCAAATATACACCGGCGTAGAGCCGCATATCGTCGAGCATCATCAGCTCAAAGCGATGCAGGAAACGTCCGAAATGCGGCAAATGTTCAATCGGCTGTATGGCGACAATCCTTACGGTTTCTGCGTCATGCTGCCTCCCGAGTGCGTGCGGTCCGACAAGCAGCGGCTGATTGTCGAGGCGATTATCGCGGATCAGAAGCCGGCCTACGCGGACGGCAAGCTGATCGTTCTGCAGCCGTGGATGCATGCCGATATGCACACGTATCTGGGCATCAATACGGTACTCTCGGAGCCGACCTTGCTCACGTTGGACCAGCAATCGTCGATGCCTCACCATACGGTATTGATCGATCCGGACCGCGACAAGCGGATGGACATTCATACCCGTCTGGAGCTCGATTCGGAACTGGAATAAGAACCGAAGGGAAGGGAAAACCTCATGAAAAAATCGCGGTATTACCCGTTCGAACGGAACCGGTATTTTTACGGCAAACTCTTGACGGTGCGCGACTTCGAATCGGAACAAAAATATTTCAACGACAAGCGGCGCATGATGAACCGGCTGCTGTTCGGCGCCGGCGTAATTACGGGACTGCAGGTCATTGCGGTCGACGACAAGTCCGTGTCGGTGGAAATGGGTGCGGCGATCGACGCGCTCGGCCGCGAAATCGTAGTACCCGCCCCGGTTACGCTGAAGCTGTCGATGATGGACGGGTTTACGAACAACGAGTATGCCAAAAATGTTTATTTATGCATCGCGTACGACGAAAAGGGCAAGGAGCCCGTACATTCGATCGCCAATTCCTCCGTCCGATCGGACGAAGTTAGCGAGTACAACCGGGTGCTGGAAAGCTACCGGCTCTTTATCCGCGAGGAGGCTCCCGATCCGTCGTCGTTTCCGATGAGCGATTTGACGGAGCAGACCGTCGTGCTGTACCAGGATGCCAACGTCCGCATCCTGCAAATAACGCCGAAATATGTGAATTCGGGTCAGACTTTTCTCGCCACGATCCGTATCGAGAAGTCGCTGCAAATCGGCAAAATCGAGCTGCAATACGAACTGGCAACGAATCGCGCGGAGGCGATCGAAGGCCGTACCGTCCGTTTCATCGAGCCGCAGGACAGCCAAGAGACGGAGTACGAGTTTCAAATAGCGCTTCGCGCGGACGGAGTCGGTTCGGGCAAAGCGCTTGTCGGCGTAAAGTCCGGTTCGGCCGTTTTGCGCGTAGGCGACAAACAGCTCGATTCCGTGTCCAAGGACACGGCTGCGGTGCATATTATTTCCGCACCCGTGCAGGAGCAATTGATGGACGATTTCCTGAAGCAGCCGCTCGAAGCGTCATTGGATTCCCCGTCAGACCCTTGCCTCTATTTGGCGAAAATCGGACTGCTGCAAATGGGTCCGACGTACGTCATCGAACGGGTCGATCAGGTGCCGTTCGGGGAGTACGTATACAACGCCACCGCGTCGCACCGGCTGGCGCTCACCGAAGCCAAACGGCGCCGGAGCATTCCGGCGGCACCCGAGCAGCCGGCTCCTGCCGCCAAGGAAACGATTGCCGTCTCCGAGACGGAGAAGAAATCGTACGACCAGTCGGCCGAGCGGACATCCCCGATCGCCGGAGCGGCGGATATCCAGTCCGGATGGGCCGACATCCCGGTATCGCCATTTTCGAAATCGGCGCTCTCTTTCGGCAAAGCCGTCAAAAGCTTCGTATCGCAAGAAATCGAGCACGGCCTCGGAACAGGCAACGTTCTGATCATGACGAGCCTGGAGGAACGGACGCATGATGCGATCTCGGACATGTTGAGCAGCGGTCAGAGGTCGTACTTCGGAGCGGCGGACGTTTTCACGGGAAGCGAATTCGAATCGGTGCTGCCGGGGTATCAGCTCGGCGTCGTCTCGTATCCGCAGAAGGGAACGTTCCGGATCGGCATCAAGCTCCGGCAAATTTCCGAAGCGCGCACGATACGCGTACGCTGGTGGGCTTACCGCAACGGACAGGAGCAGGAAGGGGATCTCGAATCGTCCCCGGACATCGTCACATTCTCAGAAGCGGCCGCCGGATCGGAGAACAAGGCGGATTGACCCATACGAGCATAGCCGGTTTCGTTATCCTTATGGGCGAACCGGCTTATTTGGCGTTCCGGGATGCTCGCCGGCGATCGAGTGGACGGCAAGTGATCGAATGCTTGCATGCAAAGCGACCCGGTTCGGGTACTGTGTGAAGTGTTTGTATATTGGGTGATATGCGCAACGTTCAACTAAGAAAAGCGTATACGCGGATACGAAAAACCACCGGCAGGTGGTTTTGTCGTTTTCATGTCCGAGCCGCTTGCTGACCGAGCCTGGTTGTAAAGAATATGCAAGAATTTTCAAGGGGAATTTTCATATAATTGGAGGGGCGTTCCTTGCCAAGTGGTCGAGCAGGGGAGCAAGTTTGCGCGAGTTGCTTCCGATTTGACAAATTTAGCGGCAAAAGGGGGCGAAAGCCCCTCGTAAGGCTGCCGATTTTAGTTCCAATTGATCTGGAATCGGCAGCCGATCCGACTGAATATGGATAGGGAGCCCTATTATTACCCAAGTTGCGAGAGGAATGCGAAGATGAATGTAACCGAAGCTTATGTAGACAGTTTGGCGTTGAACGGCAGCGCGATCAAAAACGGCCGCGATTTGGTGAAAAAAAACAGCTTCCCCCTCCTCTGCGAGTCCGAGGACCGTACGGTCCTGTTCGGCGAATGCAAAGGGAGCGGCAAGGACCCTTATCGTTGCTCGGCCGATTTCGCGGTTGAAGGGAATCCGGTGTTCCGGTGTTCTTGTCCGAGCCGGCAATTTCCGTGCAAGCATATACTCGGCCTGATGTATGCCTATGCGGATGGAAAACCGTTCGAGACGGCTCCCATTCCGTCGGATCTCGCGGAGAAGCGGGAAAAGGCGGAGAAGCGGGAGGAGAAAAAGAAAGAAGCGGCAAGCTCGGAAAGCCCGCCCAAACGGAAAACGAACAAAGCGGCGCTGGCCAAAAAAGCGGCCGCCCAATTGGAAGGCCTCGCCATAGCGGAGAAGCTGGTGCTGCACATCGTCCATTCGGGGCTGGGCAGTCTCGACAAGAAAACGTTGCAAACCGCGGAGGAGCAGGCCAAACAGCTGGGCAACTATTATATCCCCGGCGTTCAGGCGTCCCTGCGCGAACTGCTGCTGCAGCTTCGTTCCGACGAAGAACGGGAGAGCCTGTATACGGGCGCGATGGAGCGTCTACTGGTCCTATATGCTCTGCTTAAGAGAAGCAAAACGTATTTGCAGGCGAAAGCGGACGATCCGGATACCCCGGTCGATACGGAAACGACGCTGGAGGAGCGGATCGGGCATGCATGGCAGCTTGCAGAGCTTCGCGATCACGGCCTTGTTCGGGGTGAGCGAGAGCTGCTCCAGCTAGCGTTCCGTTCGTACCCGGATGAGGCGCGCGGAGAATTCGTCGACGAAGGCTACTGGATCGATATGGGCGACGGACAGGTGCATATTACCCGGACTTACCGGCCTTTTCGGGCGGCGAAATACATACGGGAGGAAGACTCCTTTTACCAGATTGTGCAGACGAAGGAACTGATCCGATACCCGGGCGAGCTGAATGCCAGAATACGCTGGGATGAGGCGACGCTGCGCGATGCGGGGGCTGCCGATTACTCGGATATCCGCTCGCGGGCCGTGAGGTCTTTCCCGGAAGCGGTGAAGCGGGTCAAAAATCAGATCAAGAACCCGCTCTCCGACAAGCATCCCGTCATGCTGCTGCATGCCGCCGAAATACGGAAGTCGGAGCAATCGTTCGTTCTTGTGGATGAACAAGGCAAACGGCTGGTGCTTGGCGATATCTCGCACTTGGAGCACCCGACCGTATCGCTGCTGCCGTTATTGAACGGCGAGTGGCTGAAGGGGCAGGCGGTTCTGGTCATGTTCGGGCACGACATGACGCTCAACCGGTTGATTGCACAGCCGCTTAGCATCGTGACGTCAAAAGCCGTCATTCGATTGCTGTATTAGGAACTGTCACGGAAATCGGCCTTTTAGAGACTATGACTAGGAGAATTCAGGAATGAGCATAGACGTTTTATTCGAGCTCCAGCATGAGGTGCGACGCTTATTTATAGCCGGAAGCGGGTTGGCGGCGGGAGATATGCGGCTGCAAAAAACGGTGCCGCAGCTGGAAAAGCTGGGGGAATCCTCGCCCGTCTTCACCCGACTGGCCAAATCGGTCTCCCAGGTTTTGACGGGCGACTCCGGCAGCTCGGCTGTTGCGCTCCTGGAGCTGGGAAATTTGCTGCAATCCGTCTTGTACACGCAAGGAACAACCGAGACGAAGGACGAACTTCGCCCGCTCGACGGGACGGATATGTCGCTGAAGGACCCGGTGCCGTTCCGCAAGCTCCAGCCGCTTCTGCAAGCGTTGACGCAGAAAGGGCAAGGCAGGCTCGAGCAGCTGCAACAAGCCTGCGAAGAACGATTGTTTCGGGACTTCCGGGTGCTGCCCGCGGCGGTTCAGGCGCTGGATGACAGTTATGCGGAAGTTCCGGAATATTTGCATCGTGTCGTGCTGCCCGATTACGGGCTGGAGGCGTTGGACGTATTGAGAAGCCGCTTCCGTCCCGAAGGCGGAAAAGGCGATGCCCGCAGACTCGACCTGATTCATCGTTTGTTGCGCGAAAGCTCCATGGAGCTGCTGCTTCACGCCTCTGCCGAAGGTTCGATGGAAGTGCGCACAACGGCCATCGAGCTGCTGGGACACTATCTCTCTCAAGAGTCGTACCTGTTGGATATGGCGGACGACAAGAAGAAGGAAATCCGCCGAGCGGCTTATACGGCCTTATCGCGGTTGGCGTCCGGACCGGCGATCGACAGGCTGCGCAAGGCGTTGAATTCCAAGGACCGGGAGATCGCCATCGAGCCTATTCAGCAATGCGATGCTCACGAACTGGTCGAATTCGTCATCCAAGACGCAGAGAAGCTGCTGGACAAAATCGTGTCGAAAACCGGCGGAGAGCAGATCGTTCAGCAGCTGCTCGCAAGTTTGCGCAGTCTCGAAGGCAAACGTGTGCCGAAAGTGACCGGATTGCTGATCAAGCTTCTTTCGACGGACGGCTTTATCGTGCCGGAGACCGAAGCCGCGCAGGAGGCGGCCGCGGAGCTGCTGCTCGAGCAGCGGTCGCCCGAGGCCGACCTGTTCGCCGTCTCGTTGCACGAGCCGTACAAGCGCAAATTTATCGCCTACAGCTTCAAGGCGGCGTTGCGGATTTGTCCGGCAGACGAGATTTACGAGAAGTACGCACCCGATTTGAAACAGAAAAAGCAGCCCTACGCCAAACCGCTGCTGCGCGCCATACATGAAACCGTACCGACGCTCGCCGAACAGTTGCTCCGGGAACCGGAAGAAGACGAATATCCGGACAACTGGGATCCGAGATGGGTCCGGCTGTTCGCCGAGATCGATGAGGAAGAGCTCGTATGCGGTCTGATCCGGGAGCCGGACCGCGATATCGAGTCGTATTTGGTCAAGAAGTGTATGGAGAAACCGAATTTCGGCCACTACAGAACGATCAATTTGCTGCTGGCTCTTTTCCGAATCGGATATCGGGATGCGCCGGAGCTGATGATGAATGTGTTGGAGAGCGGCGGAAAGAGGCAGCTCTATTATTTGGACCGGACTCAGCATGAACTGCTGTCGATGCTGCCGGGAGCTTATGCCGACAGGCTGAGGACTTTTGCCGAAACATTGACTTACGACAGCGTGAAGAAGCAGGTGCTGGACGTTGCGGATTCGCTGGCGCTTAAGCCGGCGGAAACGGATGTACCGGAACACGACAAGAAGGGAACGGGGATATGGGGATGGATCAAAAACAAAATGCGGTAAGATTGCCCTCCGAATTGCTGTACGAAGCGGAGCTGGCCGCTCTGAAGGAAACGGATCGGGACGCCAAGCCGGCGGGCTGGCAGCTGTCGCCCAAAGCGGTGCTTACCTACCTGATCGGAGGCAAAGCCGGGGGCACCGTCATTACCCCCAAATATATCGGCAACAAGCGGCTCGTCGAGATGGCGATTGCGACGTTGCTGACGGATCGGGCGCTGCTGCTCATCGGAGAGCCGGGTACGGCGAAGTCGTGGCTGTCTGAAAATTTGACGGCGGCGATTCACGGCGATTCGTCCAAGGTGATTCAGGGCACGGCCGGAACGAGCGAAGAGCAGATCCGCTATTCGTGGAACTATGCCATGCTGCTGGCGCAGGGACCGTCGGACCAGGCGTTGATCAAAAGTCCGATATTCCGCGCGATGGAAACGGGCGGAATCGCCCGCTTCGAGGAAATTTCACGCTGCGCGTCGGAAGTGCAGGATGCTTTGATCTCCATTTTGTCCGAAAAAACGATATCCGTCCCCGAGCTGGGCAAAGAAATATCGGCCGTACGCGGCTTCTCCGTCATCGCCACCGCCAATACACGCGACCGGGGAGTAAACGACATGTCGGCCGCTTTGAAGCGACGGTTCAATATCATTGTGCTCCCTTCGCCGGCCGATATCGAGACGGAGGTCGAGATCGTCCGCAAGCGGGTCGGTGAAATATCGGGAAGCTACGAGCTGAAGGCGGCTTTGCCGGATGACGAAGCGGTGCGCAAGGTCGTCACCATTTTCCGCGAGCTTAGGGGCGGCATGACGCTGGACGGCAAAGAAAAGGTGAAAGGGCCGAGCGGAGTCATTTCCACGGCGGAGGCGATATCGCTGCTGACAGGCAGCATGGCGCTGGCGGCCAGCTTCGGCAACGGGACGATCAACGACGAGGATATCGCATCCGGCCTGCAAGGGGCGATCGTCAAGGATGAGGAGAAGGACCGCATCGTTTGGAAGGAATATTTGGACAATGTAATGAAGAAGCGGGGAGCGACATGGAGAAACCTGTACCACGCATGCTCGGAGATGAACAAGTAAGCTTCGATCAGCCGTTTCATGTATTCGGTATCCGGCATTTGTCTCCGGCGGGGGCGCATCATTTGCTTGCCTATTTGGATGAAGTGAAGCCGACGGCCGTTCTTGTCGAAGGACCGAGCGATGCCGGCGGTTACATCGCCCAGCTTACGGCCAGAGGAGTCGTTCCGCCTGTCGCTCTGCTCGCTTATACCGATCGACTGCCCGTGCGGACGATCCTGTATCCTTTCGCCGAATATTCGCCTGAATATCAAGCTTTCGTATGGGCGGTCCGGAATGGCGCTCATGCGGATTTTATCGATCTGCCTACGGAAACGACTCTTGCGCTTTACGATCGAAAACGGAAGGTACCCGAAGCCGGTCAGGACGATGCGGTCGGGCACGAAAGGGCGAACCGGAAGAGGTATGCAAGCGAGCAAGGGAAGCTGTACCGCAGCATTGCCGAACAAGGCGGAGAGCCGGATTACGAAGCATTCTGGGAAAGACGGTTCGAGCATAATTTGCATAAAGACGCATATCGAAAGGCGGTTTACCGGTTTTCGGCGCAAATGAGGCAGGAAACCGAATCATTGGAGTGGAGTATGGCTCCGGAGGAGGCCGCGTATAACGACATACGCGAAGCTTATATGAGGCGGCGCATTCGCGAAACGATCGACGCTGGACATTCGCCCGATCGCGTCGTCGTCGTGACGGGAGCGCATCACGCGTCGGCGCTCGATTTCCGATTGCCGGTCATGAGCGATACCGAAGCAGCGGCTCTCCCGAGAACGTCGACCCGTTTGACATTGATGCCTTATTCCTACTACAAGCTGTCCACGCATTCGGGATATGGCGCCGGCAACGAAGCGCCTGCTTATTTCGAGCTGCTGTGGAGCTGCTTGCGGCAAAACGACTTGGGCAAGCTCCCGTCCTTGTATTTCTCCCATGCGGTCGCCCATCTTCGCGAGCAGGGGACATTCCGCTCGACGGCTGCGCTAATCGAGGCAGTCCGCATGGCGGAAGCGCTGGCCGCCCTTCATGACGGCAGTCAGCCGACATGGAGAGATTTGCAGGACGCTGCCGTCGTTTGTCTCGGATTCGGGGAGTTGTCCGTCATTGCGGAAGCGCTGGCCCGGACGAACGTAGGGACGGCTATCGGACGTCTGCCGGAAGGCGTCAGCCAGACACCGGTTCAGGACGATTTGAACCGGGAGCTGAAACGGCTGAAGCTGGAAAAATACAAGTCGGCGGTAGCGAATTCGTTGGAGCTGGACTTGAGGGAAAACCGCAGGGTGCAGTCCGAGGAAGCCGCTTATCTCGATTTGAACCGTTCCGTGCTGCTGCACCGGTTGGAGCTGCTCGGAATCGGCTTCGCCAAGAAGCAGGGCGTACGGCGGCAATCCGCCTCGTGGGCCGAGCAATGGGTGCTGCAATGGACGCCGGAAGCGGAAATACAGACGGTGGAATCGACGTTGAAGGGCGAGACGATCGAGCTGGCCGCTGCTTTCGTGCTGAAGGAACGGCTCGAGGGCTGTGGGGATATAGCCGAAGCTTCCCGTCTTATCCGCGTCGCCTGCGACTGCTCGCTGCACAAGCTGATGGAGGAGGCGACATCCGCGCTGCAGCGTCTGGCCGTCGATGCGGGCAATTTCGAGCAGATCGCGACAGCGGCGTACGAATTGTCCGTCCTGATCCAATACGGCTCCATCCGCAAGATGGAAACCGCGTCGCTCGTTCCGTTGTTGCAGCAATTGTTTCTCCGCGGCGCCCTGCTTCTGATCGACGCCTCCGCGTGCAACGATGAAGCGGCCGCAGGCGTGTCGGCGGCGATCCAGACGCTGCATACGGTTGCGCAGGAGCATTTCGAGGCGGTGGACGGGGAACTGTGGCTGGAGCGATTGCAGGAGCTCGCTTCGAGGGACGACCGCAATGCGAAGCTGTCCGGGCTGTCGTTCGCCATTCTGTTGGAGAGAAATGCGGTTTCCGACGAACAGTGCGCGCAGGAAGTGTCGCGTCGTCTGTCGCCGGGCGTGCCGGCGGATCTCGGCGCGGGATGGTTCGAGGGCTTGTCGCTGCGCAACCGGTATGCGCTTTTGTCCAGAGTTTCCTTATGGAAGCAGCTGGACGACTACATCGGTACGTTGGAGAAGGAATCGTTCCATCGTTCGCTCGTTTTTCTCCGCAGAGCTTTCGGATCGTTCGAGGCGAGAGAGAAGGCGGCCGTCGCCGAAATGATGGGAGATATATGGGGAATTCGGCCGGACGAGGCGGGAATCGCGCTGCAGCGCCCGCTCAGCGACGAAGAAAAGGAGAAGCTGGATGAGCTCAATGAATTCGATTTTGGAGATTTGTAGCCTATGACCGCGGTCGATCGGGATAAAATGAAACGATGGCGGTTGATTCTCGGCACCGCTTCCGACGAGAAGCTTCAATCGTTCCATGACGGGCCGTTATTGGATGATGAGACGAGGATCATGGACGAAGCGTTGGCCTCGATATACGATGAAACGACAGGTGGCGGAGAAGCGTCGGGCACCGGAACGGGGAACTCCAGATCGGCGGGCATCGGTTCGTCTTCGCCGAAGCTGGCCAAATGGCTGGGGGACATTCGGACGTTTTTTCCGGCCGATATCGTCTCGGTCATCCAAGCGGATGCGATCGAGCGCAAAGGCTTGAAGCAGCTGCTGTTCGAGCCGGAGCTGCTGGCCCAAGTGAAGCCGGACATTCAAATGGTCGCGACGCTCATGGCGCTGAAAGGGAAAATCCCCGAGAAAACGAAGGAAACGGCCAGACAGTTGGTCCGCACGGTCGTCGACGAAATCATGAAGCGGTTGAGCCAGGACTTGCGACGCGCCGTCACGGGCGCCCTGAATCGCAGGCGGCATTCGCCGCTCCCCAACCTGACCGGTCTCGACTGGAATACGACGATCCGCAAAAATCTGAAGCATTACGACAGGGAACGGCAGCTGCTCATACCGGAGAAAGTGTATTTCTTCGACCGTGCCCGCAAAAGCAAAGAATGGACGGTCATTCTCGATATCGACCAAAGCGGCTCGATGGCCAACTCGGTTATTTATGCGTCGATTGTCGGTTCGATTTTTGCCAGCATGCCTTCGCTGGACACCCGGGTAGTCGCCTTCGATACCGAGGTCGTCGATCTGAGCGAGCAATGCGCGGACGATCCGGTCGATATGCTGTTCGGGATTCAGCTCGGCGGCGGGACCGATATTAATAAATCGGTCGCTTATTGCGAGACTTTTATCGCGGAGCCGAAGAAGACGATGTTTATCCTCGTCTCCGACCTGTACGAGGGCGGCAACCGTTCGGAAATGATCCGGAGGCTGGAAGGAATGCACCAGGCCGGGGTGAAGGTCGTCTGCCTGCTCGCTTTATCCGATCAAGGGATTCCGTCCTACGACGAATCCGTCGCGAAGAAGCTGGCCCAGCTCGGCATCCCCTCCTTCGGCTGCTCGCCCGACAAGCTGCCTGAACTGATCGAGGGTGCTTTGAAGGGATATGATCTGACGATGCTCGCGGATCGGGTCAAGTCCTCGAACCCGGGACTTTGATGATTTTTGAGTATGGCTTTCGCATCAAGCGCCGGGAGCTGCAAACGGTGCGGAGTTGCATGGCGGCGGTATACCGCATGATTTTTTGTCTTTGGGCGGTTTTCGAGCGTTGGAGCTGGTTGCGCCAGCGCTTTTTGGACTTGGGAGCCTGTTTTTATATGGCTTTCGCACGATCAGTGAGCCTCCTAGTAACTGTTAAGGTAGAGAGAAACGGACGTTCGGATTAACGGACGCCATAAAACTTTTGAAAAAAATGGCTACCTTCGAAGACTAACGGACACCGTAGACCTGATAGCATGACACAAGGCTCTTCCATCTACTTTTCCCCACCTATCAGAGGCTGCTGTCCGTTATATCGCTAATTTGCGGTTTTAGGCGGGATTGCGTCAATGATGAACACGATTTATCAAATGGGGAACGCGTGTTCGCAAATGATGCAGATTGGTTAAAGAAGCTCATCGCGTCAGCACTGAGGAGTTGCTCGGGCTGCAAAGAATACAGGGGCAGTAGGCCGAATTATTTCCCGGAAAATGATTCTTATTTCGTGAAGATAAGCTTTCAATATAGAAAAATAGGAAATAAGGCGGAGTCATAATTTGATGAAATAAATGACTTTTTTAGGACATGTCAAAGGATTGGGAGGAATGTTGTCGAATAATGGAAAATGAAGCCGGGATTTTGTACAATTCGATGTCAAGGAGAGAGGTCAATTGAAAAAAACGATTGCCGCAATTTTCATTTTCGTCGTACTGCTGGTCGCTGCACCCCTCGCGTATGCTCAGGAGCCGGTAATTAAAGTGTACATCGATGAGCGCCAAGTCCAATTTGCGGAACAGCCCGTCAATGTCGAAGGCGTTACGATGGTGCCGTTTCGCCCGATATTCGAGACATTCGGCATACAAGTTTCTTGGGACGAAGAGAAGCGAGCAGTTACAGGCACTAAACAAAAATGGTCGATTTCCCTGACGATTGATCAAGAGCAAGCGATCGTAAACGGCGAGACGATCATGATGCCCGAGGCGGCCCGAATGATTAACGGACATACGTTCATTCCGCTGCGTTTTGTAGGTGAAGCTACAGGTCGGACAGTCGGATGGGATGACACATCGAAGACGGTCAAGATCGTCTCGACTCTCAGATCCGATCTGATCGATATTCTGTACTCGAACGATTTGAAGTACGAAGGAGACATGAAGGGCGATAATAAAGAAGGTAAAGGAAAGTACTATTACCGGAATACACTGTGGTACGAAGGCGATTTTAAGGCGAACAGGATGGAGGGAATCGGAAAGCAATACGATCCGCAAAATCCGAAATCTTACTATGAGGGTCATTATTTGGATAATTTATCCAATGGGAAAGGGAAGCTCGTTTTCGATGACGGCTCGTATTATGAGGGCGATTTTAAGGAAGGAAGCAGGGAAGGAATCGGCAAGCTTTACGACAAAACAGGCAAGCTGAAATACGAAGGCGGATATGCGCACGATTCGCGGGAAGGGAAAGGGAAATATTACAATACCGACGAAACGCTGTTTTATGAAGGGGATTTTAAAGCAGGCGTACAGCATGGCGTCGGCAAGTTATACAACAAAGGCAAAATGATTTACGAGGGCGATTTTTACGAAGGCAAGCAAACCGGGAAAGGTAAAATATATCGCTCGGACAATACCGGGATATTGTGGTACGAAGGAGAACTACGGGACGCGAATCGTCACGGACAAGGGAAAATGTATGACAACACAGGGCGTCTGGCATACGAAGGACAGTTCAAATCCAACAATCAGACGGGTAAGGGAAACGTTTATTACAGCAACGGCCAAACGTACGAAGGAGAAGTATACGGCGGGAAACCGGAGGGAATCGGAACGTTGTCGGACGTTTCCGGAAAGGTCGTATCGGCCGGGTACTTCGAGAATGGAGCCTACAAGTCGCCCAGACCGGATGAACAAGCCGAACATTATAAAGTGATGACCCTGAAGAAGCAATTTACCCAACAAGTGATAGACGGCCTGATGCCGAATTCGTATGGATTGGATTCGTCCGAGGCGATTATGGTTATGGAACTGCCTACGAAGGAGGCGTTGCTTCAGTTCCAGCAATTGTCCGACAGTGCCAAGAAGCAAGTAATCAACAGCTATGCTCAGGATAACTGGGGGAATGTTCTGGGCGTCAAGCATTGCTACGCGAAAGTTAAGTATCAAGGACTCGTATACGCCGAAGCGGACATCAGCTACAAAATGGTCGACGAATCGGTTAAGCTTGACGTCTATACGGAAGGCAAATAAGCCGCCCCTCCCGTACGGACGGTCGACGGAAGTTATGCAACGCCACACCGAGCGCCGGGAGCTGCGTGCGGTACGAAAAAGCGCCAACGCTTCATTGCGATTGATTATCGGAGCATCAGTGCGCAAGTGAAGTTAGCGTGTCAACCTACCAAAGCATGAAGCAAAACTACCAAAGCATGAAGCAAAACTACCAAAGCATGAAGAAAAACGACCAAAGCATGAAGAAAACTTACCAAAGCATGAAGAAAAACTACCCATAGCATAATTCGCGAGAGGGGTGCATATAACGCATGATCGGTGAACGCAAGCTGCCTAGCCGATACCAGCGAGGCCGCGAATCCATCCATTAGCGGAACTGGAGTATGCTATTGACCCGAGTCCCGATGTCGATCGCAAGATAACGGAAAAATATTCCGTTATCCCGCTGTTTTCGACCATTTTTACTCCGAAAAACCCAATTAACGGAAGCCGGTTCCTTTATTTTCAAGGGTGTCATGGAATTCGGGACAATAACGGAATCCAGTTCCTTAATTTACGGCAATAGGTGGCACATGCCTCGGCAAGAGGCCCCGCGTTGGATGCCGCTTATGCGATCGGGAACAGGAGCTGTTCCTAAGCGTTCTTGAGACAAGAGCATCCTGGATATGCATGCGCAAAAAAGACCTCAACCTCCACCGTAAGGTGGGGGAGGAGGTCTTCCCTTTTGCGAAACCCGACTATAGCGGCACTACGGCTTGATCCGTTCGATCGCGATGATCTCAAGCTCGTGCGCCGCTTTCTCGCCGGCGAAAAAAGTGAGCGAATACAGATTATCGTCCCGGTAATACCGGTTGATCCTCAAACCTCCGGGGAACGGAGCTTGAAGCTCCAGTACGGTAAAGCCCTCGGCATTCGTCTTCTCCGTGTCCTTGAACGTTTCGATGGCGGGCTGCAGTACGGAAAGCGGCTTGCTGCCCCAAATGGTGAGCTCGGTCACGACCGCTTCCTTCGGATTCGACTTGGACGGTTCCACCAAAAACGAATATTGAAGGTCCGAGTAGATCATCTGGAACTTCATGCCTGAGGCTGCCGAAACGGAGGAAGCTGTATCGGAAACCGTGCCTGAAGCTGTAGCGGAAGCGCCGGAACCGGTTCCGGCTGCCGCACCGTTGCTCGGTCCGCCTGCATTCGTGGCGCCCCCTGCACCCGCACCCGCTCCCGTTGCAGTCGACGACTCCGTCGTGTCCGTGATTTCCGCGCCGAGCGGCTGGGGTTGATCCAGCAGCGTGATCTCGGCGGGCTTGCCAAGCAAGTCCTCGAGCTTTTTGCTCGGAAGGCCGATAAACTTTTGCAAACCGATCCGGCCCTTCTCGAAAAACGATTTCAGCACAATCCCGCCGTCTTTGTCGTAAAGGGTACCTATGCCGTCATATAGGCCTCCTGCAAAATCGCCCTTATATACGAGCTTCCCCGTCTCGTCGAATGCTTCGCCCAGGCCTGTCATGACGCCGTTCTGGAACGAGCCCTTGAAGCGAAGCATGCCTTTGTCGTCATTTAATTCCCCGACACCACCGCCGTAGCCGCCTGCAACGAATGCGCCTTTGTATTTCACGAAGCCGTTCGGATAATATTCCGTCCCGTCGCCGGCGTAGCGGCCGGCCTTGAACGCCCCTTCATATTGAAGCTTTCCCTGATCGTCGTACTTTTTGCCCGCACCGTTATATTCATTGGCGGCGAAGTCGCCTTCATAGACGATTTGACCGTTTTGGCCGAACAGCTTGCCCGCGCCATGGTACATGCCTTCGAGAAAAGCGCCTTCATAGATGAGCGCTCCATTGTCGTTGTACAGCTTGCCCGGTCCGCCGAATTTGCCGTTCTGGAATTGTCCGGTGAACCGGATTTTACGGTCCTTCTGGAACAGCGTCCCTTCGCCGTTATACTGATCAGCGGTGAATTGGCCTTTGTACACAAGCTTGCCGCTGTCGTCGTACAAGGAGCCGGCACCTGCTTTCATCCCTTTGTCGAATTCGCCCTCGTATACGAGCGTGCCGGTTTCGTTGTACAGCTTGCCCGTGCCCATGTAGAGGCCGTCGGCCAATCCTCCGACATAGCGGGACTGTTTTTTGTCGGTGCTTACGATTTTGGCATCGCCCGAGAAAGAGACCGCCTTCGGCGTGTTTTCCACCACGACGGGAACCCGGTTGATCCATTTGTTGACGAAGGCGGGAGGCTTTATGAATATGAAATAGACGAGGAGGAGGATGACCAGGGCTACGACGAGAAGCAACCTTTTCGATACGTAATAAGCGCCGATCGATACGTAGTTTTTCAGCGTGGTTTCCTTCGTGTTCACGAAGCTGTTCACAAGCGCCTGGAATTTCTTGATCAGGATGCCCGGGAGCTTGGTGGCTTCCCGCAAAGGCTTTAGAACTTTGAACACCATCGGATTGAAAATCGGCCTGAATACCGATTCCAGCGTCTTCACGGGGTTGAACGACAAGCTTGTCACGTCCTCGCCAAAAAAATAATAAATAAGGCTTCTGATCGAAATGTTTCGATGAAAGTGCGTCCGTGTCCGGACAGTTGTCTTTCTTGGTTCGGAATGTCTGTTGTTCGCATTATCAAAGCATCGCTTCGCAGCTGTATCGCTTTAGCGAACGCAATCATGCCGGAATGAAAAAAACGAACCGGTATAAACTGTCGTATTAGGGCCAACGGTTCATAAGTATGTATAAAGACGATCAATGATGCGCAGGTGTCAGGGGACTTGGATCGTCATTTGTCCGGGCTGAACGACCTGGATGACGCCGCCCCAGTTGCACATGCATTTCGACGTATTGTTCAGTGCAGGCATGTTGGCGACGAGCACCGTCGGGGAGCCGGGTGCCCAAGGGGCAGCCGTTACGGGCACGCAAGGCATCGGGGTCAAGGCTCCGAAAGCGGCGGCGGTAGCGGCCGCTACCGTAGGGTTGGCCATCGATTGACACATGCCGAAGGGCAATATGTTGACCATGGGCTTGTTATCCATAATGTTGGCTATCGGCATCGACGTCATGACCCGATTGGCCGGCAGCACCATCAGCGAGCTTGGCGCGGCTCCGAAGCTGCATTGAAGCATGGCTCCGCCGCAAACGACATTTCCCATTTCGACATTCTTCCAATCTTGTTTATCAATTTATACTCGATAAATGGTATAATTAGTTTCATAGTACTAGAAAAAATGGCAGTCAGCAATATGTCCTAAGGTAGAAGATGCCGATAGGACGGCGTTAAAACAAGAATACATAGCGAATGATTTAGGTTTGGGAGTTGCGGACGCAAGAGGAGGAGCCTTTCTTGAATGTTTCTGCAAGCCGAATGAAGCTAGGGCTGGCCGTGCTGTTGGCGGTAATATCGCCGATGGCGGCCGTCTCGTCCGCATGGGGCGCCAATCTGAAGTCGCTTACGATGCGGGAAGCGGTGGACATGTCGCTCGGACGCAATCCGGACCTGCGTGAGGCGCGCACGAACGTAAGACAGAAGCAGGTGGAGCTGGAGCAAGCCCATTATGCCAAAAAAAGCGAGGACGAAAAAGCGTCCGGGCTGTTTGCGAAGCCGAAAAATTTAAGCCAGCAGCTGCAAGTATCGATGAAAGTGCCTGAAGCGCAAATGCAGCTCACTTTAGCCGCGGAGAAGCTCCGGCAAAAGTCGGTAGAGGTCAGAGCCGATGCGGAGAAAAATTACTTGCAGGCATACCAGACGATGCAAGCGGAACAAGCGGCCCGCGCGAAGCGGGACGACGCGCAGAAGGAGCTTGACTCGGTCAAGCAAAAGCTCATATACGGGCTGGCGAAGCAGCCGGACAGGGAAGCCGCCGAGCAGGCGCTGGAGCAAGCCGCTTCCGCATACAAGCAGGCGCAGTTAACCGCCAAAAGTACGCGCATCGCCTTCGGAGAACAGCTCGGTGCCGGCACGGAGCAGCCGTTCTCCATGACGTTCGACCCCGTATATGCGGATTTGTCGCAGGGGGCGCTTCCCGGATACATAGCCGACGCCTTGAAGACGAATTTGTCCCTGATCCAGGATATGCAGACGCGGCGGCTGGCTGACGAGAAATTGAACGTTACGCGCAATCTGTACAGCTCCAAGTTCGGTGCGGGACGGATGAAAGTGTTCGACAGGATGTACAATGGCGGGCCGATCGACCTGGATTTGTTCACGGCGAACTATGAAGCGCTGCTGGAGCAGGTGCGCCAAGATTGGGAAGGGTACTACTGGATCATATTCCCGATACCGAAAAATCTGTTCCAGGGCGAATTCGGCGGTCTTCGTTATTTGGACGATTTGCGCAACGGATTGCCGATCGCGACGATGGAGCAAAGCAAAGCGGCGATCAAGGAGAAGGAAACGAGAAGCGCGGTCATCGCGGCGGTCAGACAATCTTATCTGGATGCCAAAGGGGCGGAGGAAGGGTACGCTCAGGCGCTGCGCACGCGCGACGCCGCTTTTGATGCGATCGGCAAAGTCGAGAGCAAGCGGAAGCTAGGTCTGTCGCCCCCCGAAGAGCTGGCTGCGGCCAGAGAAGCATACGAGCAGACGGGCGCGCTGGTGCTGTCCGCGCAGATCGCCTACATGAACGCGATCGGCAAGCTGAACGCGGACACCGGGGGAGCGTTGGAGCGGACATACAGACGGGGAGTGCTCCCGTACAAGGAAATAGACGACGGGCTAGGTCCGGTAAAGCCCGCGCAGGAAAAACCCGCCTCCGGCAAATGGACGCTGAAGCCGGCGGTCGGCGAGCTGCTCAGCCATTTTAGCCCGACCCCCGACAAAAAGCTGAAGGCGACGGAATATGCGTTGTTCGATGCGAAAGGAAAACGGATCGGGAAGAAAACGAAGATCGGCAAGCCCGTCCGGGCGTTAACTTTATTTTTCGCCAAGCCGGATCAACTGAAGATCGTGTTGTACCGGGGAAAAGACAAAATCGGCGAAGCGCCGCTCGAAGGAAGCGCGACAATGGGGGCGTTTACATTCCCTTCGCCAGAGCCGGCCCCTTCCGCTACGGATTCAGCCCCGGAGAATATCCCGTCTGCCGCCATCATTATCGGCACGATGAAGGTGAAGCTTGAAGCGTTGAGGCCGGAAATATTCAACGCTGCGTCCGCGACTATGAAGGCGTCGGGGCAGGGAATGGTTTTCAGCCCGGACGGCGCGGCTTGGTTCGCACTGGACCGTATCACGGACGCGGACGCTTTGGACGATCCTCAAGGAAGCGCGGCGTTATCGCCGGAGGATATATTGTCGCTCAAAGTGACGATGGAGGTTCCAGGAGAGGGCGAGTTGAAATCGCTGCTTACCCCGGCTGAGCTGGATAAGGAAATCTCCATTCTCGCAGCAGACGTGAAGCGACTGGAGGAAGACAAGCAGAAAGCTCTCGATAGCGGGAAGACGGATCAAATCGCCGATCTGACGACGCAAGCCGAGGACGCGAAAGCGCAGCTTGCCGTCCTGGAGGCGCTGAAGAAGGGCGACACGAAAACGGCGCTGCAGAAAATGTCGCTGGTCAACAATCCCGAAGCCATTATGGCGGAGCTTGCGGAAGAGCAGGCGGAAAGCGGGACCGGCAGCGGCTCTGGTACCGGAACCGAAACTGGCTCCGGTACTGGCACAGGAACGGGAACTGGAACCGGCACAGGAACCGGATCTGGAACGGGAACTGGGACTGGGACCGGAACCGGAACCGGAACCGGAACCGGCTCCGGTACTGGCACAGGAACGGGAACGGGAACCGGATCTGGTACCGGGACCGGAACTGAAACTGGAACTGGAACTGGAACTGGAACCGAAACTGGAACTGGAACTGGAACTGGAACCGGATCTGGAACTGGAACTGGAACTGGAACCGGATCTGGAACCGGATCTGGAACCGGAACTGGAACCGGAACTGGAACTGGAACTGGAACTGGAACTGGAACCGGAACTGGAACCGGAACTGGAACCGGCACAGGAACAGGTGCAGCGGGAAGCGAAAATCTGGACTCGTTAAGCGCCGACGAGCTGGAAGCGTTGGGCGAGAGCCAGCAAGCCGCCGTACAGTCCGCTGTTGAGGCTGGAGATGCCGCGGCTGCGCTTAAAGCGATAGAAGCGCTCATGCAGACGAATGCGAAGGCGGCCGACGTCGCAAACGGCATAACGGAAGGTCTGGCCGTTCTCGCCCAAGCCGAAGCGGCGATGAACGCGGACAAGAAAAAAGCGGAGGCAGCCGGAGATCAAGAAAAAGCTGCAGCTATCGCCCGCACGCTTGATGCGGTGAAGGCAGCAGCACTGCAAATGGAAAAGGAGCTGCTCTTCGCCGAAATGGAGTCGATCGTCGTTTTGATCGACGCGCTTGCGACAGAGCCCGCTCCGGAGCCGGGAAGCGCTGCAGCCGCTGTGCTGGCGCAATTGACGGAGCAGCTCGAGACCAAGCAAACGGATTTGCTCGAACAAATCGTGGAGAAGCAAAAAGCGGCTTACTCGGAAGAACAATTGCAGACGCTCGCACAGCTCGCCGAGCAAATACAAGCTGAAACAAGCGGTCAGGTCGAGACGCTGCCGGCGCAAAATCTGATCTCTCCGACGATAGCGATCAAGCTGGACGTCCCGCCCGTCATTCGCGACGGCAATGCTTTCATTCCGCTTCGCGCGGTTTCCGAGTCGTTCGGCGCCGCGGTGGATTGGGATGAAGATACGATGACGGCAACCGTGAGTACGGAATACGGGACGATCGAGTGCACGATCGGAAATCCGGTCGCCTATTTGAACGGCGAGCCGGTCATGCTGGAGAAGCCGCCCGAGCTGATCGCGGAACGCACCTTTGTGCCGCTCCGGTTTTTGGCCGAGTCGATCGGACTCGAGGTCGTCTGGAACGATAGTACGAAGACGATCGAGCTGTATTAGGTAAAGATTCATTCTCCCGGGATCGGCTCCATAAGCGGTTCCGGGGGATCCAGTTTACAAACGAGAGGATTCCATCCCATGAAGAAGTCCGTAGCGGCCTTGCTGCTCGTGCTGCTGCTCGCCGCCGTAGCCGGGACATTCGTGTTCCAAGAAAGGCGCTTGCTTGCGCAAAACCCGCTGAATCGCGAACTTCCATTTGTCAGTCTGTCGAAAGCGATCGCCGACAAAAACGACAACCTTTATTTGATCGATAACGCCAAGAAGACGATTCTTAAGCTGAACGGAACCGGGACGCTTCTGTACTCGATCCATAGCGAGATCGGAAAAAACGGGGAACAATTCCGGTTCAACGACATGGCCGTCGATAACGAAAACCGTCTCTATACGGTACGGACGCTGCTCGATCCTTACGGACTGACAGTCAAATCGGAGCAGATTGCCCGCTACAATCCGGACGGGACGTTCGACCGAATCATTTTTGCCCAGGATTACAACGATTCCAAAAACAGGTGGTACCGGATCGGGAGCTTGAAGAGCCCGCAGCTGAAAGAAGGAAGCTTGCATTTCTTCAACGACGAGATGACGAAAGTTACCGAGTACCGCCTAGGACCGGGAGAGACGGAGCCCAAGCCCATTTTCAGCTTCGAGCTTCCCCCCAACAAATTTTTGGCGGAGATTGACGGCTATGTCCCCGGACAAATTTATTACTCTACGCGAAGCGGAGAAATATACAGCGTTGCCATGAACGGAGTATCGTCCATGACGTATCCTCTTCCCGGGCTGGACCGGACGCGCCGTAACTTTCCGGAGAGCTTGAGATTGGATGCTGGCGGCAGCCTCGTGTTCATCGACTATAATTCGAAGGCGGTCAGCCGGGTCGATCCGAAGCAGCCATATATCGTCGAGGAATTGGTCCATGCGGGCAATGCGAAGGCGAGCGGCATTACGATTCCTTACGAGAAAACCGATATCAGCCTAAGTCCCGACGGCGATATCATTATCGTGGACGATACGCAGCTGAACCGTCGGTTGATGGACGGAACATTCGCTCCGACATTGGAAAATGCGAACTATTCGAACCGTTATATTGCCTGGAGATGGTTCGTATGGGGGGCGGCGGCTTCGGGCGCTCTGCTGCTGCTGCTTGCCGGCCGATTATTATACGTCAATGTGCTGAAACGCCGAACGTCGCTAGTATTCAAGCAGATTGTCGTATTTGTTCCGGCGGTTGCCGCAGCGATGATTTTGCTGTCCACGGTCGTGTACAACAATTTTGTCGCCAAAATGGAGCAGGAGACGTTCCGCGAGCTGTCGCTGCTGGCCGCCAACGGGCAAAATCTGATTGACGGCGACAAGCTGGAAGCAATCGCCTCCCCGTCGGAATACAGGGGAGAGACGTTCAACGAGTTCCGCAAGAAGATCAATGCGGTATTCGACAACAGCGCCAACTCCGAAAACCGCGGCTTCTACAAAGCGGTCTACAAAGTGGAAAACGGGCTTATTTATCGCATATTGGAAGATGACGACGAGATGCATATGTTCAATCCTTTCCCGCTTACCGAGGAGAACAAGCAAGTGGTCCGCGAAGGAAAAGTGGTGAACGGAGGCTGGACCGACGACACGGGGAGCTGGAATTACGCGATCGCGCCGATCATGAACTCCTCCGGCAAAATCGTCGGCATTTTCGAGACGAGCAAAAACATGGAATCCTTGCTGGCGCATAGACGCGGGGTCATGCAATCGATCGTATACAATATCGCAATCATATCCGGCGGGCTGCTGATCGTGCTTCTGCTCATGACATTCATCCAGCTTTCCTCGCTCCGCAAGCTTCGCAAAAGCGTAGGAGATATTGCCAAAGGCAACTGGGAAACGGTCGTCAAGATCCGCTCCCGGGATGAAATCGCCGATCTTGGTGAAAGCGTCAATACGATGGCCGCCCGGATTCGGGAATATATTATGAAGGTCGAGGCATTCAGTCATGCCTATTACCGGTTCGTACCGCAGCAATTTTTGCGCTTCCTGAACAAGGACACGATATTGGACGTCGAGCTGGGCGATCAGGTCGAGCAGAACATGAGCACGATGATATGCAATATACGCGGCTTCTACGCGATGTCCAAGCGGCTGACGCCGGAGGAGAACTTCAACTTCGTCAACTCGTTCCTGAAACGGTTCGGACCCTATGTGCGCAATCATAGCGGCATGATCAACAAATATTCGGGCGCAGGCTTCATGGCGTTGTTCCCCGGCTCCGCCGACGACGCGTTGATCGCTTCCGTGGAGATGAGAAAGGAACTGGAGCTGTACAATTCGCATCGCGACAATTCCGGCTACCGTTCCGTCGATATCGGCATCGGACTTCACAAGGGCCCGTTAAGGCTCGGCATTATCGGCGAAGAGCAGCGTCTCGAAAGCAATGTGATATCCGACAACGTGAACGTCTCCAATATATTGGAAAGGCTGACGGAACCGTTGGGCGCTTCCATTCTCATTACGGACAGCGTCGTGAAGGCGATCGGGGACCCGGGCAAGTTTCAATTCCGCAATCTGGGCTTGATTCAGGTCGGCGGCATGAAGGAGCCGCTCCATTTGTATGACGTGTATCAAGGCGATCCCGATACGGTCCGGGCGCTGAAGGAGCGGACGAAAGCGCGTTTCGAGGAAGCTGTCACGTATTACCAGGTCGGTCGTTTCTACGACGCCCGCGAAGCGTTCTTGATGGTCATCAAGCAGAATCGCCAAGATAAGGCGGCGCAGCTTTACTTCTATTTATGCGACGAATATTTCCAGAACGGCACGACCGAAGATTGGAACGGAACCTTGTCCGTATCTTGATCTCAGGGGAACAAGCATCGAGGGGCTGTGTCGCATTTGGGAGACGATACGACAGGGGGAAGTTGGATGAACGCCGAATGGAAAGCGGAGTCGATAAGCGAAATCCGGGTGAAGCTGATGAGAAGCGTCGAAGAAGCCGGGCGGATCAGCGCGTTTTTCTTATCCGAATGGTCGTTCGACGACCAGAGACATACGCCGGGCGAGCTGGAGCATTTTACGAACGGCCCGTTCGACAGCTTGAAGCAGCAGCATCATATGTATTGGTATATCGAGGACGACTCGGGGGCCATTGTCGCGGTGACGAGCTGCAAGGAGAACGAGCATCGCACCAACGGTTATTTATGGGATTACTTGGTCGTTCACAGAAACTACCGCCGGCTCGGCTTGGCTGCCGTTTTATTCGACTCGCTGGAGGGCTACATCCGCTCGATCGGCGGAAGATATATATTGACCTACACATGCGATTTGCCGGAATATATACCGATTCAACGGATGTTCAAGGCTCGAGGCTTCGAATTGATCGGCCGATATCCGCACTATTACTACGACGGCGAGGACCGGATCGCTTTTTACAAAAAGCTCGATTGCGAAGCAAAGCCCGAAATCGCCCTCGTTGAGAACGCGAATTCAGGCATAGACCAAACGGATAGGACTTGATTGCATGCAGGCTGCTTTAACTCGGTGGTTCGGACTGCGCGGGGAGGATACCCGCAAGCTGTGGACGATGCTGCCGATCTTTTATTGCGGAGGAATCGCCGAATCGCTCAATTACACCGCATTCATGGCCTTTTTTAATCAAAGGTTCGGCGTCCAGTTTTTGCCTTACGTTTATATCGCGGAAGCCGCGATCATTCCGCTGGAAGGCTGGCTGCTCTCGAGGCTGGCCGGACGGACGGCAAAAGACCGGTTTATGCGGGTTTTGTATTTGATCATGCTGTCCATTCTGGTGTTGAACGCGGTCGTGCTTCTAATCTTTATGGCAGGCGGTTTTTCATTCCGGTACTACTATCCGTTTCTGTTCATTTCATCCAATTTCGTCGTCAGGCAGCTGACACTGCTGCTGTGGAGCACGGCGTTCGACTTGTGCCCGACCCAGCAGGCGAAGCGGCTCATGCCGATTTTCATCGGCTCGACGACGACCGGCGGAATTACGGCCGGCATTTTGGCCTATTTCGTAGGCAAATGGTTCGGTACGGAAGCGGTATACGCGCTTGCTCCGGTTCTTCTGCTGATCGGTTACCGGTTTTTCCGTAAATCGCTGTCCCGCTACTTGACGCCGCTCATGATCAAGGATGCGGCCCGCAGGCAGGAGATGCCCGCTGTTCATGAAGAGGAACGGCGCGGCGGCTACTTTTTGAAAAAAATGATGCGAAGTCCGTTCATACTAACCGCTATCGGGTTAATGACGCTGATGCCTACCTTGTATTTCATGATGGAGTACCAGTACTTTAACGCGGCGGAGGCCAGATTTGCCTCGGAGGGAGAATTGACCGCCTATTACGGACTTATAACGGCGCTCCAGTTCACATTCTGTCTCGTCCTGCAGACGGTATCGGGCAAGCTGATGAACAAGCTGGGCGCGAGCAATGTGCTGCTGGCCGTATCGGTCCTCTTTCTGGGCGGCTTCGGACTCGTCTCGCTATTCATGAACGGCCCGCTCGGGCTCGGGGTTGTCTCCGGCTCCTATGCCGTGCTTTACATTTTGCTGTATTATATCGCCGAGCCTTGCTACCAGCTGTTTTTCAAAATGATGCCGATTTCGGAGCGGGACGGCTTCCGGTATTTCGCCCAAGGGCTGGCGGCTTCCGGGGGCATCTTGCTCGGATCGTTCCTATCGATGACGCATTCCATGAAATGGCTCGGACTCGCTCCGCTCGCTTGGATCGGAATCGCATTAAGCGCAGTTCTTATGATCGTGGCTTGGTACGGAAGGCATCTGTACATCAAAGAGCTGGTAGGAAGCGTCCAATCGCTGTTCTCCGACTTGTCCGATAACGCCGTATCGTTCCTCGGGGCGATGCGCAACTCCAAAGCGCTGTCAGCCGTTCTCGTCTATTTGAAGCATCCGAACGATTATGTGCGGGAGCTGGCGCTCGAGCTGGTCGGCAAAGTGAAAGACTCTTCGTTCTTTCCGCATCTCGTCGGTTTGATCGGAGACGGCAGCGCCCGAATCCGGGTCGCATCGCTCAGGGCGATGAATCTGCAAGCCGCCACGGTGCAGGAGCTTGTACAAGTAGCGGCCTTCCTGGAGGACGAAGACGAGGAGGTCCGAGCGGAATGCGTCAAGCTGCTGGCCAAGGCGAAGCATATGAAGAGCCAGGTGCACTTCTTTCTGCGAGTCAAATTGCTCGATTCGCGTCCTCAAGTCGTCTATGAAGGAATCAAGGCCCTGTACGCGCTGGAAAGCGAGGAGAGCTATCCCGCTTGCGAGGAAGCGTTGGTTACGATGCTCGATAAAGGCGGGGAATGGGCGATATGCGGCTGTCATACCGTCGCGGATCTGAAATTGGCGTCTTATGCGCCTTGGCTTATGACGCTGCTGGAAGACCCGAAGCCGGCCGTCAAAGTCGCCGCTTCCTACGGACTGGGCAAGCTCGGATTTTCCGACGCGGCCCCGGTCATGCTGGACATGGTCCCTGCGGCCGATAAAGAGGTGCGCAAAGCGATCCTTGACGCGCTTGTCGATATCGGCGAGCCGTGCGTTCCGCTATTGAAGAAAAACGCGGTGAACGGAAACCCGTTTATATGGAATATGACCGTATCCGCACTGGCGCGAATTATGGATGAATCGGCAATCCGCAACGAGCTGGTCGACCTGTGCATTCAAAGGATTTCCGTCTCCAGCCGGGAAGGCGCCCTGCCGGAAGCGCTGAAGCGGCTCGATAAGCACGAGCTGGCGGAACTCGCGGCACAGCGGTGCGTTGAAATCCATCAGTCCTTGATTGACGGAGTATGGTCGGTCCTTGCCCAGCTGTCCGACGAGCGCGTCGTGGCGTCGCTTATGGAAACGGTGCGGGACGACAACGACGAAGTACGGGAAAACGGCATGGAGGTGCTGGCGGAAGGAATCGGCGATCGCAAGCTGTCCGCAGCGCTGCTGGAGCTATACAAACAGTCGGAGTCGCAAGGTGGCTCCGGTCATCCGAAGGCGATCGTCGAGGATGCGCGGAGCTGGCCGGACGAATGGCTGAATCGAATTGCCGTCTTTGCGCTACAGGAGGGACCGAATATGAAGGAAGAGCGGAAAATATTGTCCATGCTGGACAAAGTCATTTTTCTGAAGCAGGTTGCGCTGTTCTCCAATTTGTCGGTGGACGAGTTGGGACATCTGGCCGGTATTTCGCAGGAGGAGCTGCATCCGGAAGGGGCCGTGCTGCTTCGCCGGGGAGAACCGTCCCCGAGCTTGTACATTATGATCGAAGGCAATGTCGAGCTGAGCAACGAAACGGCGGACGGTGGCGGCGGTACGATCGGAGTGCTCGGTGCGAAGCAGTCGTTCGGCGAAACGTCGGCGCTCGACGGTGCACCGTCGTCGGTTACGGCTCAAGTCATTTTCGACGAGGCCCACGTGCTTGAGCTGCATGGCGAACAACTGTCCCGCCTCATCAGGCTGTATCCGGAAATCGGAATCGGGCTGCTGCATGCGACGAGCGCCCGCGTCCGTCTACTGGAAAATATGCTGCTGAAGATGGCATGACGAACGTGTACGGGAAAACGGGCGGAGGGGGAGTCCGGGTGACGATCAAAAGCGTAACGCTGACGAACGAGCTTCGGGAGCTGGAAAGGCTGCGTCTGTTTCTGAAGGACTCGGCCGAATCGTTTCAATTCGACGAACGTACGCAATACAGATTGAATCTCATTTGCGATGAGCTGGTGACGAATATTATTTCATACGGCTTCGGCGACCGCGCGGACACGGACATACGTCCCCGCATCGAAATCGTACTGACCGACAGCACGGATCGAATGGTCATCCGCATAACGGACGACGGCGTTCCGTTCAACCCGTTAAATCGCCCCGAGCCGAACGTGAGCGCGGGGATCGAGGAGCGGGGCATCGGAGGACTCGGCATCCATTTCGTCAAAACGTTGACGGACGAAGCGATATATGAGCGAGATGGAGAACGGAACGTATTGCGGTTAACGATAAACCGGCTACAGCTGCCGGAGGAGGAACAAACGGGATGAAGATCGAACATAAAATACAGGACGGCGTAACGGTAGTAGCGATCGGCGGGAGATTGGACGGGAATACGTCCGGGAATTTGGAGACCGGGTTTTTACGGCTTGTCGAGGAAGGAGCGACCCGGTTCGTGTTCGATTTGTCCGCGCTGGAATACGTAAGCAGCGCAGGGCTGCGCAGCTTGCTGCTTGCGGCCAAAAAGGTGAAGTCGATCCAAGGGAAGCTTGCGCTGGCGCATATGAACGAGCATGTGAAGGAAGTGTTCGATATGTCCGGGTTCAGCACCATTTTTACGATTTGCGCAACCGAGACCGAAGCCGTTCAAGCCGTAGGCTGAACGTGGAACGGACCATAAGGAAAACGGGGAGGGGGGGTTCACGATGATGTCACTCCCTTTTGCGCTGCTGGCTGCCCTGGCGATAGCGGGGTGGGTATGGAGCGAACGTAGCCGCCGGGTTCTCGACAAAGAGCTTCGGCGGACGATGCAACTGTTCGATGTGAGCCTGGAGATGAATTCGACGATCCGGAAACAGGATCTGCTGCAGCGGATTATGGATACGAGCGCCCAAATTATGAATGCGGAAGCTTCCTCCGTTATTCTCGTCGATCCGGAGACGGGCGATCTGTTTTTCGAGCTCGCTACTGGTGAAAAAGGGGAGAAGCTTCGCGAAATCCGCTTGAAGATGGGGGAAGGCATCGCGGGATGGGTTGCGGAGAACGGGCAGCCTTTAAAAATCGACGATGCGTCGAAGGATCCGCGCTGGTCGTCGAAGGTGGCCAACCGGGTCGACTATGCGACGCGCAACCTGCTATGCGTGCCCATCTTCAGCAAAGGCTCGATCATCGGCGTGCTGCAGGTGTTGAATAAACGGAACGGAAAGCCCTTTACGGATCGGGACGTACGGCTACTCGAATCGATTGCGGCGCCGACTGCGGTGTCGCTGGAAAATGCGATGCTGGTCGACGCGCTGGAAAAATCGCTCGAGGCGTTGAAAAACACGGTGGCGGCCAAAGAGCGGATGGAGAGCGAGCTAAGAATCGCCCAGCGGATTCAGATGGGATTTTTGCCGATGGAGCTGTCGCACCGCAGGGCGGCATCCGCCATATGGCACGAGCCGGAGGAGAAGGATGCGACTGCGTCACAAGCGGGAGGCTCTCTCCGTCTCGATCGTGGAGAGTCCGGAGCAACGGCGGTTTTTCCCGTCGAGGTGCACGCCATGCTGAGGCCGGCCAGGGAGGTCGGCGGCGATTTTTACGACTACTTCATGCTCGGGGACAACGAATTGTTTTTTGCGCTTGGCGACGTTTCGGACAAAGGCATTCCGGCAGCCCTCTATATGGCGATGATTATGACGCTGATCAAAGGGCGCATGTCCCGGGGGATAACTCCCGGCGAGCTGCTGACGGAAGTGAACCGCGAGCTGTACAAGGACGATTCTACGATGTTCGCGACAATCATATGCGGCGTGCTGGACGTCGTTACCGGAAAGCTCGAATTCAGCGACGGGGGCCATTGTACCCCATACATTTTGAGGAGCGAAGGCGGGGTCGAGCCGCTCGTCGGCAAAAAAAACTTGCCGCTGGGCGTAATGGACGACACGTTCTATTCCAATCATGGGACGTTGCTCAAGTCCGGCGACCGCATCGTGCTATATACCGACGGAATAACCGAAGCGGAGGATCTGGCCAGGCGCCAATACGGCTCCGCGATGCTGCAGAGCATGCTGGATCGCGGGCGATCCGCAACGGGACCGGACATGCTGCGCCTTCTGATCGAGGATGTGGACCGGTTCGCCAACGGCGCGATGCAATCGGACGATATTGCAGTCATGACCGTCGAAAAAAAATAAAATTTATCCGAAAATAGTCCCGCGGCCAGATGGCGATTTGTGGTATATTTTGAATAGAAGGCAAGACGGGATTTGCGTTCCCGATTGATCCATGAAGGAGGTCGTTCCCATTGACTACCCGCCATACAAGCATCCATAGACGCCCGGACGGCGAGTTGACCAAAAAGGCTACACCAAGCACGAAACAGCCGCAAACCGCCGAAGCCCATCCGATGATGCAGCTGCAGCGATCGTTCGGGAACAAGGCGATAGGAAACATGCTGTCGGGTACCCAGCAACAGGCCGCATTGCCCGAAGGGGTACAAGCGAAGCTGACGGTCGGTCCCGCCGGGGACGCCTACGAGCAGGAAGCCGATCAAGTCGGCAAGCTGGTCGCCGACAGGATCACCTCTGCTCCGGATGGCGGACAATCGGTACAGCGCGAGGAGATCGAGGAAGAGTCGGAGGAGCTCCAGATGAAGCGCGCCCCCGAAGG